>CAZRVW010000005.1:0-47297 GCA_964603645.1 uncultured Novosphingobium sp. | reverse complement strand
GCAGGCGCCGCTGCTCGATCACCTGATCGAATTGCGCACGCGCCTGCTGCGCGCCTTTGCGGCGCTCGCCGTCGCCTTCGGTGTCTGCTTCGCATTCGCCGACGAAATCTTCGGCTTTTTGGTGCGTCCGCTGACCCAGGCCTTCCCGGCCGGCGAAGGCAAGCTCATCTATACGAAGCTCTACGAAGCCTTCTTCGTCGAGATCAAGGTGGCGCTGTTCGCCGCCTTTTTCCTGTCGTTCCCGATCATCGCCAACCAGCTCTGGGCCTTTGTCGCGCCGGGCCTCTACGCGAAGGAGAAGAAGGCATTTCTGCCATTCTTGATTGCCACGCCGGTGCTGTTCACGGCCGGTGCGGCAATGGCTTACTACATCGTCATGCCGACCGCGTTTTCGTGGTTCCTGGGCTTCGAGGGCGAGCGCGGTGGGCTGAAGCTGGAAGCGCTGCCGGGGACGGGCGATTACCTCTCGCTTGTCATGCAGTTCATTCTGGCCTTTGGGATCAGTTTCCTGCTGCCCGTGCTGATGATGCTGTTGAACCGTGCGGGGATCGTCAGCCGCGACCAGTTGGCGCGTGCGCGGCGCTATGTGATCGTCGCGATCTTTGTTGTCGCGGCGATCGCCACCCCTCCTGACATCATCTCGCAATTACTGCTGTCCGCGCCGCTGATCCTGCTGTTCGAGGGTTCGCTGGTGCTGATGCGCTTTACCGAGAAGCGCCGCGCGCGTGAGGAAGCGGAAGCGACGGAGCCGGATGCGGCAACGACGGAAGAATCTCCGGCGTAATAGGCGTTTTCGTCAGGTCCCGTCGCGGCGCGGCAGTCTGCGGATCAACGCGCTGGTATCCTGCCTGCCGCCACCAATGGCCTGCACTTCGGCATAGAACTGGTTGACCAGCGCCACGATCGGCAAGGAGACGCCCAGGCTGCGGCCTTCATCGAGAGCGAGACCCAGGTCCTTGCGCATCCAGTCGATCGCGAAGCCGAAATCGAACTCGTCGGCGTCCATCGATTGCCAGCGGTTGTCCATTTGCCAGCTTTGCGCCGCGCCGCCAGAGATCGCCTCGTAAACCTTCTCCATGTCGAGGTGTGAGCCTTGTGCGAACCTGACCGCTTCGGCGAGGCCCGCGACGATCCCGGCGATGGCGATCTGATTGGCCATCTTCGCGGTCTGGCCCGCACCTGCCTTGCCGATGTGAACGATCTTGCGCGAGTAGGCTTCCATTACCGGGCGCGCCGCCTCGATCGCGTCTTTGCGCCCGCCGCACATCAGCGTGAGCGTGGCGCTCTCCGCGCCGATCTGCGATCCGGTCATCGGCGCATCGACGCAGTGGACCTGCAAGTCCCGCGCCTCGACCGAAATCTGCCTGGCGATCCGCGCCGATACGGTGGTGTGATCGATGAACACGCCACCCGGGCGCAAAGTCTTGAAGACGCCGTGCGGACCCAGCACGACCTGGGCGAGATCGTCGTCGTTGCCGACACAGGTAATGACGACGTCGGCCCCTTCGGCGGCAAGCGCCGGTTCCGTCGCAACTTCGACATCGAGGTCGGGGTAGGCCTCCTGCCAGGCGGCGCAGCGTTCGGGTGTGCGATTATAGATCGTGAGCCGGTGCCCGGCGCGCGCGATATGGCCCGCGATCGCGCCGCCCATAACGCCCAGTCCCAAGAAGGACACTTTGCAAGCATCACTCATCGGGGCACCCTACGTGTGGCACGGTGGCGCTGCAACACGATTGCTTCCTATTTGCTTCGCCATCCTTTACCCGCGCTGCCATGTCCGGAGCAGAACAGTCTCTCGATGCGCTATTTACCGCGGACGACGTTCGCGCGGCAGCCGCGCGGATTGCGGGCGCCGTTGTGCGCACGCCCACACTGCATTCGCAGACGCTGGGTCAGATCACCGGAGCGGAAATCTGGCTAAAATTCGAGAATCTCCAGTTCACTGCCGCCTTCAAGGAGCGCGGTGCGCTCAATGCGATGCTCATGCTGGATGAGGGCGAGCGCAATCGAGGCGTCATTGCCGCCTCGGCGGGCAATCATGCGCAGGGCCTAGCCTATCATGGAACCCGGCTGGGGATCCTGGTCACGATCATCATGCCCAAAACGACGCCAATGGTGAAGGTGATGCAGACCGAGAGTGTCGGCGGCACGGTCGTACTCGAGGGCGAGACCTACGACCAGGCCAGCGAACATGCGCGGCGGCTCGAGCAGGAACTGGACCTCACCTACATTCACCCCTTCGACGATCCGCTGGTTGCGGCAGGGCAGGGCACGGTTGCGCTCGAATTGCTGGAAGACGTTCCCGACATCGAGGTGCTGACGCTGCCGATTGGCGGCGGCGGGCTTGCAGCAGGCATGGGCACGATGGCGCGAGCGATCAAGCCGGACATCGCGCTGATCGGAGCCCAGGCGGAACTCTATCCCTCGATGTTCGACATGCTCAAGAAGAGTTACCGGGCAATCGGCGGTGACACGCTTGCCGAGGGTATCGCCGTGTTTGAACCGGGTGCAATGACCTCGCGGATGCTGGCCGGTCTGCTCGACGACGTGGCGCTGGTGAGCGAGGCCCAGCTTGAGAACGCGCTGGCGCTGTTGCTCCAGATTGAAAAGACGGTTGTCGAGGGCGCGGGTGCGGCGGGTCTGGCCGCCGTGCTCGCCAATCGCGATAGGTTTGCCGGCAAGAAGGTCGGCATTGTCCTGACTGGCGGCAACATCGACACGCGCCTGCTGGCCAACGTGCTGCTGCGCGACCTGGCTCGCTCGGGGCGGCTGGCCCGCTTGCGGATCAAGATGCAGGACCGGCCCGGATCGCTGTTCAAAGTGGCCAAGGTCTTCCACGCACACAACGTCAACATCATCGAGGTGTGGCACCAGCGCATCTTCACCAGTCTGCCCGCAAAGGGTCTGTTCACCGATATCGAGTGCGAAGCGCGCGATGCCGAGCAGCTTCAGGGGCTGATCCGGGCGCTTGAACAGGAGGGCTACGAGGTCGAACAGGTGCAGCTGAACTAGGATTTCTTGCGAAATTTGCGGTTGGCAAATTTCGTTTGCGGCTCCAGCCCACTCCCCCACCCCGCCACCCGACGGAATGTTATTCTTTGGGTGGCGGGGTGGGGGAGTGGGCCGGCACCGAACAAGCAAATGTGCAAAATAACCACTTGTTAACCATGAAACTTGGTTAAAACACTTTCAACGCGGGCGGCGGATAGGCATAGTCCCGGTTGAGAGACCCGTACACCAGCCAGGATGCGAGGAGGAAACGACCAGTCGTGACGGCCCCAGTCCGCTTTCCCCGCTTTTTTGTTACCAGCCCCGCGCCCTGCCCGTATTTGCCCGATCGCAGCGAGCGCAAGGTGTTTACCGAGCTGAAAGGCGTTCACGCTGAGTCGCTCAACGATGCGCTGAGCCGGATCGGCTTTCGCCGCAGCCAGAACGTCGCCTATCGGCCCTCCTGCCTCGATTGCAGCGCTTGCGTTTCGGTGCGCGTCGTCGCCGACGAATTTGAGCCTTCGTCGACTCAGAAGCGCAATCTGAAGCGCAACAGCGATCTGGTTGCTACTCTGCGCAGGCCCTGGGCGACGCCTGAGCAGTTCGATCTGCTGCGCACCTATCTTGGCGTGCGCCATCCCGGTGGCGGCATGACGGCGATGGATGAGAGCGATTTCGCCGACATGGTCGAACATACCCCGGTAACGAGCTATGTTATCGAATATCGTGAACCGTCTTCCGACAGGCTAAGCGATGGCCGTCTTGTCGGCGCCTGCCTGACGGACCGCCAGCACGACGGGCTGTCGATGATTTACAGCTTCTACGATCCAGAGCATGCTGAGCGGTCGGGCCTCGGCAATTACATCATCCTCGACCATATCCGTCGCGCGGCGGAAATGGAGCTGCCCTACGTCTATCTCGGCTATTGGGTCGAAGGGTCGAGCCGGATGCAATACAAGGTCCGTTACCGGCCGCTGGAACGGCTTGGTCGCGATGGCTGGGAGCGGCTCGAGCCGGCGCAGCAGGACGCGCTGATTGCCACGGCAGCGGCCAATGCCGGTGCGCGCTCCGCCGATGGTACCGGCAAGGACAACACTCCCGGCGAGCAGGACCGCTTCAAGCTCGTTTAGCATTTGGCCCCTACCGGCCTGCAAATCGCGCTCTGACGCGCTTCCGGTGCTCACGTACCGCCAGTACGCTGCGCTCCGGGTCGCATCAGATCACAATTTTCGCCTCAGTCCGGACCAAATGCTCTTGGTCGCCCTAGATCCTACCAGGTCAGTTCCTTGCCATTGTATTCGAAGAACTTGCCGGTTGCGTCGCTATCCGTGGTCGCAAGGTCGATGATGATTTCGGCCCCCTGCGCGGGTGTTCGCGTTCCCATGAAGCGGCTGACCAGCGAATTGACGTAGCCCGGATTGCAGGCGTTCACCGTAATGCCTTCATCCTTGAGGGCGCCTGCGAACATGACTGTCGCCGCATTCATCGCCGCCTTGCTCATGCAATAGGCATAGGGCACGAGATTACTTACCGTTGGCCCCGGGTCAGCCATGAAATCGAAGCGGCCCGCGCCGCTTGAAACGTTCACGATGCGGGCATTGTCAGACTTGCGCAGCAGCGGCAGGGCTTGCCGCGTCAGTTGCATCGGCCCGTGCAGGTTGGTCTCCAAGCAGGTGCGCAGCACTTCGGGATCGATGTCGAGCGCCGAGCCGGAAAAGGCCGCGCCGGCATTGTTCACGAGAATGTCCAGCTTGCCCTGCTCGGCCTCGATCCGGTCGAGCGCGGGCTGGAAGGTCGAAACGTCCGTCGTGTCGATCCGCACGAAACGCACATCGCCTTCACTGGCCAGTTCAGCGGTAGCGGTTTCGCCCTTGGTCACGTCGCGTGCGGCGAGATAGACGGTCATGCCCTTTTGCAGCAGGCCGCGCACCGCCTCGAAGCCGATGCCGGTGTTAGCGCCTGTGACCAGTGCGACGGTCGCCATGTCAATTCTCCCTCTGTCGTTCGACCGGGCCTAGCCATCCCTATGGCAGGCGCAACGGTTTGGCCATGTAACCGGCAATTAAGCCGGTTGTGCTATGGCTTAACCATGCTTCCGGTGATGCTCACCGTCGATACCGAATATGCGTCCGGCTATGTCGCTTCGGGCGAAGATCTCTCGTGCGCGGCCAATTTCGCGCGCTGCCTTGCCTGTGAGACGCCGAGTGGGCCGGTCGGCATCCATTACCAGATGGATGTGCTGGACCGGCATGGTCTCAAGGCCGTATTCTTTGTCGATCCGATGCCCGCACTGCTGTGGGGTGATGCGGCTGTGGCGCGGATTGTAGAGCCGATCATGGCGCGCGGCCATGACGTGCAATTGCATCTGCATACCGAGTGGCTGGCCCTGGCAGACGGGAACCCGCTGCCGCCGGGGCGGGCAGGGCGGAATCTTTCTGACTTTACCGGCGACGAGCAGGAGGTGCTGATCGGTTGGGCGGCCGAGCAATTGGTCGCGGCTGGCGCGCCATATCCGCTTGCTTTCCGGGCGGGAAACTATGGTGCCAATGACGACACTCTTGCGGCGCTCACCAGGCTAGGCATTGCGTTCGACAGCAGCTTTGCGCCTGCGCTGATCGGCGGGGATTGCCGGATCGGACTGGGTCCGGAAAACCTTCTGCCGGTTTCCCGCAAGGGGGTGCGCGAAGTACCGATTTCCGCCATCGCCACGCGCAGAGGTCTGCGTCATGCGCAATTGACGGCTCTGTCTTCTCGCGAACTCAAGGCGGCGATCCGCCATGCCAGGGAGCAGGACTGGCGCGCCTTCGCGCTCGTCTCTCACAGCTTCGAGATGATGAATCGCGATCGCGCCATAGCTAACCGGTTGGTCAAACGCCGCTTCGAGGCGCTCTGCCTATGGCTCGCAGAGGAGCCGGGCGTGACCACCGGCACATTCTCGGATGAATGGGTGCGCGAGCGGCTGGCGGGCCAGCGCCCATTGTCCGGGCGCGCTAAGGCCCTGCCTGCCAGCCGGATGCGCGAGCTTGGCAGGATGGCGGAACAGGCCTTCGCCAACGCGGTCTACGGATGAGCATTCCGGTCATCACCCGCCAGTTTGCAACCCCGCGCGGAGCCGTGCGGCTCGCGCTGTCCTATGGCGAGCTTGCGCTTGGTCTTTCGGGGCAGGCCAAACCCGATCCGGGCACGGTGCGGCGGCTGGTCTTCGTATGCCATGGTAACATCTGCCGCAGCGCCTACGCCGACGTGTTGGCGCGGCGCGCGGGTGCGCGGGTGGCGTCGTTCGGGCTCTCAACGGCGACCGGCAGGGAAGCGCATAATCCAGTGGTCGAACTGGCCGCTGAACGCGGCGTGGATATGACCGCACACCGGGCGACAGACATCGATGATTTCGTGCCGCAGGAGGGCGACCTGATGCTGGCGATGGAAACGCGTCACGCGCGCCTGCTGGCGACCGCCCCGACCGTGGCACATCTGCCGCGCATGTTGCTGGGAGGCTTCGTGAACCCGCCGTTGCCGCACCTCCACGATCCCTACGACGAGGATGAGAGCTACCTGCCGACCTGCCTGACGCGCATCGAACGCGCAGTGGAGTCCTTGGTCAGGAGATTCCCATCAGCTTGCGCCTGATCGCGCCAGTAAGGTCAGCCAGCATCGGCATGGGATCGCGCCACGACCACACGTAATAGCGCACGCGCGGATCGAGGAAATCGGCGAAGAAGCGCAGGCCGTTGCCGATCCGGCGCTGGATCGACAGCGATCCATCGCGCAGCACGGTGAACAGGTGCTTGGCGTCGGGGATCGCATAGCGTGCGCGGCGATTGCGGTAAGGACGTGTGGTCTGGCCTGCGCTCTGGCCGAGCACGTCGAGGCGGACCTGTTCCCAGGCGAAATGCGCGCCGCAATGGTAGGCCAGCGGGATACTGCCCCAGAACCGGCCATTGATTTCCATCAGCTTGTAGCGGCCCGTTTCCGGATCGTGCCGATATTCGACCATCGCCGGGCCCTGCCAGCCGATCGCTTGCAGCAAGGCTTCGGATTTTTCCATCTGCGCTGCATGGAGCGCGGGCTGAACCGCCTCGCAGAAGCCCGAGACGCCGCCGGTTGGCGGCCACTCGCGCAGGCGGCGATGCTGGAAGGTCAGGCTCGCCTTGCCTTTGTGCATGTTGAGCATTTGGCCCAGTCCTTCGCCGGGGCACCACTCCTGAACGAGCGGATAGAGGCCGAGGGCATCGTAGCGCGAGACGATCGCCAGAAGTTCATTGGGCGAGGCGGCATATTCGACCTTTTCGAGTTCAAGACCGAGCGCCTCGAGCTTGGCTGAAACTCCAGCCGGATCGGCCCACTTGATCGCGACGGGGATAAGCAAGGCTTGCGGCTTTCCCGGCACGGTCCTCGCCTGCCAGCGGCTGCCAGCTTTGCGGCACATCGATGCCAAGCCCTTGTGCGATCTCGAGCGTGCGTCGCTTGTCGAGCACCACGGAGAGCTTGTCGATATCGGGGCAAAGAACCCTGAATTCGCCCAATTTTCCTTTCAGGGCCGCCAGCTCGACCAGGTGGTGTTCGGAAATTGCGAGAACCGCCAGCGGATCATGGCGAGCGACGATATCGGGCAGGCATGCCTCAAGCGGTCCATCAATGGTTTCGAAGATCGTCGCGTAGCGAGAGGCGCGCGTCAGCGAATCGCGCGATTTTCCCAGCGCCAGTACCTTCAGGCCGTGCGCGCCCAGTTCGCGTACGACAGTCAGCCCGATTGGGCTGTCCGGGCCGATAACGGCGACAGGGCGGGTGCTTGCGGTCATTGCACGCAGGCTTAGCCGAAAATGCTTCCCGCCGGATTAACCATGCCGGCAAGGAAAAAGGGCGCCCAGATTGCTCCGGACGCCCTCCTTGGTGATCGAATTATCGCGTGAATTACGCGCTGTAATACATATCGAACTCGACCGGGCTCGGCGTGGTTTCGAAGCGCAGCTGCTCTTCCCACTTGAGCTCCATGTAAGCCTCGATCTGATCGGACGTGAACACGCCGCCTTCGAGCAGGAAGGCATTGTCGGCCTCCAGCGACTCGAGCGCTTCGCGCAAAGAACCGCAAACGGTCGGAACCTCGGCAAGCTCTGCCGGCGGCAGATCGTAAAGGTTCTTGTCCATCGCTTCGCCCGGATGGATCTTGTTCTTGATGCCGTCGAGGCCGGCCATCAGCAGCGCCGAGAAGGCGAGGTACGGGTTCGCGAGCGGATCGGGGAACCGGAATTCGACACGCCGCGACTTCGCACCGCTGCCGTAGGGAATGCGGCAGGAAGCAGAGCGGTTGCGCGCCGAGTAGGCGAGCAGAACCGGCGCTTCGTAACCCGGTACCAGGCGCTTGTAGCTGTTGGTGGTCGGGTTGGTGAAAGCGTTGAGCGCCTTCGCATGCTTGATGACGCCGCCGATGTAGTGGAGGCAGGTGTCGGAAAGACCGGCGTAGCCGTTGCCAGCGAACAGCGGCTTGTCCTTCTTCCAGATCGACATGTGCGAGTGCATGCCAGAGCCATTGTCTTCCTTGAT
Source organism: uncultured Novosphingobium sp. (assembly GCA_964603645.1). GTDB lineage: Bacteria > Pseudomonadota > Alphaproteobacteria > Sphingomonadales > Sphingomonadaceae > Novosphingobium. The sequence goes on along the minus strand of CAZRVW010000005.1, from coordinate 38,768 downwards.
CGGCTTGGGCATGAAGGTCGCGGTCTTGCCGTAGGCCTGGGCGACCATCATCACGACATACTTGTAAAGCTGCACGCGGTCGGCCGTCTGCGTGAGCGTGCCGAAGGTCAGTCCAAGCTCGCTTTGCGCCGCCGCCACTTCGTGGTGGTGCTTGTCCATCGGCAGGCCGAGTTCGATCAGGGTCGATACCATTTCAGCGCGAATGTCCATCGAGCTGTCGACCGGCGGGACCGGGAAATAGCCGCCCTTCGCGCGGGGGCGGTGGCCCAGGTTGCCGCCTTCGAGATCAGCGCCGGTGTTGGTGGGAAGCTCGATATCGTCGATCTTGAAGCCATTGCCGTCATAGCCGTCGTAAAACTTGACGTCGTCGAACATGAAGAATTCCGGCTCGGGGCCGACGTAAACGGTGTCGCCAACGCCCGAAGACTTGACGAAGGCCTCGGCGCGCTTGGCAGTCGAGCGCGGGTCGCGCGAATAGAGCTGGCCATCGGATGGTTCCACGATGTCGCAGAACACTGCGAGCATTGGCGTGGCGGAGAAAGGATCGGCGTAGACTGCGTCGAGATCGGGCTTGAGGATCATGTCCGACTCGTTGATCGTCTTCCAGCCCTCGATCGACGAACCGTCGAACATGAGGCCTTCCTCGAATTCGTCCTCGCCCAGCGGGCCGGCGCACATCTGGAGATGCTGCCACTTGCCGCGCGGGTCAGTGAAGCGAAGGTCGATCCACTCGATTTCCTCATCCTTGATGCGCTTGAGGATGTCCTTTGCACTAGCCATTCATAGTTCTCCAGTTTGACCCTTGCTCGGCGCAAGAGGTGGTAGGGGTAATGGATTGCGGAAATGAGCCTGGCCCCTGACAGGTCCGCTTCCGTGGGATCAGGCGGCACGTGCCAGCCCGATCCGCAAATATTTACACCGCGTCGTCGTCGCGCTCGCCGGTGCGGATGCGCACGGCGCTTTCGATCGGCACCACAAAGACCTTGCCGTCACCGATTCGGCCCGTCTGCGCGGCCCCGGTGATCGCCTCGACCACACGCTCGGCCAAGGAATCGGGAACGACCACCTCAAGCTTTACCTTGGGGAGGAAATCGACGACATATTCGGCGCCGCGATAGAGCTCGGTATGGCCCTTCTGGCGGCCGAAACCCTTGGCCTCGGTCACGGTAATTCCGGACACGCCAACTTCGTGGAGCGCCTCCTTCACTTCATCGAGCTTGAACGGCTTGATGATTGCTTCGATTTTTTTCACGCCTTATCCCACCTTGCGCATTGATCACGGTGTCGGCCTTGTCTCTGCGAACCGTTTGCCCCGTCACCTGTGAATAGTATCAAGAATCGTGCCAGAGACGCACAGAGTATCGATAGGCGATGTGTTTCGCCGCGAAAAGACCGGATTCGCCGTTTCGAGCATCGATTCAGCAGGGATCGAGCGGATATCGGCGCTCGCAGATCGCGCAAATGGTCAAATAATCGGCAGGGCTGCCCAAAAAACGGGCGATGGTTTCTTCCGTCGGCCCGCCGGATCAGACCAGCAGGCCAGCCGTCTCTTGCAATCCGGCCATCAGGTTGAGGTTCTGCATCGCGCCGCTGCTGGCGCCCTTGCACAGGTTGTCGAGCACGGCGATCAGCCGGGCTTGCGATCCATTTGCCCCGGCGGCGACGTAGAGGGTCATGCCGTCTCGCGGTTCGCAATCGCTCAGCAATGTAAGTTCGTCCGGTACCGTCGCGCTCACCTGGATGAGTGGGCTGTCGTGATAGTACTCTTCGAATGCCTCCAGCATCGCCGCCGGACTGGCAGCGCCCGGAATCGAGGCAAGCGGTAACGGCACCTCGACAACCATGCCGCGATAGGCGGGCACGACCGCCGGAGCGAAGACCGGCGGATGGACGAGCCCAGCATGCACCTGCATCTCCGGCACGTGCTTGTGATTGAGCGTGAGACCATAGGCGCGAAACGCGATGTTTCTGCCATCGCCGTGTTCGAACCTCTCGATGAGCGCCTTGCCGCCGCCCGAATAGCCCGAAACCGCGTTGCACGTGTAGGGCCAGTCGGCAGGCAGCAGCCCGGAGCGCACCAGCGGCGCCATCAGTGCCAGAAAACCTGTCGGATAGCAGCCAGGATTGCTGACGAAGCGCGCCTGCGCGACCGTTTCCCGTCCGACTACTTCGGGAAAGCCGTAAACCCAGCCAGGTGCCACTCGGTAGGCTGTCGATGCGTCGATTACGCGCGTGGTGTCGTTCTCGATCATCGCGACGGCTTGCCTCGCGGCCTCGTCGGGCAGGCACAGGATCACGAAGTCGGCCGCGTTGAGTGCCTCGGCCCGCGCAGCATCGTCCTTGCGCCGGGCCTCATCGAGAACCAGCAGCGAAAATTGCGGCCGGGCCGACAGCCGCTCCACGATTTCGAGCCCGGTCGTTCCCGCTGCGCCGTCGATGAACACGGTGCTGCTCATGGTTCGCACCGTTCGATCTGGCTCAGCGCGACGTAACCAACCGGCCCATTCTCGCCCGCCTCTCCCCAGGCCCAGCCTCCGGCCACTTCCAGAGCGTCGAAGACGCCACCTGGCTTCAGTGTGGCGATGACCTCGCCATCGTTGTTTGCAGCATTGCGTATATCCGCCCCGAGCGGGCCAGCGCGGTGCGTCAGCGGCACGGCATAATGGGGCACGAAATGAATGCCTGCGAGCCGGATATGCGCCAGATCGCCGCGCACCGGAAGCGATATGCCATCGGCGCGCGGGCTCGGCCCGGTCATGACCAGTTCGCCACCGAGTTCGTCTTTGCGCAGGTAATCGTCCGTCGTTTTCACGGGTTCCCGATCCCCAAAACCGAAGAGCGGAGCGCTTATACGGGCCATCGGGTCAACGCAAGGTTACGCATATTTCTGCTTCAGCATGTGCCAGACAGCGCGCAGGCCCAGCGCATCGCCGCCCTTGGGCCGTCCCGGCTTGGCGGTCGGACGCCAGGCGAAGGTGTCGAAATGCGCCCAGTCAGTGCCTTCCGGGACAAATTTGTCGAGGAACAACGCGGCGACGCTCGCCCCGGCAAAGGCATTTGCATGCGAGTTCATCACGTCGGCGATGTCTGATTTCAGCCATTCCCGATAGGCGTCGTGCAGCGGCAGTTGCCAGCACGGATCATCGTGTGCGAGCCCGGCGGCGAGCAGCGCCTGCGCGGTTTCTTCCTTCCGGGCGAACAGTGCGGGCAGGTCCGGCCCCAATGCCGAGCGCGCAGCACCGGTCAGGGTCGCGAAATCGATGACCAGTTCTGGATCTTCTTCTCCTGCGCGTGTCAGCGCATCGCCCAGCAGCAAGCGGCCTTCGGCATCGGTATTGGTGATCTCTACGCTCGTGCCGCTACGCGACTTGAGCACGTCGCCAGGGCGGAAGGCATTGCCGGACACGGCGTTCTCCGCAGCCGGAACGAGCAAATGCAGCCGAACCTTCAGTTCGGTTTCCATAATCAGCCGCGCCAGCGCCAAGGCATGCGCCGCACCGCCCATATCCTTCTTCATCAGCGCCATGCCCGAACCCGGCTTGAGGTCGAGGCCGCCGGAATCGAAGGTTACGCCCTTGCCCACCACAGCAATGCGCGGGTGCTTTGGATCGCCCCATTCCAGCTCGATCATGCGTGGCGCGTGTTCGCGCGATGCCGCTCGCCCGACGGAATGGACCATCGGAAATTCTCGTTCGAGCATGTCGCCGCGCGTCATAGAGAGCTTGCCGCCGTTTGCATTTGCCAGCTTTTCCGCTTCGGCTTCCAGCCCGGCAGGCCCCATGTCCTCGGCAGGCGTGTTGACGAGATCGCGCACCATGGCAACGGCTTGGGCTTCGGCCAGCGCGGCCGGGATCGCCTTGGCTTTACCGGTGAGCAAAACGCGCGGGCCTTCGCCCTTGTCCTCGGATTGATAGCGAGCAAACCGGTACTGGCCGGTGATCCAGCCGTGCATGGCCTGGCCAGGTTCACCCTGCGCAAGGCGGTAAGTGCCTGCCGGAAGTGTCTCGGCGAGCTTCGCAATACACCAGCTGGATAGCTTTGCCGGATCGGCCACGCCAGAAACGACGAACCATTCGTCGCCATCGGGTATGATGGCGGACTGGTGCTTGTCGGCCTCGAACTTTTGTGCGGCAAGCGCGGCCCGCTGCGCGCCGGACAAGGATTTGACGAACGTGTCGAGCCCGTCCTTGTCGACCAGGTGAATGGACGTGGCCTGCTGCCCCTTGTCGGGCTGGATCAAATCGTTCTTGTCGGTCATGGTGTTCGCGTCCCTAGCCGGGAACATGGCGGTTTCGCGAGAGGAAAAGACGAATGATCCGCAACAGTGTGCTTGCCGCGGCGGTGTTGCTGCTGGCCGCATGTGCCTCGCAAACGCCTGCGGCAAGTGCTGCGGCTGACGAGAATGGTGCGGGCGCTCAGCCCGGCAAGGTCGTAACGTTTAAGGAAAGTGCCGACGAGGATACCTGGTCGTTCGGCTATTCACGGCCTGCGCAAGCCAATGCGATTGCCCCGCTCGATGCCCTGCTTCTGTCGCGCAAGGACAAGGTCAGGGCCGAACGTCGGGGATTTTGGGAGGAAGCCAGGAGCGATTGCCCGCCCGATGCCGTGAGTTGCATGAGTCATTATTATGAGGAGCACTGGGCGGTCGTTGCCGACCTCCCACGATGGCTTAGCCTGTCCGCCTCGATCGAGTCCTATTCCGGCGGGGCCCACGGCAATCTCGGTTTCGATGCGCTGCTGTGGGACAAGGTGGCAGGCAAGCTGCGCGAACCTAGCGAGCTGTTTCAGTCCAAGCGACTGTTTGTCGATGCAGTGCGGGCAGAATTCTGCGCAGCGCTCGACAAGGAACGTGCCGAGCGACGGGGCGGAGACAGCATGAGCGGCTTCGACGAATGTCCCGATCCGACCGAGACGGTAATCGTACTGGGCTCGTCCAACGGCATGGCCATTGACCAGATCGGCTTCCTGATCGCGCCCTACATTGCCGGGCCTTACGTGGAAGGGGCATACGACGTGACGCTTCCGGTCACGCCGCAGGTCCTGTCGAAAGTGAAACGCGAATTTCGCGGCAGCTTTGCGGAAGCCAAGTAGTCTCGCAATATCGCGAACCATTCGCTAAATGGGCGCGATGGATCAGTATCAGACAGTAGACGACAGCGAGCAGGTCCTGCGCGACGGCACGATCAAGCTGCATGGGCCGGAAGCCTTCGATGGCATGCGCAAGGCGGGGCAACTGGCGGCGGAAAACCTCGATGCGCTGGCACCGCTGGTGCAGCCAGGAGTGACCACGGCTGCACTCGACACCTTCGTGCGCGAGTTCACGCTGGACAATGGCGCGGTTCCGGCGACGCTGGGCTATCGCGGATATGCGCACTCCTGTTGCATCTCGATCAATCATGTCGTGTGCCACGGCATTCCTTCGGACAAAACGCTGAAGGAAGGCGATATCGTCAATATCGACGTGACGCCGCTGCTCGACGGCTGGCACGGCGATTCGAGCCGGATGTTCCTGGTTGGCGAAGTGCCGCTGAAAGCGCGGCGGCTGGTCGATGTGACGCACGAATGCCTGATGCTCGGGATCGAGCAGGCGAAGCCGGGCGCTCATCTTGGCGATATCGGTGCGGCAATTCAGGCCCATGCCGAGGCGAACCGCTACGGCATCGTGCGCGAATTTTGCGGTCATGGCCTCGGGCGGCTGTTCCACGATGCGCCGGAGGTGGTCCATGCCGCGCGTGCCGGCACCGGGCCGGAGCTCAAGCCGGGCATGTTCTTTACCATCGAGCCGATGATCAACCTCGGCAAACCGGCCGTGAAGCTGTTGTCGGACGGCTGGACGGCGGTGACCCGCGACAAGAGCCTGTCGGCCCAGTTCGAGCATTCGATCGGCATTACCGAAGACGGTTGCGAGGTGTTTACGCTAAGCCCCAAGGGTCTCAACAAGCCGCCTTACGACTAAGGGTATCGGGGCCGTCTGCTCAGGCCTGAAACTCAGGCTGCCTGCGGAACCTTGAGGACGATCTGCGAGGCCGCCGAGGTGTCTGCATCATCCACCCCGCGGATGCCCAGCGCTTGGCGCGCTTCCTCAAGCGGCATTTCTAAATAGTCCTCGAAACGGGCGAAGAAATAGGGCCCGGATTCCTGTCCGATCTGCCAGCCTTTCTGGATCCTTCCGAAGACTTCGGAGAATGCGCCGGGCGTGTGCAGCATCGCGCTGACCAGATGCGAGATCGTCAGCAGATAGAGCGGCGTACTCAGCAATGCTGCCAGTTCCACGGGCAAGTGCCGGAAGCTGAAACCATAGCGCATGGTATGCGGCAGCATTTCGCCGACGATGTTGAACTGCGATCCGCCGAGGATATGTTCGAGATCGTGCGTCTGGAGCCCGCGCAACATCCAGAAATCCATGTCGGTCTCGTTGGGCAGGTGTCCGGACATGTCGAGATCGAAATTGCGCGCGACGACATTCTCGTAGACCAGTTTCCCGAAAGATCCTTTGGGGCAGTGGCCAAGCGCGTCGGCGTCGAAGTGCGGCACATGCCGTTCGGACAGCCATCGGTCCAGATGGGGATGGGTACGACGCGCCTTGGCAAACAGGGCGTTGACTTGGTCCTTGTCGATGCAGTCCTTGACGATTTCCATGTGGATCATGCCAACGGGTACACCCGGAACCTCTCCGGCCCGGCGCAACATCAGGTAGGCGACCCATTGCCTCAGCTTTTCGTTGCTCAGATATCGATTGCCCTCGAAGAGCGTGTCGGGAGCGAATGACGGCCCGCAGGCATCGCTCAGCATCTCCAGCACGTGTTGCATCATGCCGTCCTCTCTCGGTGTGTCCGCTCCCGATACCACAGGCAGCAGATCGCGGAAGACCAGGCTGGCCCCTCGCGATCAGTCCTGCTTGAACATGCTCGCATCGAAATAATCGCGCCAGCCGGTAATCAGCCCTGCCTTTACATCGAAGGCGCCCATCACCGGGAATGAAACCGCGCCGCCTGCCGTGTGCAGCGTATCGGTGCGTTCCGTCATGACCGTGCCGTTCTCGTTTTCCGCGATCTGGTGGATCACGGAGGTCATCGGGGTCGTCCCGTCGATCAGGGCGGCCAGCGTAGTGCGCACGGCATCGTGGCCCACGGCGTCGGGATAACCGGTATTCTTGTACACGATATCAGGGCTCATCAATGCGAAAGCGGCATCGAAGTCATTCTCGTCCCAGGCATGGAGGAAATCGATCACGATCTGGCTCTTAGACACGATTGTTTCTCCTAATGTGCTGCGTAACGGCCCTTGCCAATCGTTAGCAATGCCACACTGCTGGTCAGCATGGCAGTGATGGTGACGAACAGGAATGTGTCGTAGCTTCCCTGCCAGTCGAAGATGGCGCCCGCCATCAGCCCTCCGGTCGCGGTGCCGATGTTCATTGCCGCCGTCATCGAGCCGTAGATCGCGCCATATCGTTTGAGTCCGAACTGCCGCGTTGTCAGATAGGCGATGATGTCGATCTCTCCGCCGACTGTCAGGCCTAGCAATGCGGCGGCGATCGCCTGGAACAGCGGATCGCTGCCGTTTGTCAGCAGGATCGCGCATGACATGGCGGGCAATGTGCAGACTGCGCCGCCGAGCAGGTTGGCAGGGAAGCGGTCAAGCAGCAGGCCCATGCCGACGCGGCCAATGAAGGCGAAAATGCCGACCAGCGAGGCGATTCCCGCGGCTGCCATTGGCTGTGCGCCGCTGTCGGTCAGGATCGGGACGAAATGGACGGTGGTGCCGACCACGGTGAAGGCGAAGAGAGCCGAGGCCAACAGCAGCTGGTAGAATGCCGGACCGCGCAACGCCTCTGCAACGTCGATGCCCGGCAGTTCGACCTGAGCGAGCGGTTTCGCTTCGTCTGCGCTGCTCGCTTGCTCTTCGTGGGCAGAGCGGAAGAACAGGAACACCAGCGGCCAGACGATCAGCGCCCAAATCACAGCGACCCCGAAGAATCCCGAGCGCCAGCCGTATGCGAGAGTGAAGGCTGTCGCGACTATCGGGATGAATGTCGTTGTGATCGGCGCGCCGCTAAGCGTAATGGCAAAGGCGAGGCCACGCGAATGTTCGAAGCGGCTGGCGACGGCCTTTGTCCAGGAAACCACTGTCGACCAGGGGTTGCAAAGCGCCAGGATCACCCACAGCGCGATCCAGTTGGCCACTGTACCGGTCGCCGTGCCAAGCAGGCCGAAGGCGCAGCACATGACAACGACTCCGATCATGCCGATCCGGCGCGGCCCGAACCGGTCGACCAGAATGCCCATGGGGATCGCCAGAAGCGCCCCGCCGATTCCGGCGATCGTGAGGCCACCCGAAATAAAAGCGCGCGACCAGCCGAATTCGGCCTGCAACGGCTCGATGAATACGCCGATGCCGTAGGAGTGCATCGAGGCGACGGAATAGCCCGCAGCGGCAACGAAAGGCAGCGACCAGTGACGTCGCCATTCCTCGGCGGCTGATTTGGGGACTGACGTCATGCTATCCTTCCCGGGCGGCTCGTATTGCCGCGCCCCCGGCGAAGGGCGCAATGGCGATCAACACCAGAGAGCACGCGGCTGCAAGTGCCAATCCGTTTTCGCCGCTGCCAGAAGCATTCGATGCGAGACTGCCCGCGCCGAAAATCAGCAGCGGCACGGCGAGCGGAATGACCAGCAGCCCGGCCAGTGCGGCCCCGCCTCTCAATCCCGAAGTCATGCAGGCGATGATGACACCGAGAGCGGCAAGGCCCGGAGTCCCGGCCAGCAGGCCAAGTTCGATAGTGCGCAGGGCATAAGCGTCGATGCCGAGCAAGGCGGCGGCCGGGATGGTCGCCAGCATGAGTGGCGGTCCGAAGCTGAGCCAGTGGGCAAGCACCCGCACCGCAATCACGGCTTCCTCGGAAATGCCACGCAGGGTCCACTGGTCGAAAAAACCCGCTTCGATGTCGGGCTCGATCAGCCGGTCAAGCGGCAGGATCGCGGCGAGCAGCGCCGCCACCCAGATCACCCCGCCGCCGGTCTTGGCCAGCATTGGCGCGTCAGGCCCAACGGCGAACGGATAGAGCATGGCGACCGCAAGGAAGAACAGCACCGGTAGCAATGCGCCGCTGCGCCCGCCGAGCACGAGGCGGGCAAGATCGCGCCGGAGGATGGTCCAGAGCCGCGCGCTCACTGCTCGAACTCCGCCAGGGCGAGGCTGCGCAAGCCCTGCATCGCAAGCGGCTGGTGCGACGCGATCACGCACACACCGCCCGCGCGGCAATGCTCCTCGGCAAGTTCCTGAACCAGTTCTGCGCCCTGGGCGTCGAGCCCGTTGAGCGGCTCGTCGAGCAGCCAGACTGGCGCGTTCTGGCCGATCAGCCGGGCAAGTGCGGCGCGTTTCTTCTGGCCTGTCGAGAGATAGCCCACCGGAATATCCAGCAGGTCTGCCAGACCGAGCCGGGCAAGCCGGTCGTCCGCAGGACCGTCGATCCGCTGCCAGAAGGCAAGCGCCTTGCCCAGCGGCAGCGCCATGTCGAGTGCGTGGCTTTCGTCGATCAGACCGATCTCGCCCTCATGCTCCACCGATCCGGCGAGCGGGCGCAGCAGGCCACAGAGGATCCGTAGCAGGCTCGACTTGCCCACGCCGTTCGGACCGGTGATCTGCAAAGCCTCGCCCGGGCCAAGCTGAAAAGACAGGCCGGAGAACAGCACACGCTCGCCGCGACGGCAGGCAAGGTCCACGGCGGCGATACGGCACTCTTGCATGGGCGCGACCGTTAGGCGAAACAGTCTCGACTGCCAAGGAGAGCCCTATGCCGATCGCCGAACTGACCGAGTCCGAACGTGACACGTTGTTGAAAGACAATCCCGGTTGGGAGTTGCGCGAGGATGGCAAAGCGATCACCCGCACCTTTACCTTTGCCGATTTCAACGAGGCGTTCGGATTCATGACCAGGGTGGCGCTCCATGCGGACAAGGCCGACCACCACCCCGAATGGTTCAATGTCTACAATCGCGTCGAAATGACGCTCACGACTCACGATGCTGGTGGCCTGAGCAAGCGCGATGCGGATATGGCAAAGTTTATCGGGGGGATTGTCTGAGAGCGCAGTCGAGGGCACTGCGAGTGCGTCCGGCGAACAACCTTCGTTGCGAGGTTGACGGCGGTCAGTGGCGTTGAAAGCTCGTTTGCGCGCGGCGCCTGCGGCCGCCTAACAGGTTCGGGAGAAGGCATGCTTCAATACTATGGTTGGCGCATCGTTGGGATAGCCATGCTGTTCCAATTGCTCATCGTCGGATCGAGCGCCAATGCCTTCGGCTTGTTCGTCATTCCAGTCTCGGAAGAGTTCGGCCTTTCCCGCGCGGATATGAACACCGGCCTGATTATTTCCAACCTTGGAGGCGCGGCGATCGCTCCTTTCCTGGGTCGCCTGATCGACAACTATACGGTGCGCCGGATTCTCGCGATCTGTGCGACCGTATTCTGCCTCGGAATGGTCGGGCTCGGCCTGTCTCACAATCTCTTGCTGAGTGCGGTGCTGCTGGCGGTTGCACTGCCGGTAGGGCTTGCCGGCGTGAGTCAGTTGGGCGGTCTGACACTCGTCGCGCGCTGGTTCGAGGCGCAGCGGGCGCGGGCCATGGCGCTGGCGATAATGGGCGCCTCGCTGGGAAGCCTGATCATGGCGCCCGTCGTGGGCTGGCTTATCCATGTCGCTTGCTGGCGAAATTGCCTCATGATCTTGGGTGCTTGCCTGCTCGTCATCCTGCTTTCCATGATTCTCATGCTTCGAGACCGGCCCGGACCTGACGATAAGGAGCCTCAGCCAAAATCGGCGGATGCGCAGCCTGCGGCGCAATCCGTGCAACCCGCGGAGTCCAGGCCGATGAGCGCGAGGCAAATCCTCTCCATGCCGCTGTTCTGGCTGCTGGCGGGAGGCGTCGCGCTTGCAATGGGCGGGTTCCAGACAGTCATGATTTCGCTGGTTCCGATCGCCCAGGAAGAGGGCGTGAGCGTCACGAAATCCGCTACCCTCATTTCAGTCCTCGGTGCGACAGCGATTGTCGGCAAGATACTGCTCGTGTGGATCGGAGACAGGATCGACAAGGCGCTCGGGCTGGCGCTGACCTTCGGCGTGCTGGCCGGGCTGTTCCTGGCCCTCACAATTGCGGAAGGCTATCTCGCGCTATTCATTTCCGCTGGTCTGCTCGGGCTCGCAGTCGGTGCGACAATGCCGTTATTCATGGCCTTGCTGGCCGACTATGTTGGTCCGGCTTCGTTCGGCTCCGCCAACGGCATTGCGATGCTTTTTATGTCAGCGAGCGGCGCGATTAGCATGCGGTTCGGAGGCGAGGTTTATGACCGAACCGGCGGATACGATCTCATGTTCATTGTCTTTTCGGCGATTTGCGTGGCCGCTTCGCTCTCATTGTTCGTGTGCCGGTCCATCGCTCGCGGACGCGTCCCCGAAAGGCAGGCCGCGCCTGCCGCGGAGTAGGCACGGATATCGCGACATTCATCGCGCTGATTGTTTGATCTCGGTTTCGCCAGGTGGGAATGTCAGGCATTCCGGTTGAAAGACAACGGCATGCGCGAGTTCAGGTCGCGAGCGCAAAGAGTAAAGCATGGCCTGTGCGCCCGCTTGCCTAGCCGCGTCCGAAAATGTCCAAGTTGGAGAGGGGATGCTACAACTTCGCAGCTCCTGCCAGACAATTGACGCACCTGCATCATTGCGGAAGTCGGCGAAATACTCCGCCTGCAAATGCATCGATACCAGCCCCCGTTCGATCCCGTCCTTCAAATAGCGTTGAATTGCAACATGCGCGCCATCAGCGCTTAGCGAGGTATAGGTGGCAACCTGACCTGAATGATGAAACCGTCCCTCCGGCGCTTTGGCTGGAGCGTTCGGAATGTCGCGCGATGAAACGGGAAGAAGGCGCCATACCGTTCCAGCGAATGGTCCGAGGATGATTTTGCAGGGCTCGGGCACGTCCAAGCTCCTTACAAGGCCGGGTTGTTATAGACGTGCCACGTAAAGATTGCCGCTGCGCCGCGATGCGGCCGCCACTCTTCGGCCAGCGCGCGGGTTTCTTTCTCCGACGGTCGCGTCTCCAGTTCCAGTAGCTTGTGCAGTCCTGCCTGAACGGCGAGGTCTCCGGCGGGCCATATGTCGGGCCGGCCCTCAGCGAACAGCAGGTAGACCTCAGCCGACCACCTGCCGATGCCCTTGATCCGCGTGAGGTCGACAATCACCTCCTCGTCGTCGGCTGACAGATTCTCGAGATCGAGCGCGCCGCTCACCACCAGTTCGCACAGCGAGCGCGCATAGCCCTGCTTCTGGCGCGACAGGCCGCAGGCGCGCAGTTCGTCGAATTCGCTGGCGAGCAACCTGTCAGGCGCAACTTCCTCGCCCAGGTGGGCTTCCAGCTTGCGCCAAACCGAAGCCGCCGCAGCGACGCTGACTTGCTGTCCGACGATGGTGCGCAGCAGTGTTGCATAGCCTCTGGGCCGCAATCGTGGCTCGGGGTATCCGGCAAGCTCCAGAGCGCGGAAAATGCGCGAGTCATTCGCAGCAATGGCGTCCAGACCGTTTTTTATCGCTCCGGCGTCCAATCCCATGTCTGCTTCCCTTGCCAAAGTGCAATCGAGGCATTAGCAGCGCGAGCGAAAAATGCACCACGCGGAAGGTGCGCCACTGGAAGGGATAGCAGGCATGCCGCAGATTACGGTCGTCAATAACGAAGGCGAGCAAAAGAGCGTTCAGGCTGATGAGGGCCGGACCCTGATGGAAGTCATCCGCGATAACGGTTTTGACGAATTGCTCGCACTGTGCGGCGGCTGCTGCTCGTGCGCGACCTGCCATGTCCATGTCGATCCGTCCTTCAAGGACAAGCTGCCGCCGATGTCGGAAGACGAAAACGACCTGCTCGACAGCTCCGAGCATCGCGATGACAACTCGCGCCTCTCGTGCCAGATACCGGTCACGGCCGCACTTGAGGGCATGAAAGTCACCATCGCGCAGGAAGACTAGGGACGGGGCAAGCATCGATTGCTTGCGACGAACCCTAACGCCTCCTAGGTTTGCCGCATGACGGCTCCCGAGCCCCAACGCAGCACTCTCGACCTGATCGGCAAGACGCCGCTCGTCCTGTTGAAGGGCGCGAGCGAAGCTGCGGGCTGCGAGATCTGGGGTAAGTGCGAATTCGCCAATCCAGGTGCCTCGGTGAAGGACCGCGCCGCTCTCTACATCGTCCGCGATGCCGAGGAGCGGGGTGAACTTCAGCCCGGCGGAACGGTCGTGGAAGGTACAGCGGGCAACACTGGCATCGGTCTCGCGCTCGTAGCCAATGCGCGCGGCTACAAGACGGTGATTGTAATGCCTGACAATCAGTCCAAGGAAAAGATGGACACCTTGCGCGCGCTGGGCGCGGAGCTGGTGCTGGTGCCACCCACCAAGTTTGCCGACCCAAACCATTTCGTCCACACTTCGCGCCGTATCGCCGAAGAGACCGCAGGCGCGGTGTGGGCCAACCAGTTCGATAATGTCGCCAACCGCAAGGCGCACATCGAGGGAACGGCGCGCGAACTCTGGGATCAGCTGGAGGGCAGAATAGACGGCTTCACCTGCGCTGCCGGTACGGGCGGGACCATTGCCGGGGTCGGCATGGGCCTGAAGGCTTTCGACCAGAACGTTACCATCGCGCTCACCGATCCGCACGGTGCGGCGCTCTATTCCTACTATGCCTGCGGCGAGCTTGAGGCTGAGGGGACGTCTGTCGCCGAGGGTATCGGGCAGGGCCGCATCACTGCCAATCTCGAAGGCGCGCCCATCGATACCCAATTCCGCATTTCGGACGAAGAAGGTCTGGAATGGGTCGGCAGAATGCTCGACGAGGAAGGTCTATGCCTGGGGCTCTCGACAGGCATCAATGTCGCGGGGGCAGTTGCGTTGGGCAAGAAGCTCGGCAAAGGCTCAAGGATCGCCACGATCCTGTGCGACACTGGCTTTCGCTATCTTTCGACGATCTACAACCGCGCCTGGCTGGAAGAAAAAGGGCTGCCGGTATTCAGCTGGTTGGCTGACGAATGAGCCGAGAAGTGATGCCAAGCGGCGCCGATCAGGTGCCATCCCAAAGCGACAGCCTGGCACGTGCCGTTACCGAGCCGCAGCACTATCTGCACCGTTCGGACCGCGAACTGCGGGCGCAGTCCGTTCACCGGCTGCAAATCGCGCTGTTCGGGCTTTGCGCGGCTCTGCTGATCGTCGGGCTAGCCAATATCATTATGGACCGGGCTCAGAAGGTCGAGGCGGAGGATCCTATCGATGAGGTAATCGCTGTTGATGCGCCGGAGCCCAAGCCCGTGGTCGACCCGCTGGCCGATGCAGGAGTGGTTCCCGCCGCCGATCCGACGCCGGAGCCGGACGAGGAGCCCGACGCTGTAGGACCGGGTGAGCTCTAGAACCATGTGGCTGGTGGCCGGTGCGCTGGCGCTGGCAAGCTGCAATGGCGGTGGAGCGCGGCAGCCCACCACCCTATCGAAATCGGAAATCGGCTTGGCTTCAAGCCTGCCGATCGTGCTGCCAGAAGCGGCCGACATCGCCGAATTGCTGACCGACGACAGTGCCGAACATTGGGCGCTTGCCGTCTTGCGTGGTCGTGGCGCGTTGATGCCGCTCGACAGCCTTGCCGATGATGAGGGCGGATTTCCTCTTCAGCAAGACGCGGTGCTGGTCATGGCGCAGCCCTGGCCGCTTTCCCCGCAGGAAAACGTCGCGCTCGACAACTGGGTGCGGGAAGGTGGACAGGTACTGCTGTTCGCCGACCCGATGCTCACCTTCGACTCGCGATTCGCGATCGGTGACCGCAGACGTCCGCAGGACATCGTGATGCTTTCCCCGCTTCTGAGCCGCTGGGGTCTGCGACTGGTTCGCGACGAGGACGTTTCGCCGGATGTGCAAGTGGTGACGATCGGCGCAGCTCAGGTTTCCGTCGCCATTCCCGGGCAATTCGAGGTAATCGAAGGTTCCACCTGCCGCATCGAGGGATCGGGACTGTTTGCCGAATGCCATATCGGCAGGGGGCGCGTCGTCGCGATCGCCGATGCGGCGCTGCTCGAAAGCCGGACCGACGACCCGGAAGGCACGCGTGCGACCGCATTACGTGCGCTCCTCGACTGGCTTTCTGGCTGAATTCGAAACGCATCGACCTTGGCTGGCGACATTTCCCGTAATTTGCCGGGCGGACTTTTCGCGCGGCAAGACATCACAAAGCTATGATTTATAGAGATATTTATTGGCCGCGCCGGCGGGCGGGCCCCATCAATCGGTGGATTTCCCCAAAATTTTGGAGAAATTCGGCTACTTTTGGCCTTTTCTCCCGACTTTTCCCGGGTTAAGGAAACAGTCCATCGGAATTGTCGATTCTCGCCGCCCGTGGGTTCGGGCGGACCGCAGGCGCTCGCGCGTGCGGACGAGGAAGGCATTGCCCGTTGCTTGGGGTTGCGGGGAATTGGGGACTGATGGCGTCGATGCCATACATCTACAACGGGCCAGGCTTCTCGCTGCAACGCGACAAGGGGCGCTTCGTGCTGCCCGCTGGATTCCGTTCGACCCTGAAAGAATCCAGCGGCGGGATGACCGTGTGCCTTGGCAGGGATGCCAAGCATAACTGTCTCATCGGCTTCGGGCTCTCGCGCAAGGTCGAGATGCGCCAACAGTATGACCTCGAAGCGCAGCGCGCGATGGAGCATGGCCTCGATTTCGATGCGGTCGAACGCGGCACCGCCCTGTTCGGCTTTTCCGACATCACCTTCGACGACAGCGGGCGTTTTACGCTTCCGCGGGAAATCGCAATTAGTGCGAATATCCAGGAAGAGCTCTTTTTCATGGGCGGCGGCGTATTCTTCACCGCCTGGAACCCCGACGAATTGGCCGAGGCCGAGGGCCTGGCAACCCTCAAGACAGTCTGCGCCAGTATCAGGGAAGCCGAACTTGCCAAGGCGAAGAAAAAGTGAGCCCGCCGCATGTCCCGGTCCTGCTCGACGAGGTGCTGGCGGCGCTCGATGTCGGCCCTGACCGGGTCATCATCGATGCCACTTTCGGCGCCGGGGGTTACGCCCGCCGCTTTCTCGATGCCGGAGCAACGGTCCACGCCTTCGATCGCGATCCGGATGCGATCGTCGCCGCGCGCGCCGATTCAGGCAAATGGCCGGAACTCGACACCGCGCCGCCGCGCCTGGTGCTGCATCCGCGCAAATTTTCCGAGATGGTCGAGGCCATGGCTGAAGCCGGCGTTGCCCAGGTTGACGGCATTGCGATGGACATCGGCGTGTCCTCCATGCAGCTTGACCAGCCCGAGCGGGGCTTTGCCTTCGCTGCCGAAGGTCCGCTCGACATGCGCATGGCCAAGGACGGGCCGAGCGCCGCCGATTTTGTGAACACCGCGCCGGAAGCGGATATAGCCGACGTGCTGTACCGCTACGGCGGGGAGAGGCAGTCACGACGCCTGGCCCGTGCGATCGTGGCTGCCCGCCCCCTTTCCACCACGACTCAGCTGGCCGGGGTCGTGCGCAGAGTCCTCGGCCAGAAGCCCGGCGCGCCGAAGGACGCAGCGACCCGCAGCTTCCAGGCGATCCGCATCCAAGTAAACGGTGAGCTCGATGAGCTTGAGGCGGGACTCGCGGCAGCCGAGCAGCTGTTGACGGCGGGCGGCAAACTGGCGGTGGTCTCGTTCCACAGTCTCGAAGACCGGATGGTCAAGCAGTTCCTTCGCGAAGCGAGCGGTGCAGGACAAGGAGCATCGAGACACATGCCCGAAACAAAGCCCACATTCGCCCCGACTTTCACAAGCGTTTCGAAGGCTGTCCGGCCTTCGGCGAGCGAGGTTGATCGCAATCCGCGCTCGCGCTCGGCAACCCTGCGCGCGGCAACGCGCACACCGGCACCATACAGACAGAGGCAAGCGGCATGAACCTCACGAGAAATCGCATTCAGTCGATCGGATGGGTGTTTGTCCTGACGCTATGTTTCGGGCTGACCCTGGCGCTGACCCTGCGCGTGAACGCGGTGAAGGGCCAGGTGCGCCAGACGGAGAACCGGATCGTCTCGCTTCAAAGGGAAATCCGATTCCTCGAAGTCGAATATCAGGCCCGCGGCAATCAGCAGCAGCTCGCTGCGCTCAATTCGATCGAATTCGGCTATGTCGCTCCGGCGGCGGCACAATATATCGAAGGAGAGCGCCAGCTGGCCTCGCTGGGCATGCCGCGCGCTCCCGATGCTCCCAAGCCGATCCGCATGGCCCACGCCGTGACGGAAACAAAAGCGCTGCCTTTCTCGCAGATGGTCTCACCGGTGACTGGTTCGGCAATGCAGGCTGGTTCCAAGCCAGTTGCCGAGCGGCGCGAAGGCTCGGCAGAGGCATCAGATGAGGGCACAGCCGACGTGGTTGGCAATCTGATCGCCGATGCGAAGAACGCAGCCGCGACCAGTCGCGTCAAGCTCGCGGGGGTCAACCAGGATTGAGTACACTCGCGATCTCGACGACGGTTACTTCTAGTCGGCGGCGCGTGGTCAATGTGCGGCAACGCTCGCTGACCATGGCAAAAGCGCGGGTCCTTATCCTGCTTGCGCTATTCGCACTTGTCACTTTTGCAGCTATGTCGCGCATCGTTTGGCTCGGCCTGTTTTCCGATGGTTACAGGCAGTTCAGCCTGACCGATGCATTGACCCCGCGCCGCGGGGAAATCGTCGACCGCAACGGTGAAGTCATCGCGCGAGATTTTTCGGCCTATGCTCTCTGGTACAAGCCCGACGAGATGGAGAATGGGCCGTCGTTGGTGCACAGCCGTGAGCACGTGGCCCGGGAACTCGTTAAGATATTTCCCGATCTCTCCTATCGCGAGGTGCTGGCCAAGCTTGGCACCAGCAAGAAGGGTGTACACCTGCGCGAGCGCATCCTGCCAGAAGAGGCCAACCGTGTGCATGCGCTCGGCGAGCCGGCAATCCAGGTGCCACGTGAGCCCGATCGCATCTATCCGCAAGGTTCGATGGCCGCCCACGTGCTTGGCTATGTCGACCAGGATGAGGGCGGCAAGGTCGGAATGGAGTCCTATTTCGATGAGTACCTGACGAGCGAGCAGACTCGCGCGCAGCCGGCCATGCTCTCGATCGATGTGCGAGCCCAGGGCGCGCTCGAGGATGAACTGGGCTGGGGCATGGCGATGTCGAATGCCAAGGGAGCGGCGGGGGTGATCCTCGACGTAGATACCGGAGAAGTGCTGGCGCTGGCTTCGCTGCCCGCTTTCAATCCCAACAAGGTGACGCCGGGTGACCTGCAAGTCTCGAAGCAGGCGGCCGATCGCGGCGAGACGCCTAACGCCTTCAATCGCGTAACCAACCAAGTCTATGAGCTCGGTTCGACCTTCAAGCCGATCACCGTGGCCGCTGCTCTCGACGCGGGAACGGTTCGCGATCTGGGAGCGCGCTACAGTACGGCACCGATCAAGGTCGGTCCGCACACGATCAAGGACAGCCATGCGATGCCCGGGTCGCTCAACGTGCCAGAAGTACTGATCCACTCTTCCAATACCGGAACCGCGCGCATCGCCGACGAGCTTGGCAATCAGCGCATGAAGCGCGCCATGCAGGCGCTCGGGATGAACGAGCGGCCTTATATCGAGCTTCCGGCAAGAGGCTTCCCGTTGTGGCCGAAAGACGAAGTCAAGGACGGCTGGTCGCAGGCGACGACTATGACCGTATCGTTCGGACACGGCATCGCGGTCACCCCGTTGCACCTGGCTTCGGCCTACGCTGCTCTGGTCAATGGCGGGGTCTGGCGTCCTGCCACCCTACGTAAGCTCAAGGCTTCAGAGGTTCCCAAGGGTCGGCGCGTTTTCAAGGCGGCGACGAGCGCACGGATACGCCAAATGCTGCGCATGATCGTTGCTTATGGCACCGGCAAGAGAGCCAATGCGCCCGGCTTCCGGGTCGGCGGCAAGACTGGCTCTGCCGAAAAGCCGGGTGTCGGCGGCTACAGACGCAGCACACTTGTATCGACCTTCGCAGCAGCCTTTCCGATGGACCGCCCGCGCTACGTGGTGATCGCAATGCTCGACGAGCCAAAGGGGACCGCAGCAACCTCTGGGCAACGCACCGCCTCCTGGAACGCGGCGCCGGTCGTTGGCAGGGTGGTGCCCCGGATCGGCCCGATCCTTGGCATCAAGCCGGATGAAACCCGCGACGTTGACATATCCGATCTCAAGCCACTGATCCCGGTGGAGTCGTCCCGGTGAGACTGTCCGATCTTGCCACTGCTGCCGGAACGATACCGGAACCGGGCATGGACGTCGAAGTGACCGGTTTTGCTATCGACAACCGAAAAGTCGCGCCGGGCAACGTGTTCGGTGCTTTCAAGGGGCTGAAAGTCAACGGCGAGGACTTCATTCCCGCCGCCATATCCGCCGGAGCCGTGGCTATCGTCGCCCGGCCCGAGGCAAGAGTTGAAGGCGCGGTGCATATCACCGATCCACTCCCGCGCCGCGCCTTCGCCCACCTTGCCGCCCGGTTCTTTGCCCCGTTTCCCGAAACCGTCGTCGCTGTGACCGGGACCAATGGCAAGACGTCCTGCGTCGAGATGGTCCGCCAACTCTGGAGGCTGGCCGGGCATCGCGCCGCTTCGATCGGCACACTTGGCATCACCTCGCAGGACGAGACAGTCTCGACCGGAATGACGACGCCGGACATCGTCACCTTTCTGGCGACGATGAGCCGCCTTGCCCGCGAGGGGGTCAGTCACGCCGCCTACGAGGCATCAAGCCATGGGCTGGCGCAGTTTCGCAACGAAGGCCTGCCGGTTGCCGCAGGGGCGTTCACCAACTTGAGCCGCGACCACCTCGATTATCATGCGGACATGGAGAACTATTTCGCCGCGAAGATGCGGCTGTTCGACGAGGTCGTAGCCGAAGGCGGTGCGGCGGTCGTATGGACCGACGAACCATGGTCGGACCGGGCCATAGCCCATGTGCGCGAAAGCGGCCTCAGGCTGCTTACGGTTGGCGCGAAAGGTGAATTCCTCAAACTCGTTGGGCGCGAGCCGGGCCTGCTGGGCCAGATCCTGACGATCGAACATAAAGGCGAGTCACACACTATAAAGCTGCCGCTGATCGGAGCCTATCAGGCGGCGAATGCGATGGTGGCGGCGGGGCTGGTGATGGCGACCGGCGGCGCTCCGGCGCAGGTCTTCGATAGCATGGCGCGGCTCCAGCCGGTGCGGGGGCGGCTTGAACGCGCGGCGCTGACCGCCTCAGGTGCGCCGGTCTACATCGACTACGCGCATACGCCCGATGCGATAACGGCCGCGCTCGAGGCGCTTCGGCCCCATGCCGCAAATCGGTTGTTCATCGTGTTTGGTGCGGGTGGCGATCGCGATTTCGGCAAGCGCACGCCGATGGGCGAGGCTGCCGCGGCAGGTGCCGACGTAGTGATCGTCACCGACGACAATCCACGCGGCGAGGACCCGGCAGCGATCCGCGCGATGGTGCGGTTAGGTTGTCCCGAGGCCGAAGAGATCGCTGACCGGCGCGAAGCCATTGCCGCCGCAATAGCGCAGGCGGGGTCGGACGATATCGTGCTCGTTGCGGGAAAGGGCCACGAACAGGGGCAAATCGTGGGCAGCGGTGCGTGCTTGACGGTCCTGCCGTTCGACGACGTGACAGTGGCACGGGAGCTTGCGGGCGCACTGGGGGAGAAGGTCATATGAATGCACCTCAAAGGCTACTCGAATGGCCCAAGCCGGCAACAGAGGATGACCAGACCGGCCTGTGGGACGCGATTGCTTTGGCGCGAGCCGTAAAGGGTACCGCGAACGCGGGGTTTGCGGTTTCGGGTGTGGAAATCGATTCGCGCGACGTGCAGCCAGGCGACTTGTTCTTCGCCTTGAAGGGCGAGACGACCGATGGCCACAGCTTCATCGACATGGCCTTGGAAAAGGGCGCCAGCGCCGTGGTCTCAGACCGCGACTGCGACATGCCGCACATCCGCGTTTCCGACACGACCGAAGCTCTCGAGCGGCTCGGCGCGGCGGCGCGAGAGCGGACCAGGGCGCGGATCGTTGGTGTTACCGGTTCGGTCGGCAAGACCGGGGTCAAGGAAGCGATCTTTGCCGCGCTCGACCGGTCGAGCCGGGGCCGCGCGCACCGCTCGGTCAAGAGCTACAACAATCATGTGGGCGTGCCGCTCAGCCTGTCGCGAATGCCCGCTCGCTCTCGTTATGGTATTTTCGAAATGGGGATGAACCATGCGGGTGAGATCGCCGGTCTGACCCGGCAGGTGCGTCCGCATGTCGCCGTGATCACCACCATCGCGCCGGCGCATATCGAGATGCTCGGCAGCGAAGAAGCAATCGCCGATGCAAAGGCCGAGATTTTCGAGGGACTCGAAGAGGACGGCACAGCCATCATTCCCGCCGACAGCCCGCATTTCGAGCGGTTGCGCGATGCAGCTGTCCGGGGCGGCGCGCAAGTCGTCTCGTTCGGATCGGCCAGCCACGCCGATGTGCGCCTGCTCGATTCGATTCCGGGTACCCATGGCGGTTCGCTGGTCACGGCGGATATGGGCGAGCGGCGTATCTGCTACACCGTGGCCATGCCCGGCACGCACTGGGTGGCCAATTCCTTGGCAGTCATGGCGGCGGTTCGCGCTGTCGGGGGCGATCTTGGCGCGGCGGGACTGGCGCTTGCCGAAATGGATGGCCTGGCCGGGCGCGGTGAGCGGCTCGACATTGACGTCAAGGGCGGCACTGCCTTGCTGATCGACGAAAGCTATAACGCCAATCCGGCGTCGATGGCCGCGACGCTGGAGCAGCTCGGCCGCGAAGATGCGACCCGCCGCATTGCCGTGCTCGGCGCAATGAAGGAACTCGGCAGCCATGGCCCGGGCTACCATGCTGCGCTGGCTGAGCCCCTGTACGCGGCCGGTGTCGACCATGCCGTTCTGGTCGGCGAGGAGATGGCTGCATTGGCCGGGGAACTGGGGAAACCTGCGCGTGGCGAGCTTGGCAAAGCGATACCCTTCGATCATTGCGAAACGGTGGAGCAGGCTGTCGAAGCTGTGCGCGCACTTGGGCTGGAAAGCGGTGACGCGGTTCTGGTGAAGGGATCCAACTCGGTGGGCCTGGCGAAGCTGGTGGCCGCGCTCGCTGGCAAGGAAGGCTGAGGTAGCCGACTACAGATGCTTTATCTACTCGCCCAATGGCTCGAATTCGAAGGTCCGGCCAACCTCATCAGATACCAGACCTTTCGTGCGGGCGCGGCGCTGATGACGGCACTTGTCATCGGCCTCATTATCGGGCCGCGCTTCATTGCGATGCTGCGCGTGCGGCAGGGCAGGGGACAGCCGATCCGCGAGGACGGTCCGCAGAGCCATCTCGCCAAGCGCGGTACGCCGACAATGGGCGGGCTGATGATCCTGACCGCGCTGATCATTTCGATGCTGCTGTGGATGGACCTGACCAACCCGTTCGTCTGGGCCTGCATGGCGGTGACAGCGGGCTTCGGCCTGATCGGATTCCTCGACGATTACGACAAGGTGACCAAGCGCAGTCACAAGGGTCTGTCGGGAAGGATGCGTCTCGCGGCGGAATTCGTCGTGGCAGGGATCGCGGCCTGGATCATCGTCAGCCAGATCAGCACGAACCTCTATGTGCCGTTCGTTTCGGGACGATCCATTCCGCTGGGGGCCGCCTACTATGTTTTCGCGGCCTTCGTGATCGTCGGAGCGGGCAATGCGGTGAACCTTACCGATGGGCTCGACGGGCTTGCGACCATGCCGGTAGTGATCGCAGCGGGTGCCTTTGCGCTGATCGCCTACCTTGCCGGGCGTGTCGACTATGCCACCTATCTTGGCATTCCCCATGTTCCGGGAGCGGGCGAACTGGCCATCCTTTGCGCCGGCATCATGGGCGCGGGCCTCGCTTTCCTGTGGTTCAACGCGCCTCCCGCCGCTGTTTTCATGGGCGATACGGGCAGTCTTGCCCTTGGGGGTGCGCTTGGCGCGATTGCGGTGGCGTCGCATCACGAAATAGTGCTTGCTATCGTCGGTGGACTGTTCGTGCTCGAAGCGGCCTCGGTCATCATCCAGGTGTTCTGGTTCAAGCGCACCGGAAAACGCGTGTTCCGTATGGCGCCGATTCACCACCATTTCGAGCAGAAGGGGTGGGCGGAATCGACCGTCGTGATCCGGTTCTGGATCGTTTCTACCATCCTTGCCGTGGTCGGCCTTTCGACGCTGAAGCTGAGGTAGCGGGGCGGCGATGATCACCAGCCGGGCCTTCGCAGGAAAGAAGTACGCAGTTCTGGGTCTCGCCCGGTCCGGCCTTACTGCTGTCGAGTCCCTGCTGGCGAGCGGCGCCGAGGTCATGGCCTGGGACAACCGCAACGAACCGCGTGAGGCGCTTGAGGGCCGAGCCGAGATTGCCGATCCGGTGAGTGCCGACCTGGCAGGCTGCGAGGCCGTGGTCGTGTCTCCCGGAGTGCCGCTCAACACCCATCCGATAGTCGAGGCTGCCGCCAATGCAGGCGTTCCGGTCATCGGCGATATCGAATTGTTCGCCCGTGCACGGGCCGATCTGCCTGCTCATCGTGTGGTCGGAATCACCGGAACCAATGGCAAATCGACGACGACATCGCTCGTCGCTCACTTGCTGCGGAGCGCGGCGGTGCCAGTGACGGTCGGTGGCAATATCGGCGTGCCCATCCTTGGCCAGAAGCCGTTAGAGGCTGGCGGTGTCTATGTGCTCGAACTTTCGAGCTACCAGATCGATCTTACGCAGAGCCTCGATTGCGAAGTTGCTGCGCTGCTGAACATTACACCCGACCACCTCGACCGATACGCTTCCTTCGAAGCCTATACCGCCTCAAAGGCGCGGCTGTTCGACATGCTCGGCGCTGGTCATGTCGCGGTGTTCGGAACCGGCGACGATGAGACTGCACAGATCGCGCGTGGCCAAGCGGAACGTGCGGATCTCGCTGCCTGCAATGTCGCTGATGGCGCGGACCTCGCACACCTGCAATCGGGATGGCCGACTTTACAGGGGCCGCACAACCTCCAGAACGCGGCGGTTTCAGTCGCCATCGTTACTGCGCTGGGCCTCGCGCCGTCGCAGTGGGAACGCGCGCTGCCCACCTTCCGCGGTCTGCCGCACCGGATGGAGCGCGTGGCCGAAGCCGACGGCGTGCTTTACATCAACGACAGCAAGGCGACCAACCCGGCATCTGCCGCACCCGCACTGGCAGCCTTCCCACCTAATCCTGGCCGCCGAATCCACTGGATCCTGGGCGGACTGCCCAAGGGAGACTCCCTCGACGAGTGCAGGCCATGGTTCCGCAATATCGCCGCAGCCTACACGATCGGAGATGCTGGCCCCCTGTTTGCCGAGATACTCGAGCCCTACACGCGCGTGAATCGCAGCGAGATGCTGGCAAACGCCGTGCGCGAGGCAATGGCGGCGGCGCGCCCCGGCGACGTGGTGATGCTTTCGCCTGCCTGTGCAAGTTTCGACCAGTTCCGCGATTTCGAGGCGCGTGGCGACCAGTTTCGCCAGATCGTCGATGCGCTTCTCGAGCCGCAAACCGCAGCAAGGGAGTGCGGATGATGGCGATTCAGGGACAGGCAGGCCCGGAACTCCTGGAAAGCGGACAGGCTGTGGAACGCTATCGTCGTAGCCGGCGCAGCGATCTGGCTATCTGGTGGCGCGAGATAGACAGGCCACTGCTGGCCATGGTGCTGATCCTCATGGCCATCGGCGTGGCTGCGGTCGCCGCGGCCTCTCCGGCGAGTGCCCGGCGTCTGGGCGTCGACGACATGCACTTCTTCTTTCTCAACATCAGTTGGCAGATCATGGGGCTGGCGGTGCTGTTTACCGCATCGCACCTCTCCAAGACCACGGCGCGGCAGGCGGGCATTCTCATCGCTGCGGTGTCCATTGTTCTTCTGCTGCTGGTGCCGGTAATCGGCGCCGAAGTGAACGGGGCGAAGCGCTGGATCAGGATTGGTCTGTCGATCCAGCCATCCTCTTTGCTCAAGGCCGGATATCCCATACTTTTGGCATGGATACTTTCATGGCGCGCCCGCGATCCGCAGCTGCCAGTCATGGAATTGAGCGTGATCCTGATGGGGCTGGTCGCCATGCTGCTTATGCTGCAACCCGATTTCGGCTCGACGCTGCTGTTTGCCGGGACCTGGTTCGTGCTGGTCCTGCTCTCGGGTATTTCGCTGCAGCGGATTGCGGCGATCGGGGCAGCGGGGGCTTTTGCACTATCGGCTATCTACCTGCTTTATGACAACGCCCGCCACCGTATCGATTCATTCCTCGGCGGGGGCACGGCCTTCGATCAGGTCGATCTGGCCCAGCGCACGCTGCTAAATGGAGGATTTACCGGAACGGGTTTCTGGCAGGGAAATCGCAAGTTCTCGTTGCCCGAAGCGCATACCGACTACATCTTCTCGGTGATTGGCGAGGAATTCGGCCTGTTGTGCTGCCTCGCGCTTGTCGTCATCTACTTTGCAATCCTTGTGCGCGGTCTGGTCCGGCTCCTGGACGAGGAAGACCTGTTTACCGTGCTCGCGGGCGCGGGCCTGCTGTGCCAGCTGGGCGGACAGGCTTTCATCAACATTCTCGTTAATCTCCAGCTGTTCCCGTCAAAGGGTATGACCTTGCCGTTCATCAGCTATGGCGGTTCGTCCACTATCGCACAGTGCCTGTGCGTGGGGCTGCTGCTTGCGATCACACGGCGCAACCCGTTTCTTGGCAAGGACGCCCAAGCGAGATTGGCCGGAGGAGATAGCCAATGACCTCGGTCAGCCGTCACTACGTGCTTGCCGCCGGAGGCACCGGCGGCCACCTTATTCCTGCCTTCGCACTGGCCACCGAGCTTGAACGGCGCGGCCATCACGTTGCTCTCATCACCGATGAACGCGGCGCGGCGATTCCCGGAAAGCCGTCTTCGCTGACCGCTCACGTTCTGCCTGCAGGGCGGCTTCAGGGCCTCAACCCACTGAGCTGGATCGGCGGCCTGCGTGCAATCTGGGAGGGTCGCGCAATGGCCTCGCGTCTTTTCGAAAGCTTCGAGCCGAGCGCGGTCGTGGGCTTTGGTGGCTATCCCGCCTTTCCCGCCCTGCTGGCGGCCACCAAGGCCGACCTGCCGACAGTGATCCACGAACAGAACGCGGTGCTGGGCCGGGTCAACCGGCGGCTGGCGGGCCGCGTAAATGCAATTGCCACCGGCTTCGCACGTGTTGACCGGCTGGCCGAAAAGCATGCGGACAAGGTCACGCTGGTCGGCAATCCGGTGCGGGCAGAAGTGCTGGCGCTGCGCGACAAGCCGTTTCCGACATTTACCAAGGAAAGCCCGTTCCGCATTCTTGTCACCGGCGGCAGTCAGGGCGCGCGGGTGCTTTCCGAGGTGGTGCCGGATGGCCTCGCGATGCTGCCGCTTGCCTTGCGCTCGCGCCTGCAGGTAACGCAGCAGTGCCGGCCCGAAGACATCGAGGCCGTGCGCAAGCGTTATGCCGATCACGAAATTCCGGCCGAACTTGCGACCTACTTTGAGGACATGGCGAGCCGTCTGGCCGAAGCGCACCTGTTCATAGGTCGCGCCGGGGCCTCGACCATTGCCGAGCTGACAGCCGTTGGCCGCCCTGCGATCCTGATCCCGTTGCCGATCGCCACCGACGATCATCAGGCCGCCAATGTCCGCGAAATCGTGGCTGCGGGAGGCGCGCGCGCAGTGCGGCAGGAGACGTTCACCGCCGCCGAACTGGCCAAGCAGATCCAGGCCATGGCGCTGCATCCCGAAACGCTGGGCAATGCCGCCCACGCGGCGTGGAATTGCGGCTATCCAAAAGCCGTTTCCGATCTCGCCGACCTTGTCGAGAGCTTTGGCGGGTCGCCGCTGATGGACGTGATCCGGGTAGGCGTCGGCGAGGCGCGCGCTACCGGTGGCGAGGCTTTGGCGAAGGACGGCGTGCAATGAAAGGTGTCGGCACCGACATCGGCACGATCCATTTCGTCGGCATCGGCGGGATCGGCATGTCGGGCATTGCCGAGGTGATGCACAACCTTGGCTATTCGGTGCAAGGCTCGGATATTTCCGAAGGCTATGTCGTCGAAGGGCTGCGCGAGCGCGGCATTCCGGTGACGATCGGCCACGCTGCCGAGAACGTCGCCGGAGTGGCAGTGGTCGTTACGTCGACCGCCGTAAGGCGCACAAACCCTGAAGTCGCCGCCGCGCTGGAAGCCCGTATCCCGGTGGTGCGGCGCGCCGAGATGTTGGCCGAGCTGATGCGGCTGAAGAATACGGTCGCGGTGGCAGGCACCCACGGCAAGACCACGACGACCTCGATGATCGCCTGCCTGCTCGATGCCGGCGGCATCGATCCGACCGTCATCAACGGCGGCATCATCAATTCCTATGGCTCGAACGCCCGGCTCGGCGCGAGCGACTGGATGGTCGTCGAGGCAGATGAAAGCGATGGCAGTTTCCTGCGGCTCGACGGGACCATCGCGGTCGTGACCAATATCGATCCCGAGCATCTCGACCACTATGGCGATTTCGAGGGGGTCAAAAAGGCGTTCGTCGAATTCATCGAGAACGTGCCGTTCTATGGCGCTGCGGTGCTGTGCCTCGATCATCCCGAGGTGCAGAACGTGATCTCGCAGGTGCGCGACCGGCGAGTCCTCACCTATGGTTTTTCCGCGCAAGCCGATGTGCGCGGAGAGAACGTGACGCCGCATCCCGGCGGCAATCGCTTCGATGCAGTGATCCGTTCGCGCGATGGCGCGGTCCGGCGGATCGAGGGCATCGATCTCCCGATGCCGGGGCGGCACAATGTCCAGGACGCACTCGCGGCGGTTGCTGTCTCGGTCGAGATGGGCTGCCCGGACGAGGTCATCCGTTCCGGCTTTGCCCACTTCGGCGGCGTAAAACGGCGCTTCACCAGGGTGGGTGAAGTGGCGGGCGCGGTGGTGATCGACGACTATGCGCATCACCCGGTCGAAATCAGGGCAGTGCTCTCCGCCGCGCGTGAAGGTGGTACGGGGCGAGTCATCGCGGTTGCCCAACCGCACCGCTACACGCGGCTGCGCGACCTGATGGACGAGTTCCAGACCGCCTTCAGCGATGCCGATGTGGTCTATATCGCGCCGGTCTATGCGGCTGGTGAGGAGCCGATCGATGGCGCAGATGCCGAGGCACTTGTGAAGGGCCTGAAGGCGCGCGGCCACCGCGCCGCGCAGACCGTTGCCGGACCGGACGCACTGGCTGATGCGCTGGCAGTCGATGTGGAGCAGGGCGACCTGATCGTTTGCCTTGGCGCGGGCGACATCACCAAATGGGCCGCTGGTCTATCCGGTGCGATCGAGCAGCGGAGGGCGGTATGATGGCCGATGCACTCCCCAGGGTGGCCGGCAAGCTGACCGAAAATGCCCCGCTTGCACCGCTGGTCTGGTTCAAGTCTGGCGGGCGCGCCGAGTGGTTGTTTGAGCCGAAAGACGTCGCGGACCTGCAATCGTTTCTGCGCGATCTCGATCCAGCCGTGCCGGTCATGGCCTTGGGGTTGGGCTCAAACATGATCGTGCGTGATGGCGGCGTGCCGGGCGTCGTGGTGCGACTGGGTAAGGCCTTCGCCTGGGTCGATACGGTCGGCAAGGGCGTCTTCGGCATTGATGACGTGCTCAATTGCGGCGGCGGGGCATCGGGCGTGCTGGTGTCAAGCATGGCACGCGACCACGCGATTGCGGGCCTCGAATTCCTGCGCTCGATACCCGGCACGGTCGGCGGCTTCGTACGAATGAACGGCGGTGCTTACGGCAGCGAAGTGAAAGACATCTTGGTCGATTGCGATGTGGTTTTGCGCAGCGGCGAATTGGTGACGTTATCCGTTTTGGACCTGCATTACACCTATCGCCATTCCGATCTGCCCGAACAGGCGATTGTCGTGGCGGCGCGGTTCCGGGGGCGACCGGGCGAGCCGGACGCTATCCAGTCGGAAATGGATCGTATATCCGCCAGCCGCGAAGCTTCGCAGCCGCTGCGCACCAAGACCGGCGGTTCGACCTTCAAGAACCCGCCGGGCGAAAAGGCGTGGGAGCTGGTCGACCGAGCCGGGTGCAGGGGGCTGACCCTTGGTGGCGCGCAAGTGAGCGAGAAACACACCAACTTCCTCATCAATACCGGCACGGCTACCAGCGCCGATATCGAGGCGCTGGGCGAAGAAGTGCGGCGGCGCGTGAAGGAAAATTCCGGCGTGGAACTGGAATGGGAAATTCAGCGGGTAGGACGAACGTGACGCTACAAAAACTCCATGTCGCCGTCCTCATGGGTGGCTGGTCGAACGAACGGCCGGTCTCGCTAATGAGCGGCGAGGGCGTGGCAAAGGCGCTCGAAGGCAAGGGACACCGCGTCACCCGTATCGACATGGACCGCGAGGTCGCTTTGCGGCTCGCCGAAACCAAGCCCGATGTCGTGTTCAACGCGCTGCACGGCTGCCCGGGCGAGGATGGGGCCGTACAGGGCATGATGGACCTGATGGGCCTGACCTACACCCATTCGGGCCTCGCCACCTCGGTCATTGCCATCGACAAGGAGCTTACCAAGCAGGCGCTGGTGCCGCATGGTATTCCCATGCCCGGCGGCCGCATCGTCGCCAGCACAGAGCTTTACGATCGCGATCCCATGGCCCGGCCTTATGTCCTCAAGCCGGTCAACGAGGGGTCTTCGGTCGGTGTCGCCATTGTTACAGACAGCAGCAACTACGGTAATCCGATCAGGCGCGATGTCAGCGGCCCGTGGCAGCAGTTCGACGAGCTGCTCGCCGAGCCATTCATTCGCGGCAAGGAGCTGACCACTGCAGTGCTCGCGGACAAGGCGCTGATGGTCACCGAACTCAAGCCAAAGAGCGGCTTCTACGATTTCGACGCCAAATACACTGACGGCATGACCGAGCATGTCTGCCCCGCCGAACTGCCGGACGAGATCACACGGGCCTGCAAGGAGCTGGCCCTGCGTTCGCATCGCCTGCTCGGTTGCCGGGGGACCAGCCGCTCCGATTTCCGCTGGGACGACGAGCGCGGAATCGAGGGCCTGTTCCTGCTCGAGGTCAATACCCAGCCGGGCATGACCCCGCTTAGCCTCGTGCCTGAGCAGGCCAAGATCTGCGGCATGGATTATCCCGATCTGGTCGAGGCGATTATCGCCGAGGCATTGGAAGACGCAAAGGCGCGAGGGGGCAGCGCGAAATGAGCCAGACGATCAGGCGCAAGGGCAAGAGCGGGCGGCGGAGCGCAGCTTCGCATGGCAAGGCACGCAAAGTGCGGCAAGCCAAGGCACGTACGGGCTCGGCATTCGGTGCCGCATTGGCTCTGTTGCCGATCAGCGAAGAGACCTGGCAACGCCTGTTCATGGCCGTGATCCTCGGCGGCGCAGTCGCGCTGGCGTGGATTGCCGCCTCGATGGCGGGCCTGCCGACGATGGCGAGCCGGCAACTTGCTATGGTCGCCGCCGATGCGGGGTTCGAGGTGCGCCGGGTCGACGTACGCGGCGTGGAAAATCTCAACGAGCTGAAGGTTTACGAGCAGGCGCTGGCCGAGCGCGAACGGGCAATGCCGCTTGTCGATATCGGTGCGTTGAGAGCGAAATTGCTCGAGCTGTCGTGGGTCAAGGATGCGCGCGTTTCGCGCCAGTTGCCCGACACGCTTGTCATCGACATCGTCGAGCGCGAGCCGCACGCCGTGCTGCGCAAGGTGGATCGGCTGGTGCTCATCGATGCCGACGGTAACGAGTTGGAGCCGATTTCGAAGGACCGAGCCAAGGGGCGGCTGATTGTCTCCGGTCCGCAGGTTGGCGGACAGGTGCGGCGGTTGGTGCGTCTGCTGGATGCCGCGCCAGCGATCCGGCCGCACATCAGAGAGGCTGAATGGGTCGGAAACCGGCGCTGGAACCTCACCTTCAAGACCGGCCAGGTCCTTGCGCTGCCGGAGGGCGACAAGGAGATGGCGGCAGCATTGGTTTCCTTTGCGCGGCTCGACGGGAACAATCGTCTGATCGGCGGCAAGGTGCTCGCTTTCGATATGCGGGCGAAGGACCGCATCTATCTGCGTATGCCGAACAAGGACGTCAAAAGCGCGGCGCTCAACGCGGCCGCGGTTGCAAGCAAGCAGGGGGGTGATTGATGGCAAGTCAGCGCATCTCACGGGTGTTCGGGGCGGTCAATCTCGGCTCGTTTCGCATTTCCGCGATCGTTGCCGGCCTGACCGAGACCGGCGAGATGATCGTGCTCGGCTCCGCGCACCGTGCCAGCCAGGGTATTCGCCGCGGCTACGTTACCGACATGCGAGAGGCGACACACGCTGTCCGCGACGCAGTGGAACGCGCTGAGCGGATGGCCAATCACTCGGTTTCGCGGGTGTGGATCGGCTGCTCGGGAGCAGGTCTCACGAGCACGATTTCCAAGGTCGAAATCGACATCGGCGGGCGCCGCATCGAACAGGAAGACATCGACCTCTTGCTGGCATCGGCACGCGGAGCGATCCAGCCTGACGGACGCACCGTGCTGCACGCTCAGCCTGCGCAATATACGCTCGATGGCGCGCACGGTGTGGCTGACCCCGTTGGCCTGCATGCCGAGCGGCTGGCGGTCGATATCCATGTTATGCTCGCCGACGGTGCACCGCTGCGTAACCTCCACGAGGCCGTCCAGAACGCGCATCTCGATGTCGAAGGCGTTGTCGGCTCGCCGCTCGCGGCAGGTCTGGCTTGTCTGTCGGCGGAAGAGCGCGAACTGGGGGTGGCCCTGGTGGAATTCGGCGGGGATGTGACCAACGTCGCGGTCTACGGCGATGGCATGATCATGGGCGTGGCTTCGATCCCGACAGGTTCGGGGGCGATCACGGACGCGATAGCATCGGCGTTCGGAATCCGCCGCTCCGCGGCCGAGCGGCTGAAATGTGTGAACGGTTCGGCCATCGCGAGCCCGGCCGATCATCGCGAGATGATACCGGTTGATGGACCGGGAGATGAGGCCAGCGGCCCGCTTGCCCGCCACGCCGACGACAAGAACAGGATACCGCGCGCCGAGCTCGTTGCCGTTATAACCGCTCAACTTGGACGGTTGATGGAAGACATAAACAAGGCGCTGAAATCGTTAGGCTTCGGAGAGAAGCGGGGGCATCAGGTGGTCTTCACCGGCGCTGGAGCGGAATTGGTGGGTCTTGCCGATTTTGCGCAGTCCGCGCTCGCCAAGCCGGTTCGGATCGGTCAGGCCCCGCATATTGCCGGACTTGCCGATGCGCATGTCAAACCCGGCTTCGCAACGCTGGCGGGCCTCGTGCTCTACGCGGACGCCGATCCGATCGACGTGCGTACTTACGGCGTAAAATTTCAGTCCGTATCCCGATACGGGCGAATGGGCACCGTCGCACGGGTCTGGCAGGCGTTCAGAGAGTATTTCTGATGCCGGACGAAATGGAGATTCCCCCAACCTCGCTAGGAATAAACACCGAGTTGCACACTGTGGACAACGCCCCGGACCGCTTTGATTCAATGAGGGCAGGCGTGCAATCACTGCAATTCGGGTTTTGTCGCTTGCGCATTCCTGTCAGGAGACTGAAATGAGCATCAATCTTGGGCCGTCGTCGATCGAGGAACTGCGGCCGCGGATAACCGTGATCGGTGTCGGCGGTGCGGGCGGCAACGCCATCGCCAACATGATCGAAACGAAAATCGAGGGCGTCGATTTCGTTGTCGCCAATACAGACGCGCAGGCTCTCAACAATTCGGTGGCCGAGCAGCGCATTCAGCTTGGACCGGACATCACCCAGGGCCTTGGCGCCGGATCGCGGCCCGAGGTTGGCCGGGCGGCAGCCGAAGAGACGCTGGCGGAGATCGACCGGGTGCTGGAAGGCACACACATGGTGTTCATCGCCGCCGGTATGGGGGGCGGCACCGGCACGGGCGCGGCACCGATTATCGCCAAGGCGGCTCGCGACAAGGGCGTGCTGACGGTCGGTGTGGTCACCAAGCCGTTTCTGTTCGAAGGCACGCGCCGCATGCGCGCGGCCGAAGCAGGCATCGAGGAACTACAGCAGCACGTCGATACCCTGATAGTCATTCCCAACCAGAATCTGTTCCTGATCGCGAAGGCCGAAACCACTTTCAAGGAAGCCTTCGGGCTTGCCGACGAAGTGCTCCAGCAGGGCGTCCGATCGATCACCGACCTGATGGTCATGCCCGGTCTCATCAACCTCGACTTCGCCGACGTGCGCTCGGTGATGGGTGAGATGGGCAAGGCGATGATGGGCACCGGCGAGGGCGAAGGTGAGAACCGCGCGCTCGATGCCGCGGAAAAGGCGATTGCCAACCCGCTGCTTGACGGCGTTTCGATGCAGGGCGCTAGGGGCGTGATCATTTCGATCATCGGCGGCGAGGACATGAAGCTGCTCGAGGTCGATGAAGCAGCCAATCATATCCGCGAACTGGTTGATGAAGATGCCAACATCATCTGGGGTTCGGCCTTCAATCCCGAGCTTCAAGGCAAGATTCGCGTCTCCGTCGTGGCGACCGGCATCGAGCAGATCGCCGAGCAGGCGCAGGATTCGGTAAGGCCGCTCAATCTCTCACGGGCGCGTGGTCCGGCGCTGCTTGGAGCGGTCAAGCCAATCGCCTTCGAGGCGGAAGAACCAGAAGCGCAGTCAGAACCTGAACCACAGCCGGAACCAGAGCCTGCACCGGAAATCGATCGCGTGCCGCTAGCGGTCGTGCCAGACACAACTCCGCCAGCTGCCGAAGAAGTCGAACAAACTGGCGATGCTGCGCCGGAGGTGGCTGAAACCGGTGCTTCAGAGGTTGCGGCGGCAAGCGAAGAACAGCCGGAGCCGCTTGATCTGGCAGGCCTGTCGTCCGAGGGCCGAGAGGAACCGGCTGAGGTCGCTGAACCGGTCGCGGCCGAACAGAAAGCCGAGGAAGATCGGCAGGCTTCCGAAGATGCGGGCCAGGAAGGCTCTTATGCAAGCCTCAGCGGGATGGGGCGGCCAAAGGAAGAGCCCCTCGACCTTGGTCTCGAACAGGTCGAGCCGCAGCCAGCGGAGGAAAATCCGGCACCGTCGGCCCGTCAGGACGAGCTGCTGCTCGATGCCGATCGTCTGGCCAAGGATGATGCGCCCGTCGCCCCGCGTATCGAGCGGCTCGGCGGCGCTGCTGCTCCGGCAGGACAAGCCCCTTCGTCCGGCGGTTCGCCCGATGCCGGAGCGGACAAACCGGCGGCGGCATCTGGAACCACCTTGTTTGAGCGTATGGCAAATTTGTCACGTAACAAGGGCACCGCTGAGGGCGAAGATGAAGAGGAAGGCACTTCCTCAATCAGCATCCCCCGATTCCTGGGGCGGCAGAACAACCAGTAAGCCGTTTTTCAGGCGCGTGCTGACGCATTCGCCTTGTGTTCAGGCTGAGTACCGCAATTGAAGGTGCCTCGCGCCAGAATTGGTGCTGCGTGGCTGGCTGAGTGAAATATGCTTCTTAGGGCACAGAACAGGCGACAATTTCAGTCGGTGCGCTCACCACTGCTGCCATTTGTCTGTGGTGCGGCGCTAGCTGCATTTTGCCTGCCAAACGTAGCGCTGGCGCAGGCGAGCGGGCAGGTGGCGCAACCCTTGCCGAGCCGGGATTCGCTCGAATTGAGCGCGGTCCTTTCGCGCCTTAGCCGCGAACCGCGAAACGTTGATGCGCTGGTCGACGCTGGGATCGCGGCGAGCAAGCTTGGGGATTTCGAGGCTGCGGTCGGTTTCTTCCGTCGCGGCCAGGCGCTCGCTCCGACAAATTCCCGGTTGCTTGCTGGACTTGCTGGAGCCCTCGTCCGCCAAGGCGATGCAGCCTCTGCGGTTCCGCTGTTCGCGCAGGCTCAGGCCGCGGGCGCTCCGGCGCAGGCGATAGCAGCGGACAGGGGGCTCGCGCACGATCTGATCGGCGACCCTGTTGGCGCTCAGCGATTCTACGCCCAGGCGCTTGCGGCAGGCAGCGATGTTGAAGAGGTGACCCGCAGGCTGGCGATCAGCCAGGCGATTGCAGGGGATGGCGAGGCCATGGAGAAGACTCTGCTCCCGCTCCTGAAAAAGCAGGACAAGCCGGCATGGCGCGCGCGCGCATTCGGACTGGCAATTCTCGGCCAGGACAAGGAAGCGAGCCGGATCGTCAAGACTTTGCTTCCCGGTCGGCTTGCCGATGGCATCACGCCCTATCTGCAATACATGCCGCGCCTTACCCGAGCCCAGCAGGCAGCAGCGGCGAACCTCGGGATATTCCCTCGCGCATCCGAAATCGGACGTGACGAGACGCGTCTTGCTGCACTTTCATCCGGCCGGGAGGCCGGCAGGGCTCTTGTCCCGGCGGGCAGGCCGCTGGGCCCGGGCGAGAGCAAAGCGGCGACTGTTTCGCCTCGCGAAGCGCGAAAGAGGGCCGAGGAGGCGGAGGCCAGGGCTCGCCGTGATGCCAAGCTTGCCGCCGAGCAGAGGAAACGCGAGGCACGCGTGGCTGAGAGCGAACGCAGGGAACGGCGTATCGCCCCACCCGAACCTAGACCTACACGCGACGACGCGGGCTCTACGGATTCAGATTTTGCCGTCCCGCGCGAGGCGCCCGTGCCGAAAGTTGCCGAGATAATGTCAGGCAGGACGCCACAGGAATCCCCGTCAACGACAGCGCCGCCGACCCGGCTGGCACAGGTCGCCTCGGCACAGGTCTCGCCCACACCGGCAACGACTACGCAGCCAACGCCCGCGCCTGCCCCCTCTCCCGTTGCGAGCACGCCGGTTGAGGTAAGCGGGCCGGCAGTGGCTCGGTCGCCAGCACCAGCACCAGCAGCGGCCGCGAAGCCGGGCTTCGATCTTGCTCGCTTGCCCACGTCGACTGCCAGCACTTCGGTGCCGGGAGGGGCGGCTGCTCCCGAATCGAAACTGACGCCCGCACAGGCATCGGCACCCGCGCCTGTTGCCGCGGAGCCTGGATCGGCTCATTCCTTCGGCGCGCTGTTTGCGGACTTCGACAAGCCGACGACGGTTGTGGACCCCGCCGCAGGCTCGGTGGATATCCGCAAGATCGAGCCCGCACGCCCAAAGCCCAAACCCAAGCCTGAACCAAGAGCGGAAGCGAAAAAGGCCGCACCAAGCCATCCCAGCCGCATCTGGGTGCAGCTTGGCATAGGTCAGAGGATTGCCGCTTTGTCGTATGACTGGCGACGTCTGGAGAAAGCCAACGCTTCGCTGTTCAAAGGGCGCAGACCCTATTCGGCCCGGCTCAACGGGACCAATCGTCTGCTGACTGGCCCGTTTGCGTCGAGGAAGGAAGCAAGTACCTTCATCGATGCGCTGAAGAAAGCGGGAATCTCCGGTCCCTATATGTGGATCAGCCCTGCCGGCGAGGTGGTGGACGACCTGTCGCGCTAGGCTATCCCGGCCCTTTTCCACATCATGTAAACAGACTTGTCGGGTTATGCGCAGGCATTGCGCGGGCTTCGATTGTGCTTGGCCATGTGTTCGGCGCATCCAGCGTGACATTCACGTAGAGGAAACCGCAGACTGCATGAGACCCGTTGAAGACGATCTTGGCCGCGAGGACGAAGCCGTGCCCGTTGAAATGCTGGCGTCGCTGTTTGGCGCGCGCGGCTGGCCGTTCGAGTACCTTAGCGAGGACGAGATTTCGGCCGAAATCAAGGGTAGCTGGACCACCTACCAGTTCCAGGCGATCTGGCGCGCGGAAGACCATGTGCTTCAGCTGCTGTGCCTTCCCGAAGTGCGAGTGCCCGCCAAGAAGAAGGCCGAAATTTTCGAGGCGCTGGCACTGATCAACGAACAGCTGTGGCTGGGGCATTTCGATGTCTGGTCAAACGGCAATGTGCTGCTGTTTCGCCACGGCCTTATGCTGGGCGACGACGGGCTGCTCAGCCCCGGTCAGGCGCAATGCATTGTCGAGGCAGCACTGGAGGAATGCGACCGCTTTTACCCCGTCTTCCAGTTCATCTTATGGGGCGACAAGTCACCGACAGATGCGCTCGCTGCAGCGCTGGTCGATTCCGCCGGGGAGGCCTGACCGCATGGCCTTCGCCTGGCCGCAATCGATTACCATCGTCGGCTGCGGCAACATGGGCGGAGCGATGCTGACCGGGTGGCTGGGGGGCGGACTGGACCCGTCCAGCGTTACTGTTGTCGATCCGGTGCTGGCCGACGCGCCTGCGGGCGTGACCCTGCTGCGCGATGCGGCCGATGCGTCGGCGCCCCAAGCGCTGTTGCTCGGCATCAAGCCGCAGATGATTGGCGACATCGCGCCGTCCTTGGCCCATCTGGCGGGGGAGGGCACCACTGTTCTCTCGATCCTCGCGGGCGTTGAACTTGCGACGCTGGGACGACTGTTCCCCGATGTCAGCGGACACGTCCGGATCATGCCCAACCTTGCCGCCGCGATCGGTAAGTCGCCGGTGGCGCTGACCGCGCATAACCTTGACAATGCCGCGCGGGATGGCGTCACCGCGCTGATGGACCCGCTCGGAACGCCGCAGTGGATCGACGAAGCGCTGTTCGACGCCGTCACAGCACTCGTGGGCTCCGGGCCGGCATTCGTTTACCGGTTCATCGATGCGCTGGCGACGGCAGGTGCCGAACTCGGCCTCGATGCCGATCAGGCACGCACTCTGGCGTTGGCCATGACAGAAGGCGCATCGCTGCTTGCCGCAAGCTCCCAGGTGGCTCCGGGCGAGCTCGCGGACCGCGTCGCCAGTGCCGGCGGAACGACGAGGGCTGGCCTCGATGTGCTCGATGCCGAAGGTGCGCTCGCGAAACTGGTAAACGAAACGCTGCGCGCCGCGCGTGATCGTGGTACCGAAATGGCAAGAGAATCAGGCAGTTGAAGGTCAATCCTGCTGTTACATTTTGCGACAGGTGTTAACCTGCTTACCCTTGAATTTCCGGCGATTTACCGCGATATAGAACCTATGGACCCTCGCATTTCCGCGAGTAACCGCAAAGGAGTTTAACATGGCGAGTTGGAATGACCCCCAGACCCCGCGCCCGGGATTTGGAGCGTCTCCGAGCCTCGATGGCAGGACTGCGGGCCAAGCCGGATACGATGCCGGCCTGCGCAAACACATGCTGTCTATCTACAACTACATGGCATCGGGCATCCTGCTGACCGGCATCGTCGCGCTGCTGTTTTCGCGTTCTGGCTATGCTGCCTCGATCATGGGGGCAGGTGGACCGCTTGCGTGGATCATCATCCTGTCACCGCTGGCCATCGTCTTTGCGATGAGCTTTGGCGCGAACAAGTTCAGCACCGGAACGCTTCAGGCGATGTTCTGGGGCTTCGCCACGCTGATGGGCCTGTCGATGTCGACGATCTTCCTCGTCTACACCGGCCAGTCGATCGCAACGACCTTCTTCGCCACGGCGGCGGCCTTCGCTGGCCTGAGCCTGGTAGGCTATACCACCAAGAAGGACCTGTCCGGCATGGGCTCGTTCCTGATCATGGGTGTGATCGGCCTGCTCGTCGCGATGGTCATCAACATTTTCCTGCAGTCGTCCATGCTGCAACTGGCTGTCTCGATCCTCGGGGTGCTGATCTTCGCGGGCCTCACCGCCTACGATACGCAGCGGTTGAAGATGCAGTATTACCAGCTGGCCGGAACCGATTTCGCGGGCAAGGCCATCGTGCTCGGTGCGCTCCCCATCCTGCTCGGGATGGCCATGTGGGCGATC
>CAZRVW010000004.1:0-59045 GCA_964603645.1 uncultured Novosphingobium sp. | reverse complement strand
TACAGCGCCAATCACCCAAACCCGCCCGTATCAGCCGGTTGATGGAGGTGCCCAGCTGGTGCAATAAGGCCATCCAGTATGACCACTGGCCGGAAACTGCCTGCTGGCTGCCGCTGCTCCAGCCGCTTTAGTCGGGTCTGCAGGCTCCTGCTTCGATCGTTTGCGGGAGGCCACCGCCTCAGCTGTAATCGGAACCGCCGTCGACATTGACGAAGGCCCCGGTCATGTAGCTGTTCACCTTGGAGCCCAGGAAGGCCACCACCGGCCCCATCTCCTTGGGATCGCCCGCACGCGGCAGGTGCGCGGGGTGACCGAAATGCTCGTCGATGCCTTTCATGATCGCGTGCAGGTCGTCGGGATCGATACCGTGGCCTTTCGCCCAGCCCTTCAATGCCGGACTGGCGAAGCTGCCGGGCAGAACGGTGTTCACGAGGATGTTGTCCGGCGCGAGCGTGAGCGACAGGTTCTTCGAGATGCTCGCCATCATCGCCTTGCTCGCGGTATAGGCGATCAGGCCCGGTGACTGCCGCTTGATCGAATGGGCTGAGAAATTGACGATCCGCGCCCATTCGGCCTTGCGCAGCATCGGCAAGGCCGCGCGGACGCAGCGCACCGCGCCCATCGCCGACAGGTTGACGCTCTCCATCCATTGATCGTCGGTCAGCTGTTCGAATTCGCCAACCACCTCGCCACCGGCAGCATTGACCAGCGTGTTGATATGCGGCCAGCGCGCGGCAATCGCGGCGAAGGCCTTGTCGACCTGCCCCTGCTCGCCGATATCGCAGGCAAAGCCCGCGGCATCGCTTGCCCCCATGCCCTTGAGCCGCTCCACCGCCGCATCGAGATCGCTCTGCGTGCGTCCGAGAATGCCGACCTTGGCGCCATCGGCGGCGAAGCATTCCGCAGAGGCCAGACCCATGCCGCGCGATCCGCCCTGCACGATAACGACGGCGTCTTTCAGTCCCAGATCCATGCCTTATCCCTTCCCAGTCCAGTGTCCCGATCAATCGTCCTGCAAAAGATTTTCGCGAAAGGTGCGCCCGGCATATTCGGTACGATAGAGGCCGCGACGTTGCAGTTCGGGCACAACAAGGTCGACGATGTGTTCAAGGCTCTCCGGACTCAGCGGGCCAGTGATGACGAATCCGTCGCAGCATCCATCCTCGAACATC
Source organism: uncultured Novosphingobium sp. (assembly GCA_964603645.1). Taxonomy (GTDB): domain Bacteria; phylum Pseudomonadota; class Alphaproteobacteria; order Sphingomonadales; family Sphingomonadaceae; genus Novosphingobium. The sequence continues at coordinate 57,873 of CAZRVW010000004.1, read as the reverse complement.
TCCTGCATGCGGTCCACGATGTCCTTGGGCGAACCGACGATACGCGGCGTGCCCCAGGAGGTAACCCGGCTAATGGCCGCCTCCCTGATCGTCAGGCCGCGACCATCCTTGCGCACGTTCATTGTGTTGGCGAAAGCGCCTTCGGGCACCTCGGCTCCGAGATCAGTCTGGGGGACATCGGCCAGCAGTGTGTCCATCGGAACGCCGCGCAGATCGCGACTAAGCATTTCGCTGAGGCCCGGAATGGCAATTTCGGGGACCGCATATTGATCGACCTCGGCAGCCCGCTCCTCGGCCTCGCTCATCGTTTGCCCCACGACGACCTCGATCGCGGGCAGGACCTTGCAGCTCGCCGGATCGCGGCCGTTCGCCTCAACCTGTGATTTCAGCTTGTCATAGAACGGCCGCATGAATTCCTTGTCATCCTGCAAAGTGAAGACCAGCTCCGCCCACCGAGCCGCAAACTTGATTCCACGTTCTGAGGCGCCGGCCTGCATGAAGACGGGATGGCCCTGCGGCGGCCGGGGAGATGTAAGCGCCCCTTCGGTCCGCACCATCTCGCCTTCGTATTTGACGTAATGAATCTTCGACGGATCGATGAAGACCCCGTCTTCGCGGTCGACTGTCATTGCGCCTTCATCCCAGCCGTTCCACAGCGCCAGACAGGCTTCAACCACTTCGTCGGCCCGGTCGTATCGAAGATTCTTATCGGGAAAGCTGCCGATTCCGTGATTGAGTGCCTCCGACGCGTCGTATGACGTGACGATGTTCCACCCCGCTCGCCCCTTGCTCAGGTGATCCAGCGTCGCGAAGGCACGGGCGATATGATAATGGTTGTTGAGCGTGGTGCTCATCGTCGCGGCGAGGCCGAGATGCCTGGTGACGAGCGCCATGGTGGCGAGGACCTGCATCGGATCGAGCATGTGGAGCCCGCCGCCGCGGTGAACCCAATCGCCGACGCTGTCCTCTTTGAACCTGTTCAGTCGCTGGAAATCGACGAAGAACACGCCGTCGAACAGACCGCGTTCGTAGATCCTGGCCAGGTTCTGATACCGCTCTGCATCGAGGACCAGGTGGGCATCGCTTTGCGGATGCCGCCAGCTGCCGAGATGGTGACTGGTCGGACCAACGCACATGTGACCGACAAGGTGCATCTTCGAACCAGTCCGGGCCATGTTCCTCTCTCCCGCCGGTCGCTGTCAGGCGTGCTTCCCGAGTACGATGGGCAGGCCGGCGACCCCGCGCACATTGGTGACGGCCACCCGGGTGGCGCGATCGGGGAACACCTTCCAGTCGGGGAACCGCGTGTACAATTCCTCGAAGGCAATCGCGATCTCGCGCTGCGCGAGATGGATGCCAAGGCATTTGTGGACGCCATAGCCGAAGAACACGGTGCGGCTGTCAGGATCGCGGTCGATGTCGAACACGTCCGGGTTCGGGAAGGCGCGCGGATCGCGCGTGGCCGAACCAGTCGCCAGCATCACCCGCCTGTCGGCCGGAATGGTGACGCCGTGCAAGGTCACGTCACGCGTGGTCCAGCGACCCTGCAATTGCGACGGCGGATCGTAGCGCAGCACCTCGAGCACGGCCTGATCAATGTTCGACAAATTTTTGCGCAATTTGTCTTTTTCGGACGGAAACAGCTCCATGGCCATGGCCCCGCTGGGGATCGCCTTGGCGACCGTCTCGTGACCGGCGATGGCCATTTCGAGGAACCGCATGGCGATTTCGTCGTCGCCCAGCTTGTGCTTGACGCCCTCGTCGTCCTCCAGTTCGAGCGCGATCAGGAGCGATACGGGATCATCCTTGGGATTCTCGCGACGCTCCTGGACAAGGCCGTAGAACAGGCCGAACAGCCCCATATTCGCTTCCATCTGCAGGTCCTCGCCCGCGCCTTCCCCGCGCGCCAGGAACTTGTTGGCCTGCTCGTGGACTTCAGCGCGCAGTTCTTCCGGAATGCCGAGCAATTCGCTGATGACATAAAGCGGCAGTTCGACCGAAAACTCCTTCACCATGTCCCATTCGCCATCGGGGCCATGCTTCTTGTAGGCGGCTTCGAGCAGATCGACGGCGCGCTGGCGGATGAACGGATCGAGCGCCGCCATGCGTTCGCGGCTGAACACCTTGGCCATCATCGCCTTGGCCCAGCCGTGGTCGGGCGCATCCTTGCCGAGCAGGATCATCCCGGCGCTGTCCTGCACTTCGATAGTTACGCCGTGGGCGCTGGAAAAGACCGCCGCGTCGCGATGCGCCTTCCACACGTCCTCGTAATGGCTGAGGATGTAGAAATCCATTTCCTTGTGATGGAACACCGGCGCGTTTTCCCGCATCCATTCGTAGAAGGGATAGGGATCGTTGGCATAGTCCATCGAAAAGGGATCAAAGACGAAATCGCCATATCTGGTGGCGGTTGCAGATTCCTGTGTAGCCAACTTCGGTGCTCCTTGATGTGAGGCCCGGCACGCGCTTGCATTCGTGACGCGCCTCGGCAATTGTCTAACTGATAGTCCCAGCGCAGCGGTATTGCCAATCCCATGTCCCATATACCAACCAAGTCGCAACCCGCCATGGCGATACCGGTGATCGCGGCGAGGTTCTGACATGATCCATGGTGCCAGCTTCCCGATCCCAAACGAACTCGTCGCGCCTGGCGCGCCCTATGAAACGATCGAAGGCCGGCTTGGCGACAAGACCTGCGAACTGTTCCGCAATGCGCCGCCGACGTTGAGCCAGCGCCTCGCCGAGACCTTTGCCGCGCGCCGCGCCATGCCGGAAGCAAGGATGACCGAGCAGGACGGAGCGGTCACCAGCTTCGGCCAGTTTGAAGCGCGTGCCGCTGCGCTGAGCGCTCATCTGCAACAGGCAATGGGTGTGAAGCCTGGCGACAATGTCGCGATCGCCATGGCCAACCGAATGGAGTGGATGCTGTCGTTCGTCGCGATTGTCGCCGCGGGCGCAGCGCCAGTTCTCGTCAACAGCCGGGGCGCGGGCGCGGAGATGCGCCGCGCCGTTGAGATGACCGATTGCGTCGCTGTGATTGCGGACAGTGAGCGGCAGACACTTCTGGTAGCCGAAAATCCCCTTGCCTTGCCCTTTCTGGTGATCGGCGCGGACCCAGATTCGCCGGACAATTTCGACGCGGCTTCGATGCCGGACACGGACGGGCAGCTTGTCTTTGCGCCGCGCGACGCCGACGATCCGGCGATCATCCTGTTTTCATCGGGGACCACCGGCCATCCCAAGGCGATCGTTCACTCGCAAGGCGGCATGGGGCATTCGATGACGCTCGGCCTGCTGCTCGACGAGGCTTACGACGCACTCTACCGCGCGCACTTCGGGGTCGATCCCTATGCTGGCCTGGGGGCCGAACCGCCCGCGATCATCGTTTCCAGCCCGCTGTTCCATGTCGCCGGGCTGCTGCTCTATCTGCGCGCGATAATGAAGGGCGGCGCGACGGTGCTACTCGGCAAGTGGAACACCGATGCCGTATTCGATCTGCTCGAGGCCAACACGATTGTCCGCCTTGCCCTGGTGCCGACGATGATCTTCGACCTGCTGGCCTCGCCGCGCGCGGCGGGCGGTGCATTGTCGCGGCTGCGGTTCCTGTCGAGCGGCACGGCCGCGCTCGCGCCCGAAGTTGCCGCCCGCATCCGCCAGGCCCTGCCACAGTGCTTCATGCTCAACACCTATGGCCAGACCGAGACGATGGAACGCGTCGCGACATTCGGCGGTCCCGAGTTCGAGGCAAATCTCGCCGCCGTTGGCCGTGTCGTGCCCACCACCATGTTGCGGGTGGTTCGCGATGATGGCAGCGATGCCGAACCCGGCGAACCGGGCGAAGTGGCAGCCTTCGGTGCCTGCACCATGGCGGGATATTACAACGATCCTGAGGCGACCGCTTCGACCATTCGCGACGGCTGGGTCCTGAGCGGCGACATTGGCCGCTTCGACGAGGACGGCCTGCTGCATATCGTCGACCGCAAGAAGAACATGGTGATCGCCGGCGGCGAGAACATCTATTGCGCCGAGGTCGAACGGGTCATGGCCGAGCATCCCGCCGTCGCTGAGGCTATGGCCTTTGGCGAGCCGGACGCTCGGCTGGGCGAGAGGCTGGTCGCGGTCGCGGTGTTGAAGCCGGGCCAGACGCTCGGCGAAGACGAAATGAAAGCACACTGCCGCGAGGGGCTCGCGATCTACAAGGTGCCGCGTGCGATTGGCTTCATCGACGCCCCGCTGCCACGCAACGCTACAGGCAAGGTCGCCAAGGGCGAGTTTCTTGCAGGTTATGAGAGGCCCTGGGCAGAGGCAAGGGAAGGAGAGGTGCAGGCATGATGGACACGCTCGACAGACTGCTGGCGCTGGAAGAAATCCGGCTGTTGAAGGCGCGCCGCTGCCGCGCGGTCGATAGCAAGGATTGGGAGCTTTACCGGTCCTGCCACACCCCGGACGCGAAATCCTATGCTTTGGGTAGCGACAGCGAACCGATTGTCGGGCGCGATGCCATGACCGAGTCGCTCAAGGTCTCGCTTGCCGGAAGGACCACCGTCCATCACGTCCACACTCCCGAAATCACCCTCACCTCGCCGACAAGCGCCGAAGGCGTCTGGGCCATGGAGGACATGCTGTGGTGGGAGCACAAGGGCGTCGATTACTGGACGCATGGCTACGGCCATTATCACGAGACCTACGAGAAGCATGACGGCCAATGGCTGATCGCCAGCCGCAAGCTGATCCGCACGCGCGTCGATACCGGCACCGGGGCAAAGCCCGATGCGATGTCTGCGGCAGGGGGAGCCTAGGCATGGACCTGCAACTCACCGGCCGCCGCGCGCTCGTCACCGGCTCCAGCTCGGGCATCGGCGCGGGAATCGCGACAATGCTGGCCGAGGAAGGCTGCAAGGTCGTGGTCCATGGCCGCAACCGGGATCGTGCAGAGCAGGTCGCCGCCGAGATCGGCGCGGCAGGCGTGGCAATCGGCGATCTCTCGACCGACGAAGGCGCGGACGCGACTTGCGAGGCGGCGGTCAAGGCGCTGGGCGGCTCTGTCGAAGTGCTGGTCAACAATGCCGGCGGCGGGACCGGGAATTCGACAAACCAGCAGTTCCTGGACGTGTCGGTGGAAGACTGGATCGGCACCTACCAGTCGAACACGGTGGCCGCGATGCGTATGGTCAAGCGGATCGTGCCGGACATGCGCGAGAACGAATTCGGGCGCATCGTCCAGATATCGAGCGCTGTCGGCGTCCAGCCGAACTACCTCGGGCCGAATTACTCCTCCGCGAAGGCGGCTCTCAACAATATGACGGCCAGCCTTGCAGGTTCGCTCAAGGGGGTTGGCATCACCGTCAACACGGTATCGCCCGGCGTCGTATTTTCGCCCGGGATGCTGGCGTGGGGCCGTTCGCTGGCCAAGAACGAAGGCTGGGGAGAACCCAGCGATGACGAGCTGGAAATGCTTATTGCCACCAAGCGGCTCAACCTGCCCGCAGGGCGGATCGGCAGGGTCGAGGATATCGCCATGATGGTCTGCCTTCTGGCCAGCCCGCGCACCGGATATATCACCGGCGCCAACCACCGCGTCGACGGAGGACAGACGCGATCCGTGAACTGATCGCGTCGAAGGGAGAGAAAACAAAGTGACCGAAACCGAAACCCGGTCCGACGGCGCGGCAGCTCGAACTTCGCTGATCGGCGAGGAAGACGAGTGGATCGTGCGCGAATGGATCGAGCGCGAAGTCGGCCCCGTGCTGTCGCTCGAACGCGAAGGCCGCTGGCGTCCGGCATGGTTCGTCGAAGTGCAAGGCAATGACGGGCCGAAGAGGCTCTTCGTGCGCGGCGCGCGGGGCGGGCGCTGGCCTGCCCGACCGCTTTCCTACGAAGCGAAGGTCCACCGCATATTCGAAGAACAGGGCATCAAGGTACCCCACCTCTACGGCTTCATCGAAGAGGTGCCCGCTTTGGTCATGGACCGGGTGCCGGGGCGGCCCAACATTTCCACCGCCGCCAGCGAGGCGGATCGCAAAAAGTTGCTTGAACAGCTTGCCGATCAGATGCGCCTGATCCACGAAATCGATCCGGCGCTGATCGTCGAGGCCGGAGCGACGATGCCGGTCGAACCGAAGGCGATCACCTTTTCGGCCTATCGCGATGCCGAGGGGCTCTATCTCGACGGCGACCGCCGCCCCTCGCCCGACATCGAATTCGTCCGCAAGTGGCTCGATCGCAATGTGCCGCCAGCGATCTACGATCCTTGCGTGATCGCCATGGACGCGGGCCAGTTCATCTTCAAGGGCGACGAATTGACCGCCATGCTCGATTTCGAGCTGGTCTGTGTCGGCGACCGCCATGCCGATTTCTCCGCGCTGCGCTCGCGCGAGCGAGTCGAGGGCTTCGACGATCCGGAAGGCTTCTACAAACTCTATGAACAGCGCGGCGGTACGCCAGTCGACATCGATCACGTCCGCTTCCAGCATATCGCCTTTTCGCTCTACACACCCCTGCAAATCGCCAACGATCTCGCTCATCCGCGCGATCAGGAAGACTATCACGAATATCTCATCTGGCACGCGATCTCGATGAAGGATGCGCTCGAAGGCATTGCCGAATCGATGGGAGTCGCTCTCGCGGCCTATGAGATGCCGGCCCCCGCCCGCACACAATATCTCGCTTCCGTCGAGGCGCTCGAAGTCATGACCGCGTCGCTGACGCTGAGCGACGATTTCGCTGCCTATCGCCGCGACAAGATCGTGCTGGCGCTCCAGTATCTTCAGAAGGTCGAGCTCTATCGCGATGCCTTTGCAGCAGAATACATCTCCGAAGTCGCCGAACTGACCGGCACGAGAGCCGCTTCGGAGGAGGAGGCCAGTCGGCAACTCGAAGCGTTCATCGCCATGGCCGGCCCCGAGCACGACGAGGCCCTGCTGCGTGTGCTGCATCGGCAGGTGAAGCGACAGGCCATGCTGTTAGCCGACGAGGGCACCTGGCTGCACCAGTCCCTTTCCACCCCTTTGCGACCGTTGAACAAGGATTGACCCGATGGCCGACGAAAACACCACGCCCCCGCTCGAGCGCGATGCCCTCATCGACGAAGCCAAGCGCCGCTCCGGCCTCGACGACCTTGGCGATACCTGGTTCTTCGAGCCGTTCGACAAAATGCTCGAATGCCTCCACGCCGAGGCGCAGCTCACGCCCAAGGGTGCGGCGATGGAAGCTGAGAAGAATGTCGGCTACCTGATGAACCGGCTGACGCGCGTCGACCTCATCAAGCGCAATCCCGAAATCCTCGACGAGGACGTAAAGGTCGGCGCGGCGATCCTCAGCCTTGGCCGGACCGGCAGCACCAAGACCCACCGCATGCTCAGCGCCGCGCCCAGCCACACCGCGATGAAATGGTGGGAAGGCCAGTTCCCTTATCCCGTCGAAGGCGAGGAACCGGGCAATCCGGTCGAGCGCCGCAGGCGCGCCCAGGCAATCCATGACCAGTGGCCCGACGGCGCGCATATCCACCCCTCGACGCTCGATTCGCCCGAGGAGGAAGCCTTCATCATCGACCAGGCCTTCGTCGGCACGATGATCGAGTGTTTCGTCTACGTGCCCAGCTATACAGAGTGGCTGAAGGGCTACGACCAGATGCCCGCCTATGAGGAGCTGAAGGTCGCGCTCAAGATGCTGCAATGGCAGGACCAGTCACGCCGCGGGAAGCACTGGATCCTGAAATCACCCACGCACATGTCCGCGCCCAAGACCCTGCTCGATGCCTTCCCCGATGCGGTGATCGTCCAGACCCACCGCCACCCGATCAAGACGGTGCCCTCGCACTGCTCGATGATTACGCCGCTGATCCGGATGAAGTCGGACTCGATCGACAAGCAGACCATCGGCCGGTTCACCTGCAAGCGCTGGGCCGACATGAGCAACACGGTGATCGACCTGCGCGAAAAGATCGGCGACGACCGCTTCGTCGATATCCAGTTCCAGGACCTGATCGACCGGCCGGTCGAGATGGCGCGCGGCGTGTTCGAGGCGATGGGCAGGACGATGACTGCCGAGGACGAGGCCGGCATCCGCGCCTGGCTGGACGAGAACCAGCGCGGCAAATGGCCGCCGCACTTGTACAATTACGAGGACTACGGCCTCTCCGAGGAGATCATCACCGGCGACTTCGCGCGGTATATCGACCGGCATTGTTCGTAGGGACCGGCACATTGGACGATCTGCAACGCCTTGTCGCCATAGAGGACATCCGCCGCACCAAGACGCGTTACTGGAACGGGATGGACTTCAACGATCCCGCACTGCTCCGGTCTGCCTTCGCCGACGGTGCGGTCGCGCTGGATTATCGCGGCACGCCGGACGGCCCCAAGGACGGCAACTATTTCACCGATGCCGATTCCTGCATCGAGTGGCTGCGCACGGTCCTGGGGCCCTATGTCAGCAGCCATCAGGGACACTCGGTCGAAGTCGACTTCCTCTCCGACACCCACGCCAAGGCCACCTGGTCCTTCTCGGACCATTTCTGGTTCAAGGGCGAGGATGAATCGCAGATGCTCCCGTCCCTGCTCAGCCAGTACAAGAGCTGGGGCCACTATATCGACGAATATACCAAAGGCGATGGCGGGTGGCGCATTTCGGCCACCACATTCCGCCCGCTCCACATCGAACGGTCATAGGGATCGGCACGCGTGAAAATCGGCTTTCAGATCGGGCACTGGGGCAAGGATGCGCGGGTCGGAGGCGTCGACCTTGCGCCGCTGGAAACAGTCGAGAAGCTCAAGGAAGCCGAAAGCTGGGGCTGCGACGCGGTCTGGCTGCCCGAGTCCTATTTCGCCGAAGCCTAGACCTACATGGCGTGGATCGGTGCCAACACCAGCCGGATGCGGCTCGGCACCTGTGTTACGCCGATTCAGGCGCGCGCGCCGACCAACATGGCGCAAACCGTGCTGACGCTCGATCACCTGACGCAGGGTCGGGTCATGCTCGGACTGGGTGTGACCGGAGTTAACGTGGCCGAGGGCTGGTTCGGCCAGCACTTCGACAGACCGGTCGCGCGGCTACGCGAATATGTGTCGGTCGTGCGCCCGGTTCTGGAAGGAAGACGCCCCGAGAATGAGCAGGGCGAATTCTACCCCTTGCCGGTTCCGGGCGGGATCGGCAGCGGCAAGGCGCTCAAATCTCCGGTCCGGCCCTATCGCGAGGACCTGCCGATCCTGATCGGGGCAATGGGTCCGGTCAGCATCAGGCTTGCTGCCGAAATAGCCGACGGCTGGCTACCTGCGTTCTTTATTCCCGAGCAGGCCGGAGACTATCGGGCGCTGCTGGAGGAAGGCTTTGCCCGCCCCGGCGCGCGGCGCAACCTGTCGAACTTTCTGCTGCCCTGCCCGGTTCAGGTGGTGATCGACGAGGATGTGGAGCGGGCCGCAGCCAAGGTTCGCGCCTCGATCGTTTATCTCATCACGGTAATGGGCAGCGACCGGCACAATTTCCAGCTCGACCTGTTTGCGCGCGCAGGCTTCGAAGCCGAGGCAATGCAGGCGCGCGCGCTCTGGCTTGAGGGCGACGCGCACGGAGCAGCGGCGGCCATCCCGCTGGCGATGGTCGACGCGATCGCCGCTATCGGCCCGAAGGAGCGCGTGCGCGAGCAGCTCCTGCGCAGGGTCGAAGTGCCCTATGTCAGCGAGCTGACGGTGCGCGGCACTTTCGACGATCTGCGCACGGTCTGCGAGATGCTGGCCTGACGCGCACGGCAACCGTTCGCCCCTGTCCTACATTGCCGCTGCGAGCTACATTCTCGGCGCTCTTTGACGCCGTCTGCTTTCCCGCAAGAGGCCTGCGCACGGGCCGCGAAACGGCACGCCGTTTTCCGTTATCGCAAGATGTGTAACCCTGAGGCCCCAATCCCGCACAATTCCACGCGTTTCGAAGTGCGGACACCGCCGCGGACAGGTGTCACTTGTGTCACCCTCGCGGCGATGATTACGAGCCGCTTACGGCATCCATTCGCCGCCATTGATGTCGAGCGCCGCGCCCGAGACCACCGTCGCCCAGTCGCTGCACAGGAACATCACCGCCTTGGCGCATTCGGCATCGTCGGGGATCTTGCCGAGCGCGATGCCGTCGATGATCGGCTGGCGCACCTCCTCCTCGGTAATGCCCTGCATCTGCGCCATGCCGGCCAGATAGTTGTCGACCGGCGGTCCATCCATCCAGCCCATCCGCGCGGTGTTCACCCGGATGTTGTACTTGCCCAGCTCGAGCGCGAGGTGGTGCGTCGCCCCTTCGAGCCCCGCCTTGGCCGAGGCATAGCAGCCCTGCATCGGCAACGGCTTCTTGTGCGCCATCGAGCTGACGTTGACGATCGCGCCGCCGCCCGCCGCCTTCATACCCGGCACGCAGGCGCGCGCCATGCGCAGCGCGCCGAACAGGGTGACCGAATGGCTGGCCTGCCATTCCTCGAGGTCGGAATCCTCGAATAGTTCGAACGGCAGGGTCTTGGTGCCGTTGTTGACTAGGCCGTCGATCCGGCCCCACTTGTCGGTCACCGCCTTGGCCAGCGCCACGCAGTCGGCATCCTCGGCAATGTCGCAACGCTGGGCCAGCACGTCGGCGCCTGCGTCCTTCAGCTCCTTTTCCGAGTCCGCCAGGAACGATTCGGTGCGGCACGAGATCGCGACCTTGGCCCCTTCGCGTGCCGCGAGCCGCGCCAGCTCGATACCCAGCCCGGCACCGATGCCCGATACGATGATAACCTTGTCTTTCAGCATGCCTGTCCCTTTGCTCTTTCCTAAACTTCGACCCGTTCGAGTTCTTCACGGTTGTATGTGAATTCGCGGCCCAATTCGTAATCACCGAAAATCGTTGCGCGATGCATCACGCGCCGGTCGTCAGGATGTATGCCAGTGCAAGAGTGCAAGGTGCGCCAGTTGTCCCATGCCACAATGTCGCCCTCATGCCAGTCGTGATAATAGACGTTCGCTTCGTCGACGCAGTGTTCGACGATTTCGGCCATCAGCTCCGCGCCTTCCTCGCCGCCCAGCTCGTAAATGCCGAAGCAGAACCATGGCGAGACGTTGAGCACCTTCCGGCCGGTTTCCTTCTGCTCGTAAACCATCGGGTGCAGCACGCGCGGATATTCCCACTCATGCTTCATGATCGCGATATTGGTGGCCGCGCGCTCGATCACCTTGATCGAACCCGGCGCGCCAAAGCGCATATGCTCCGGGTTGATGTCCATTATGTAGACCCCGTGCATGCCCTCGATCCGCTCCTTGAGCTTTTGCGGCAAGCGCTCCCAGGCGACGATCTGGTCGATGAAGCCGGTCATGCCGCCGCCATGCTCCGGCAGCTCGACCGGCCGCAGCACACCGCCGCGGCTGATCTTGGCCGAGTAGATCAGGTCCGAATGCCACGGCAGCCAGCCGCCGAGCGATGTGCCGTCCAGTTCGACGACATTGCCGTTGCCGCGCCAGTATTTGACCAGCGTGAGATCGGGATTGCCTTCGACCCGCACCTCGGGAAGCAGGTGCCGTTCGACCTTGCCAAAGCAGCGCGCGACGGCGGCCTGCATGTCGGGCGTGTCATCGCCGTCGCGGAAGAGGAGCACGCCCTTGTCGATCCACAAATCGTTGATCGCCCTGCGGACGGCTGCGTCTTCAAGCTGGTCCATCGTCAGCCCGCTGACCGTCGCGCCGAATGACAGTCCATTTGCAAGTGGTGCTACGTTGTAGGCGGCCATCTCAAAACCTCTCCCGTTCCTCTCCCCGCAGGTGCCACTCTTATTGCACGTTGCGACAGCGCAAACAGTTCGGCACACTGGTCCTTGTGGCCCAATCAGACCGCATCGGGCAAGGGAGAGGAAGAATATGAGGACGAGGTTACGCGCCGCCTGGGCTTTGGCCGCCTCGATCTGTCTCACCCTCTCGGGCTGTGCGGACAATTCGTCCGCCCAGCCGGACCTGAGCGTGGGCGCTGGAGAAAACTGGACAGCTCCCCATGGCTCCGACGATGAATCGGCCTACAGTCGCCTCGATCAGATCGACCCGGACAACATCGAACGGCTCGGTCTTGTCTGGTCGATGGACCTTCCGGACGAAGTCACGCTGGAGGGCACGCCTCTGGCAATAGATGGAACACTCTATTTTTCCGGCGGCTATGGCGAAGTCTACTGCGTCGACGGCGTTACAGGCGAGCTCAAATGGAAGTACGATCCTGAAACCTGGAAGCGACGCACCGACCGGTTTCACTTCGGCAGCAATCGCGGCGTCGCCTACGAGGACGGACGAGTTTTCACTGCCGGCATGGATGGCAGGCTCGACGCGCTCGATGCCGAGACCGGCAAGGTGCTGTGGACGGCGCAGTCGATTCCCGAGGGGATGCTGAACAACTCTTCGGGCGCGCCCAGGACGATGAATGGCAAGGTCATCATCGGCAATGGCGGCGCGGATTTCGGCGCGCGAGGATTTGTCACGGCGTTCGATGCGAAGACCGGCAGGCGGCTGTGGCGATTCTTCACCGCGCCGGGCAGCCCACAGCAGAACAAGGGCAATCCGGTCATGGCAATGGCCGCCGCGACCTGGAACGGCGAATGGTGGAAGGTCGGCACCGGCGGGACGGTGTGGAATGGCATTACCTTCGATCCTGAAATGGACCGCGTCTACCTCGGAACCGGCAATGCCGGACCCTACGATCCCGAACTGCGCTCGCCCGGAGGCGGCGACAACCTGTTCCTCGCCTCGATCGTCGCGCTCGACGCGAGCACCGGCGATTATGTCTGGCACTATCAGCAGAACCCTCGCGAATCCTGGGACTACAAGTCCACTCCCAACATGATCACCGCTACGCTGAGGATCGATGGCAAGGATCGCAAGGTCATTCTGCACGCGCCGACCAACGGCTTCTTCTATGTGATCGACCGGGAAACCGGAAAGCTGATCAATGAACCGGGCAAGACCACTTACATAAACTGGGCCGAGAGGATCGACGTCAAGACCGGCCGGCCGGTCGAAAATCCGGGCATCCGCTACGAAAAGGCGGCAATGGAAATCTGGCCAGGTTCCAATGGCGGTCACAATTGGCAGGCGATGAGCTACAGCCCGCGAACCGGTCTCGTCTACATCCCCGTGCAGCAAATGGGCACGCGCTTCTCACGCGACCTTGCAGAACAAAGCGACACGGCATTCAACGTGATGGGCCTTGTGATCGAGCCGATCGTTAGGCGCCCCGGCGACGGCAAGGGCTCGCTGGTCGCTTGGGATCCGGTCAGCCAGAAGGCGGTCTGGGAAGCGAAGCACGATCATTTCTGGAATGGCGGTACGCTCGCAACGGCAGGCAACATCGTCTTTCAGGGCACGGCCGATGGCTGGTTCAATGCCTACCGCGCAACCTCGGGCGAACGTCTCTGGCAGTTCGATGCCGGCCTCGGCATCATCGCCGCACCGATGAGCTACAGCACGAAAGGCAAGCAATATGTCGCCGTGCTGGTCGGCTGGGGCGGAACGGTTTCGGCGCTGAGCCCCGTCGCCGACGTCGGTTGGAAATATGGGGCGCAGCCGCGCCGGTTGCTGGTATTCGCGCTTGATGGGAAAAAGGAACTGCCGCCGAGTCCTCCGCGCGACATGAAGGTGTACGCTCTCGATGATCCGGCATTGGTGCTGGACGAAGCCGATGTCGCCGCGGGCCGCGCGTTCCACCTCGCCTGCGCGGCATGTCACGGCGCAGGTTTCCGAAGCGCGGGCGCGCCGGCACCGGATCTGCGCGAATCGGCAATCTCGCTGAAGCTCGAGAACTTTGCGGAATATCTCCGAAAGGGAGCGCCAGAGAGGGGCATGCCGCCCTTCGAATGGCTGACCGAAGATCAGATCCGCCAGCTACATTCCTACATTCGAGCCCGCGCGCGCGAGGCGCTGGGCAAGAGCGAGCCTTACGATCCAAAAAAGTCTGCCGCGACCGCCGGCACCGGCGACGAGCCCGCACCCGAGGCTGGCGAGGTCAAGGCAGGCCTCTGACGCGGTTCCTGGAAATCGGACCGCACCGGCTCTGCCGGTGCGGTCCTGCCCCCAAACAATCAGAAATCGACGCGGACTTCCGCTCCCCAGAAGCGTGGGCGGCCCGGCACCGAGGTGTTAAGACCAAGTGTGGCGCCGATCGAGTTGCCGCCCGCGTAATACTTCTTGTTCAGCAGGTTACGCGCGAATAGCGAGCCGGAAATATCCGAACCGCCAATATTCGCCCAGTTGATCCGTCCGTTCACGAGCGCATAGCCCTTGATGGTGGATTCGGGCGCCAGCGTCTCTGCCACGTTGGAAAAGAAGAACTTTGACTGTGCGTAGACATCCGCGCGGAATGACAATTCGCCATTGTCCGGCCCCATATCGTGATTGATCTGGATGTAGGCATTGCCAGTCCATTTCGGCGCATCGGCATAGGGGCCGTAGAATGTCGGGGTAAAAACACCTTCCGAGTTGGGGAGGATAACCTCGTTATCGGTATAGCGCGCGTCCGTGTAGGCCGCTGAAACGCCGAAATCGATCATCGGCGACGGGCTGACATCGAGCGCAAGCTCGACGCCGGTGATCTTCGCCTTGGGGACGTTGGTGGTCACCAGCGATGGCGTTCCACTCGGCTCGGGCACATATGCCGCGCGCTGAATGTCATCGACCCATTGCTGGTAGGCTGCGACATTGAAGGTGACGGGCATGCCGAGACCGTTGCCCGAATACTTGAGACCCAGTTCGATGTCCTTGGTGGTTTCCGGATTGAACCGGTTACCGCCCTCACCCGCAGTCGCATCGATCGGCGGCACGGAATAGTTGTAGCCGCCCGCACGCCAGCTGCCGCGATGGCTGATATAGACGAGCAGGTCGTCGGAAACCTTGTAGTCGAGGCTGACGGTCCAGCTTGGCTTGCCGTCCTTGAGCACTTCGAGCGGCCAGTCGGTGCCGAACAGCGATCCGGGCAGCTGCCTCGATGTTGCTTTCTCCCAAGTCCAGCGCCCCCCCGCAGTCAGGCTGAGCTGATCGGTCAAGGCATAGGTTGCCTGCGCGAACAGCGCTTTGGATTCTGCCGTGGTCAACGCATGATAGCGAAGCTGCGAACCCAGTGCGATCGGGCTGAAATCAAAGGCGAGCAGGTACGAGTCGTTCTCGTCTTCCTGCTTAAGGTAGTAGCCGCCCAGCACGAAATTGAGGCGGCCATCATCGGCTTCGCCCTGAAGCTGCAGCTCGTTCGAAATCTGGTCGGTCTTCTGGATGAAACCGAGCGAATCGGTCAATGTCGTCAATCCCGGCGTCGGAATGCCGAAAATCTGGAAGATGTAATAGGGCGAACCGTCGTAGTTGTAGCCGTCGTCAGCATTGCTCTCGTTCCACATGAAGATGTTCTTGAGCGTCAGGTTGTCGTTCAGCTCGAACTCAGTGGTATTGATCACAAAGGTGCTCTTGGCCTTGTGGTAGAGCGGAACGCCCTGATCGGTCTTCCAAGGACCGAAGGCGCGCTGCCGGTCGGCAGCGGCATCGACGCCGTCCGGATAGAGGTCTGGGTTCGCAGCCAGCAGGAATCCAAAGCCTCCGCCTACGTCCGCAGGCCCGTAGACGCAATCGGCCGTCGAATTGAGCGCAACGCCGTTGAACGTCTCGCCGCATCCGTATGCCGAATAGAGCAGCGTCGGCACGTTAGTGCCGCCCTCGCTGGTGTGCTGCATGACCGTCGTGTTCGTCAGCCGCTCGGACAGATTGACCGCGAAGGTAGCGCGGATCGAACTGAGGTCCTGCTTGCCGAAGTTCTCGCCTGTGCGGATGTTCTTCACGAAACCGCCGCCGTGCTCGTAAAATGCGGCGACGCGGACGCCGGCATTCGGACCAAGCGGCAGCGAAACCGCGCCTTCTACATGGGCCAAGTTGTGGTTGCCGTAGCGGCCAAGCACGTAGCCCTCGACCTCGTCGCCGGGCTTGGCCGTTTCAAACAGCACCGCGCCGCCCGTCGCGTTTCGACCGAATAGGGTGCCCTGCGGCCCCTTGAGGACCTGGATACTCGCCAGATCATAGAAGGTGCTGGCTGCGCGCGAGACGACCTGCGCCTCGTTGGTGTAGGCGAGAACGCCCGGCGGCGAATTGGTATAAGTATCGACGCTTTGTCCACGGATTGAATAGTTGAACTGGTTGGCGCTGCCGTTCTGGCGGATAGTCAGGCCCGGAACCGCACGCTGCAGGTCGAACTCGGTCGAGATCTGCTCCTGCGCCAGGTCTGCAGGACTGAGCGCGGCGATCGAGATCGGAACGTCTTGCAGGTTCTCCTCGACCCTGCGGGCCGTCACGGTAATGATATCGGCGTCGAACGACTCTTCGCTGCCCTGAGCGTGCGCGGTGGTTGCAACAGGCATGGCGACGCCAGCCATCAGCATTCCGGCGAGAATTTTCGTCATGATTGTACTCCCTTTCGCCTGCGTTCCGCGCGCAGGTTTGCAGGCTTATTAGATGAGTATTCCAGCAAATGCCAACATTCAAAGAGGCAATTCCTGTTGACTGACCGGGCACCGAGGGTGCTCTGCGTGATCGGCTTACGGCTCTGCGTCTGTTGTCGAGAGGTGCGAGGCTCGCAGCGGCTAGCGACACAAGACAAGATGCGAGATCTCCATTCGGCCGAGAGGATGCCCAGTTCATGACCTTCGCCCTGCGTCGCCAGCTTGCCAAAAAGCCTGAGCCCTTGCCGACAGGCGCAACCATCGATCCGGTCACTGCGGACATCATTCGTGGGGCCTTCGAGACGATCTGTTTCGAGGCCGCGACTCATCTTGGCCGCGCGGCAAGCTCGCCAATAATAAACCAGTCAAACGAACGGAATGCGGCAATCGTCGATGCCCACGGGCGGCTGGCGATGGGGGCGATCGGCACCCCTCACCTCACCTTCGTATCCCAGCTTACCGTGCGTTACGGCCTGATGTTCCAGCGAGACTACGACTGGGGGCCAGGAGACGTTTTCCTTGGCAATGATCCCGATGCGGGCGGCGGCCATTTACCAGATTACAACGTCTATGCGCCTGTTTACGACGGCGACGGAGAGCTGGTGACCTGCATCGCGCTACAGGCGCACCAGGGCGATACCGGCGGCAAGGATCCGGGCGGCTTCACGCTCGAGGCGACCGACATCTTTACCGAGGGCCTCGCGATCCCTTGCCTCAAACTTGTCCATCGCGGCGAGACCCGGCGCGACGTTATCGCCACGATCGTGCGCAACAACCGCTTCGCGACCTTCTCCGGCGATCTCGCGGCAATGATCGGCGCAGTCCAGAAGGGTGTCACCAGCATCGAGCGGCTGATCGCAAACTACGGTTCCGATGCGATCCGCGCGGCGATCAATCACTCTATCGACCAGACCGAAAGGCAGTTTCGCGCCGAAGTCGCTGCTTGGCCGAACGGGACCTATGGCGCCACGGTCTATATTGATCACGATACGGCGGGCACCAAGGACGTGAAGGTCCACGTTGAAGTCACAGTCGCTGGAGACGATCTCACCGTCGACCTTACCGGCACCGACGAGCGCCAGCAGCTGACCGGCGTGTGGAACACCTTCGCCAATTCGCGCGGCTACGTGATGGCGCAACTCTCCTCGATGATCGATCCGGCGATCGTCAAGAACGAGGGCCTGTTCAACGCGGTCGAGATTGTCATTCCGGAAGGCTGCATTGCCAACCCACCGCCCAACAAGCCTGCCGCGCTGGGCAGCTTCCACCCAGCCTGTGAGATCACAGAAGCTGTTTGTGTTGCCCTTTCGGGAGTGGTGCCCGAGCGCGCGCAACCACAGGTCTACAAAATCGGCATGCCGAATGCCGTCATCGCTTTCGACGAGAGCGGGCGCATGGTCATGGACCAGGGCGTCGACAGCCGCTCGATGGACGTAAACGCCGTCAAGGGCATCGACGGCTGGGGATCGTGCCCGTCGAGCCTCGGCAACCTTCTGCTCAGTCAGGCGGAGGATGCCGAAAGCCGTTTTCCGGTGCTCAACATCAGCCGCGAGCTGACTACCGACGGCGGCGGCGCGGGCCAGTGGCGCGGCATGCCGGGCAGCCTCAATGTCAAACAAGTGCTCCAGCCGATGATGGCGACCGCATGGATGGTAAGCCACGATCACCCGATCAGCGGCATAGCGGGCGGTGACCCTGGCTCGCCCTATCTCAACCATTTTGAGGTCGGGTCAGAGAACGAGCGGCGCATCCATCTTGCCGAGCAAGCGATGCTGCCCGCCGGAGCGACCATCGCCTACCAGCACGGCGGCGGCGGCGGTTTCGGGCCAGCCATAGAACGCGATCCGCAAAGAGTATGCGACGATGTCCTCGACGAACTGGTCAGCGTGGAGGCTGCGCGTGATCGTTATGGCGTGGTACTGACCGGGAGCCTCGACGAATACGATCTTGCCGTTGATGAAGCTGCGACCGCCCAGCTCCGCAAGGAGATGGCAGCAGCATGACTTATCGCATCGGCATCGATATTGGCGGCACTTTCACCGACTTCGCGCTGATGGATAGCGCGGAAGGCGGACAGGTCAGGCTATACAAGAATCTCACCACCCCGGCCGATCTCTCGCAAGGCGTGATGAGCGGGCTGGAGAGGCTGGCGCATATGGAGGGGCTGGACCTTGGCGCTTTCCTCGAAAAGTGCGCCATGATCGTTCACGGCACGACCATTGCCGACAATGCCCTCATCGAGATGAACGGGGCGGTGACGGGCCTCATCTGCACCGAGGGCTTCCGCGACGAAATGGAATACCGGCGCGGCTTCAAGGAAGACATCTGGGACGCGACACTCTCACCGCCGCCGCAGATCGTGCCGCGTCGCCGCAGGCTGACTGTGCCCGAGCGCGTCCGGTCGGACGGCACGGTCCACGTCCCCCTCGACGAGCAGGCGGTGCGAGTGCAATGCCAGCGCTTGCGCAAGCAGGGGGTGGAGTCGGTCGCCGTCTCGCTGATCTACAGCTTCCTCAATCCCGCGCATGAGCAGCGCGTGGGCGAAATCCTCGCCGAGGAATTACCCGAAGCGCTGGTGTCGCTGAGCCACAAGGTCTTGCCACGAGCACCAGAATACGATCGCACCAGCACGACAGTCGTCAATGCATTCGTCGCGCCGCGCGTGGCAGATTACCTCGACCGGCTGATCGCAAGCTTGCGCGACGCCGGTTACGCCAACCGCCTGATGGTCATGCAGGCTTCTGGCGGGGTGATGACCGTGGACTACATCGAGGGGGCGCCCGTGCGCATTCTGGCATCGGGTCCGGCGGGCGGGGTCGTCGGTTCGGCTCATGTCGGCAAGGCCAAGGGCTTCGCTGACCTGCTGTGCGTCGATATGGGCGGAACGAGCTACGACATTAGCCTGGTCCAAGGCGGCGAAGCCCCCGCCGAGGCAGGCTGGAACATGCACCACCGCTACCTGATCGGGGTACCGATGGTGAAGGTCGAAACGCTTGGCGCTGGGGGCGGCTCGATCGTGGAGGTCGCCTCGGGCGCACTGCGCGTCGGCCCGCAAAGTGCGGGCTCCGACCCCGGCCCGATCTGCTATGGTAACGGTGGTACGGGGCCGACCGTGACTGACGCGCTGCTGATGCTCGGCATCCTCTCCGACGAGGCGACATTTGCAGGCGGCGATTTTTCGCTGAGCCGGGCGGGCGTCGAGGAAGCGTTTGCCGCGATTGGCAAGGAGATCGGCAAGAGCGCGCAGGAAGCTGCGTTCGACGCCTTCAGGCTCGTCAATGCCAACATGGTCAACGGCATCCGCCGCACCACCGCGAGCAAGGGTGTCGATCCGTCTCGCCTCACCATGCTTGCCTATGGCGGCAACGGACCGGCTTTCGCCGGCATACAAGCACAGGAACTGGGCATCGCCACCGTGCTGATCCCGCGCGCCAGCCCGACCTTTTCGGCGCTGGGCACACTGGTTGCCGATCCGACGGTCGACGAGGAACGCTCGGTCATCGCGCCGGTCGGCGAACTGCCAATTGAGCGCCTACGCGAACTGTGGGGTGAGCTTGCCCACCACGCCAGAGCGTGCCTTGCCGAGGCGGGCTTCGGCGGGGACGCAATCGAGGCGACATTCCAGCTCAACATGCGCTATCCGGGCCAGAATTTCTCGCTATCATTCGATGTTGCACAAGGCGGCATCGGCGATCTGGCCTGGCTTGACGAGGGCCTTGGCGAAAGGGCCCTAGCGCTGTTCAATGAGCGTCACACCGATGAATATGGCCACATCCGCGAAGACGAGCTGCCCGAAGTCACTGGCGTCCGCTTGGTCGCGCGCGTGTCCACTGCCTCGCCTCAAGCTGGCGGAAAAGCCGTTTCGGACAAGTGCGAAGCACCTGCCGCTTCGACAAGGCCCGTGAATCTCGGTGGTGGCTATGTCGAGACGAAGATCATCGACGGGTCGGCGATTGTGGCGGGAGACTTCGTTGTTGGCCCAGCGGTCATTGCCGAAGTTTTCACGACCATTGTCGTCTATCCCGGATGGCGCGCCGAAATGGACGGTGCGGGCGACTATGTGATGACCCGCGATTCCGCCTGACTCAGCCGAGGCCCTGCCGGTATTTCTGCGGACTTGTGCCGGTCCAGCGCCGGAATGCCCGTCCGAAGCTGGTCTGCTCGCTGTAGCCCAGCCATTCAGCAATCTCATCGAGGCTTGATTCGGGCCGCTGCAGATAGAGCTTGGCCAAAAGTATCCGAACTTCCTCGATCAGAGCGCTGAACGACGTTCCCTCTGCCTCCAGCCGCGCCTGAAGCGTACGTGGTGACAAGCCGAACTTCTCCGCGCAGCGCTCCACCGAGCAGCATCCCTTCGGCAAATCGCCGCGAATGTAATCCCGCACGCGCTCGGCCAAGGAGGTGCGATTGGCAGCACGGACACGATCGAGATAACCTCCCAACAGGCGGTAGATGAGCCGGTTGGCGCTGGGGACCGGCTGGTCAAGCTGGTCCCGCGAAAAGCCAATGGAGTTGACCGGGGCACCGGTGTGCACCCTACACCCCAACACCGCCTCGATTTCGGCCACGTCGGCAGGCCGCACACTGTTGGCAAGCTGGACATATTGCGGCTCGAACCGCGTCCCTCCAATCTGGCGCAACAGGTTCATCTGGAGCACCGCCGCCTGCAGGTTGGCCTGATCGTTGACACCGAGATTGTGAACGACACCCCAGCGCAGTTCCGCGCTGGTGCTGCTCTCGACCAATTCCGGCGCGGCTTCGGGCGAATGAATGATCGGCAGATAGTCGACCAGGGCGCCTACGGCTGTACGCATGTCCTCTGCCGAACGGGCAAGCGCGGTGATGCAGCCAAATACCTCCGCGTCCTGCTCCTGAGCGAAATGCAGGCCGAACAGCGGATCGTCGAACAGCTCGCTGCAATACTCGAAGGTATCGACCAGCGCCTGGGCAGCGACGTGGCTGTCCGGGTCGCCTAGCACGCGCGCATCGATACCGGCACGGTCAAGAATGCGCTGCGCATCGCCGTTGCGCCGACGCGCAAATTCGGAAAAGCCGCGCAGGTTGGCCGCGCGCAGTTGCCCCGCGCCCGGTAGCGCGTCGAGCGGGCCTTCGATGCCGTAAAATATCGGATCGTTTGGCATGGTCACTCATCCTTACGGCCCGCCGCAGGCTGCGTCCATTGTCCATCGCCCTGCGCTCGCTGTCTATACAGCTCGCGCATCGAGTGCCAGCATGGAACATTACCGGGAGAGAGGGTCACATGGTCGAGATGAAATCGCCGCAGGAGCACCGCGAGGAAGCGCGCCCCTTCGTCCGCTACGAGAAGGACCGCGAACGCCGTATCGCCACGATCACCTTCGACAGGCAGGATCGCGGCAATTCCACCACCATCGGCATGCGCATGCTCTACGCCGACTATGTCCACCGCTCTAACGTGGACGACGAGGTCAAGGTGCTCGTCATCCGCGGCGAAGGTGAGGATTTCGGCACTGGCGGCGACATCGACGAACATGGTGACATGTATCTCAACCCCAAGGAGGGCGAGAATTTCCTCTCCGATCTCGAGATCGGGCAGGACGAAGACGTGGTTTACCCCCCGCCAGGCTCCTACCGCCATCTCCACACCCTGACCGATTACTACGGTAAGGCGCCAGCAGGTCAGCGCCCTTTGCAGGAATTCAAGAAGATCTCGATCATCGAGGCTAAAGGCTATTGCTACGGCTGGCACTTCTACCAGTGCGGTGATGCCGACATGATCGTCTCGTCCGACGATGCCCTGTTCGGCCATCCTTCGTTCCGCTACGCCGGTTGGGGACCGCGCATGTGGACCTGGCTGGAAATGGTCGGCTACCGCAAATTCTCCGAAATGGTGTTCACCGGCAGGCCGTTTACCGCCGCAGAGATGGCGGACTGCAATTTTGTCAACAGCGTGGTGCCGCGCGGCGATCTCGAAGCCGAAGTCGAAAAATACGCCGATGCCTGTTCGCGCACGCGCCCGCTCGACTACGTGGTTGCCCAGAAAACCTTGTTCGAAGCCTACAAGCAGTATCGCGGCGAATATCTCGGCAGCCTTCTGACCGGCTGGCTGGAGGGAATGCTTCCAGCCATGTCGCCCGACCGCGAAACCAAGGTCGATCTGGGCGGCGATGCCTTCTACGGTGGGATTGCCAAGACGGTCAAGAACAACGACCTCAACTACCCGCCCGAATGGCGTCTCAGCCGGGGCGGCAGACAGCGGAAGGACTAAGCGGACCAGCCCGGAGAGAGAGATGCCCGAAACATTGTTCGCCCTCGATGAGAGCAATTACCGGAATTGCCAATCGCTCTATCGCGGCGATCGCAAGCGCGAATATTATGACGGCGAATTCTGGGTTGACGATGCGCTGCCGGTCGAGGTCCACGCCCGTAAGTGCGGGATCGGGCCCTTCACCATTATCGAGATGAGCGCGGCAACGCGCCAGTTCTTTCGCCGCACCCAAAAGCAT
Source organism: uncultured Novosphingobium sp. (assembly GCA_964603645.1). Lineage (GTDB taxonomy): Bacteria > Pseudomonadota > Alphaproteobacteria > Sphingomonadales > Sphingomonadaceae > Novosphingobium. Next base: position 34,935 of record CAZRVW010000004.1, on the reverse strand, counting down.
ATCCGCGAGGATGCTACCGATCTCAGCGTCCTGTGGTTCGTACGCAAGGGTCAGTTGATATACGCGAACCAGAGCGGCCAGACCGCGATCGGGCCCGGCGAGTTCCTCCTGACGCGCTCGATGTCACCGTTCTTCATCGAGCTTCAACCGGGCGAGGAAGGACTCCACGAGATTCTTCACGTCACCTTGCCGACCCATCTGCTGCGCCCCCATCTGGGTGCCGAGATCAGCACGAGCGCTTCGCTCGCGGGTGATCGCCGGGAAGTGGCGATCGCGCATCGTCTGCTGTCCGATGCTTTCGAGGAGGATGACGCCCTACCCCCGGAATCCGCCCAATTGCTCGTCGAGACTGCCTGCAAGCTGATCGGCAATGCCCTCCGGCTGCGCGACCCGCAATCGGGCACGCGCCGCACGCTGGGAGAGCAGCGACTGGTCGAGGTCCTGCGCTTCATCGAGGTTCACCTGTCGGACCCGAACCTGTGCATGGCGATGGTCAGCAAGGGCTGCGACGTCAGCCAGCGTTACCTGTCCCTGCTGCTTCAGGGTGCCGGCCAGACCTTTTCCGAACTCGTGTGGTCAAAACGGCTGGATATGGCGCGCGATTGGCTTGCCCGGTCCGACCCGCGCGATGTCGCCATCAGCGAGATCGCCTATGGCGTCGGCTTCAAGAGCACGGCCCATTTCAGCCGCAAGTTCAAGCAGGTCTTCGGCATCAACCCGAGTCACTTTCGCGACAGCGCGGCATCGGACGGCGCAGAAGCCCACTCCTGCCATGCCGACTACGACGGCCAGGCCACTGCAACGCTGCAGTAGGCGGTCGGCCAGGCGCTCAATCCACACCGTTTCCAGGGACACTCCCATGCAGCAGGACCAGACCGAAAACGACACTGCCGTAACGCTCGATACCAGCGACGTCGATCGCTATGTCGGACAGCGCGTGGTCTTCGCCGAGATGTGGGACCCAGCCAGTGCGACCGAGATTCGCCGCTGGGTCCAGGCGCTCGATTACGCCAATCCGATTCATTACGATGAGGAAATGGCCCGCGCCTCGCGCTTCGGCGGGATCGTCGCACCGCAGAGCTTCACCGTGGCAATGGACTATGGCCACGGCTGCCACCCTTCCTGCATCGGCAATGTGCCGGGCACGCACTTGATCTTCGGCGGCGAGGAATGGTGGTTTTATGGCGGCCGCATCCGCCCTGGCGACTTCCTGCGGCAGGAACGCTTCTTCGCCGGTTACAAGGTGCGCGACACCGGCTTTGCCGGACCGACGATGTTTTCGGACGGCGACACCTGTCATTACCGCGAGGATGGCTCCCTGTTCGCCAAGGAGCGCGCGACATCGATCCGCTATCTGCGCGATGAAGCCAACAAGCGCGGCGTCTATGGCAAGGACACTCGTGCCGTCAAAAGCTGGACCGAGCCGGAAATGGCCGAGGTCGACCGCATGCGGTTCGAATGGATGATGTCGAACCGCGAAGGGAAGTCTCCCAATTGGCGCGAGGTCAATGTTGGCGACACACTTCACCGACGCGTCATCGGGCCGCACACGCCGCTAACCTTCGGCTTCGAGTACCGCGCCCACCGCCAGAATATCTGGGGCACCTGGCGCTGGAACCCGCCGGAGGGCCTTGACGATCCGGCCAAGCTCAATGCCGGCTTCGACGAGGACATGACTTACGACTACGAAGCACAAGCGCTCGATCCGCGGCAGAAAGACGGGCTCTATTTCGGCCCCTCCAGCGGTCACCTCAATCCCGCCAAGGCCGAGAAGATCGGCATGGGCGGGACCTATGGCTATGGCGCTTCGATGAATGCCTGGCACCTTGACAGCGTCGCGTTCTGGGCAGGCAATGACGGCTATATCTGGCATTCGAAGACCCAGTTCCGCAAACCGGCATTTGAAGGCGACGTCACATTTGTCGACGGCGAAGTCGTCGAGAAGTTCGAGACCAGCGAGTTCGGCCTGCCCACTGTGCGCATCAAGACACGCATGACAACGCAGGATGGCGATACGATCCTCACCGGCACGGCCGACGTCTCGCTGCCGCACGAGCGCTGATGGACATTTCGCGCCTCGTACGGACCGCACCCGCCAAATCGGGGCTGTCGCTGGTCGAGGCCATGCCGCTCGCCGAAGAACCGGGTCTGGGCGCGCTGAGCATCGGCGGTTATCTCCGCGAGGTCTGCGAGCGGTATGGACCGGCAGAGGCGGTCGTCTTTTACGAGTATGGCGAGCGCATTTGCTGGTCCTACGACGCGTTGCAGGAACGATCGCTGGTGGTTGCCCGCGCACTTGCGTCGCAAGGTCTGCGCGAGGGCGAGCGTGTCGGCATCCTCATGACGAACCGGCCAGAATTTCTCTCGGCCTTCTTCGGCATTGCGCTGTCGGGAGGTGTGGCGGTCGCGCTCTCGACGTTTTCGACCGAGAGTGAACTGGCGCACATGCTCGATGCCTCGCAAATCACGACGCTGCTGTTCGAGGCGCAGGTCCTGAAAACGGACTTTGCATCGATGATTGCAGGGCTCGATCCGGCGAGACGTTTCCCTGCGCTCAAAAGGCTGGTGGCGCTGGGACAAGCGAACGGCTTCGAGAGCTGGGACCACTTCACAGCATCGGGCAACGCCGAATGCGAATTCCCCAAGATTAGCCCAGCAGATCCGGGCGGAATATTTTTCTCCTCCGGCACCACCAGCCTGCCCAAGGGGATAGAGCACAGCCAGCAGGCCTTCACGATCCAGTGGTGGCGCTGGCCGCGCCTGTTCGCCATGCACGAGGCGGTGCGCGCCTGGACCGGTAACGGCTTCTTCTGGTCGGGCAATATCTCGATGGTGGTCGGCACCGCGCTGAGCACCGGGGGGTGCATCGTCCTGCAGAGCCATTTCGACGCGGGCGAAGCGCTGCGGCTGATCGAGGCTGAGCGCGTCACTTTCGCCAATGGCAGGCCGCATCAATGGGCACGATTGCGGGCCGATGAAGGCTGGTCGGAGGCAGACCTGTCTTCGCTGAAATATGTGCCGCGCGGCGAGCTGATCTGGACCCATCCGACGGTCGAGACGGGCTGGGAAGTACCGCAGGCCTTCGGCACGACTGAGACCATGTCGATCTGCACCTGCATTGGGCGCGACGCGAGCGAGGCGGACTACACAGGCAGCTTCGGCATGCCGCTACCCGGAAACACGCTGAAGATCGTCGATCCCATGTCGGGCGATCTGCTGCCGGTCGGCGAGACCGGGGAGATGTGCATCAAGGGGCCGACCCTGATGAGCGGCTATCTCGGCAAGTCCCGCGAGGACTGTTTCGACGCCGAAGGTTTCTTTTGCACCGGCGACGCCGGGCGCGTGGACGAGCAGGGCCGGTTCTTCTGGGAAGGCCGGATGACATCGATGATCAAGACCGGCGGCGCCAACGTCTCACCCGAGGAAATCGATGAGATTGTCGCGAATTGGCCAGGGGTAAAGCGGGCGCAGACGGTAGGCGTGGAAGACAATCTTCTCGGTCAGCGAGTCGTCACCTGTATCGTCCCGGTCGAAGGCGCGAGCATTGCCGAGGAAGACATGATTGCGCACCTCAAGGGCAGGCTGGCCAGCTACAAGATTCCGCGCCAGGTGCTGCTTTGCACCGAGCAGGACTTCGCCATTACCGGGAACGAAAAGGTCAAACCAGCCGACATCCGCGCCATGGCGGAGCGAAAGCTGGCAGTCGTTGAAGACAATCCCTGATGCGGGGGCAGTCATTTCGTTGCCAAACACGGCAAGGCTATCCACACTGGCGGTCGAGTGTGCGGAGGGGATGATGGCGGATAAAAACGAAACGTTCGATGTGGTCGTCGTAGGCTCGGGCGCGGCGGGCGCCATGGCCGCGCTGCGCGCCGCCGATCAGGGCCTCTCGGTGCTGATCGTCGAGAAGGAGCGCAAGTTCGGCGGCACTTCGGCCGTTTCGGGCGGGGTAATGTGGGTGCCGAACCACAAGCTCGGCGGCGATGCGGGCGACAGCCGCGAAGCCGCGCTCGAATACCTCCACGCCACGATAGATGTGCCGGTCAACGAGACTCGCCTCGAAGCCTATGTCGATCAGGCCCCGCAGATGCTCTCGTTCCTGACCGGAACCGGCGTCCCGGTCGAAACGGGCGTCTGGCCCGACTACTTTCCCGATGAGCCTGGCGCGCGCACAGATCGCTCGCTTACCGTGCCGACTTTCGACGGACGCAAGCTGGGCGACACGCGCTATCCGCTGATGCGCGAGCAGTACAACCGCTTCAAACTGTTCGGCAGATATTCGATGGACCTTGGCGAAACCTTCACCCTGATGACGCAGGAGAAGGGCTGGCGACGCACCGTCATCAACATCTTCCGGCGCTACTGGCTCGACCCCGGCACTCGCAAGATCAGCCACCGTGACCGCCGCTTTACACAGGGCGCGGCGCTGATGGGCGAGATTTACGAGAAGGTATTCGCACGGGGCGTAGAGCTGCGCACCGAGACCAAGCTGGAAGAACTGCTGGTCGATGACGGCGGCCGCGTTACCGGCGTCGAGGTCAGCAATTACGGGCGGCGGTACACAATTGAGGCGCGGCATGGCGTCGTCCTCGGAGCGGGCGGCTTCGAATGGAATCAGGAACTGCGCGACCGCTTCTTCCCGTTTCCGGGCCTTACCCGGCACAGTTCCTCGCCGGAGGACGCCAACCGTGGCGAAGCGCTGATCGCCGGCGAGAAAATCGGCGCCAGTACGGAGCACACTGCACAGGCGTGGTATATTCCGACGATGCAACTGCCGATGGCGGGCACGGCCAATTTCAACGAAATCCATCAGGCAGCGTTCGATGTCGGACGCCCGCACTCAGTCTGCGTAAACCGCAACGGCGTGCGCTTCGTCGATGAGGCGACCGGCTACGACAGCTTCGGGCAGGCCATGATTGCCGATCACCTGACGACCGGCGCCAACTGCCCGTGCTGGCTGATATTCGATGCCGATTTCCGCGCCAAATTCAGCGCCGGCGGGCTGCTTCCCGACTTGCTGATGCCGGACAAGAAGGTGCCCGGCGAATGGTGGGACCACTACGTCTTCCGCGCAGATTCCATCGCTGCGCTCGCCGAGAAGATTCACGTTCCGGCGGATACTTTGGCGCAGACCATCGCCAATATGAACGAATACGCCAAGAGCGGAGTCGATCCCGAATTCGGGCGCGGCAGCAATGCTTATGACCAGATGTTTGGCGATCCATCGTGCACCCCCAACCCCTGCCTTGGCGCCATCGCAAAGGGTCCGTTCTACGCCGTGCCGATCAATGCCGGTGATCTCGGGACCAAGGGCGGCCTGCGCTGCGACGAGCGGGCGCGCGTGCTCGATGGTGAGGGCAATCCGATCGCCAGTCTCTATGCGGCGGGCAACTGCGCCGGATCGCCGTTCGGCGATTGCTATCCGGGAGCCGGCGCGACCATCGGCCCAGCCCTGACCTTCGGCTTTGTCGCGGCGAATGACATTCTCGAACGCGCCGCCAACCGGCGTGAGACAACCACGGAGACAGCAGCGTGAGCGCGAAACAGGTAGCAATCGTCACTGGCGCAGCAGGCGGCATCGGCGAGGCGATCACCCGGCGGCTCGGGCAGGACGGGATGGCCGTGATCGGTACTGGCCGCACCGAAGCGTCCCTGGCCAAACTCAAGGAAGGCCTCGCCGGGGAGATGGAATTCGATTTCGTGGCTGGCGATCTCGCTGGCGACGAAGGACCTGCGCGAGTGGTCGCAGCCGCGGTCGAAAAGTTTGGGCGACTCGATCATGCCATCAACAACGCCGGCTCGTTCAATTTCGGACCCGTGGGCGACACCACAGACGAAATGCTCGACGAAGTGCTCGGCATATCGCTGCGTGCGCCTTTCCGGCTGTGCCGCGAGGCATTGCCGCATCTTGGCGAAGGTGCATCGATCCTGTTCATCGGCTCGACCTGGGGGCTTTATGGCACGGCAGGTGGCGGGGCTTACAGCGCGGTCAAGGCAGGCCAGATCGGCCTCATGCAGACGCTGACAGCGGAATATGGCCGACGCGGCATTCGCGCCAACTACATTGCGCCGACCGTGGTCAGGACGGCAATGACCGACGCCTACTGGGATGAGGAATTCTTCCACCGCACCAATCACGAGCTGACGCCGCTGGCGCGCGAATGCACGACCGACGACGTTGCCGAAATGGTCAGCTTCCTTTGCTCGGACCGGGCCAGTTTCGTCACTGGGCAGACTATCGCCGTCGATGGCGGCGTCTCGTCGACGCGCTATCTCGATCCCAAAGCAATCATGGCCGAGCGGAAATAGCCCGGCTCAGCTGATCGCGCCGCTCGCCTTGAGTGCCTCGTATTCGTCTTCGTCGAGCCCGAGCAGCTCTCGATAGACATAGTCGTCATGCTCGCCGAGCATGGGCGCGCCGCGCTCCAGTTCGGCCCCACCGGGCTCGATCCTCCAGCTTGAGCCGATGACCGGCCGGGCGTCGCCATTTCCATTGATGACCATGCGAAAGGTCTCGTTCGACCAGAACAGATCGTCGGACATGAGGTCCACGGTCGAGGCGGCTGGCCATGCCGCGACGCCGCGGGCGCGCAAGCGGCAGGCCAGTTCCGCGCAATCGAGGGTGTGGGTCAATTTGCCCAGTTCGGCTTCCAGCGCTGCCCGGTTTGCGACGCGATCCTCGTGTGTCGCGAATTGTGGATCGTCCGCCAGGTTCTCCGCCCCGAGTTCGTTGGCAAGGGCGTGCCACTCCCCGCCCCCGTCGCAGGCAATGCTGATCCAGCCGTTGTCGCGAGTCGGGAAAAAGCCATGAGGCGACAGCTCGTCATGCGCATTGCCCCGATGGACAGGCGGCTCGCCGGTCAGGCCGAATGCGAACAGGCTGTCGCCGACCAATCCGGAAATCGCCTCGACCGCAGACAGGTCGACCTGCTGCCCTTCCCCCGTTCGTTCCCGGTGATGCAGCGCGGCAATCGCGCCAAAAGCCGCAACCGCGCCCGCCGTCGTGTCACCATAGCGGATGTTCATGCCGCGCGGCACGCGATCCTCGTGGCCGACGAGACTGGTCAGCCCGCCAATTGCGGCGAAGCTCGGTGCATAGCCGGTCTGGTAACCGAGCGGCCCCTCGCTACCGTACATCTTGATCGAGACGTGAATGATGTCCGGCTTGATCGCCTGCATGGCCTCGAAAGACAGGCCCAATTTATCGAGTGCGCCCGGTCGCAGATTGTCGAGAACGATGTCGCTCACGGCGATCATCTTCTTCAGTTGCGCGATGCCGTCTTCGCACTTGAGATCGACGCGCACACTCAATGCTTCGGTATTCTGGCTGAGGAAGTAGGGGGCATGCTCGATATCGACCCCGCCGTAGGCCCGCATTTCGTCGAGCGCGCTGGTACTCTCGACCTTGACGATCTCGGCACCCAGTTGTGCCAGCAGCTTGGCGGCGTAGGGCCCGGCCCAGACCTTGGCCACGGCCAGAACCCGTACTCCGGCAAGCGGGCCGCCACGATCGCGATAGGTCATGGAAACACCTCGTCGCGATCGGCATCCGGTGCGGGAGCAGTGCGGTTCAGCCGAACCGGCGAGGCCGTCATGCGATAGGCAGCTGTCGGATAGGCCAGGCCTTCCAGCGACTGGAAATAGCCGCGATGACGGTATTGTTCGTTGGCGAGCAAATCCTCGGCCGAATTGCCGGGCACCAGCGGCACGCCCTTGGCCTGCGCCGCCTTGCTCACCTCGTTGCGCTTCTGCAGCGCGATCCACGGACGGAACTGATCGCGAAAGCTCGTCACGCGATCGGGCGTGCAATGGAATTCCAGCCAGTCCTGCGGAAACTCTTCGGCCCAGTCGGGATTGCCCATGATGTCCTTGAGGCCCTGCCACTGCGCGCTGGTCATCATCACGAGATGGACGAAACCATCGGCGCAAGCGAACACGTCGCCCGGCCCACCCATATCGTAGCGGCGGCGCGAATGGCTCGGCTCATCATCGCCCGCCAGCACCCGGCCCAGTACGACATCGGCGCGGCTGATCTGCACCGCGACCTCGGACAGGTCAATGCACTGACCCTGCCCCATGCGCCGCTGGCGCAGCAGGCTCGCGGCAATAGCGATGGCGGCATCGAGACCGCTCTCGAAATCGGGCATGAAACGCCCTGCGCCCATCAGCGGCGGATCGGCGTCGTCGCTTTCACTCGGGGTGTGCCATGCCCATCCTCCGGCGGCGGCGACATTGATTGGCCATGCGCGATGATGGTCGTCGGGCGCCTGCTGCCCGAAGGGCGTAATCTGGCAATGGACAAGTCGCAGATGGCGCTCGCGAAGCGCGGCGGGGTCGAGCCCCACGCGCGCGCACCATTGCGGATCGTGATCGTCGATGAGGGCGTCTGCACGTTCCAGCAACTTCTCCAGCGTGTCGCGACCCGTCTCACCTTCAAGATCGACGACAACCGATTTCTTGTTGGTATTGCAGTAGGCGAACACCGCGCCCTTGCCATCGACATGCGGACCATAGCGCCGCGTCGGCGAGCCGCCGGGGCGCTCAAGCTTGATGACCTCTGCGCCGAAATCGGCGAGCAGCCGACCGGCCCATTCGCCGCAGACGCGTTCGGCGGTTTCGACGATCGTGATTCCCGAAAGCGCATTCACAACGACATCCCATCATCGATCGTGAGAGTCGCTCCGGTTACTTGTCGCGAGGCATCGGAGCACAGGAACAGCAAGGGCTCGATCAGGGTGTCGAGCGGCATCATGCGGCGGCGTGGCAGCGCCGCAATCGCCGGCCCGCTATCATCGCTGTCGAACCATTCGGCATTCATTTCCGTTCTCACCCAGCCCGGCTGGATCGTATTCACGTTGATACCCTGCCGCACCCATTCCTTCGCCAGATTGCGGCCAAGGTGCGCGATCCCGGCCTTGGTCGCAGCATACATGGCATCGCCGGTGTGAAACTGCTCCGCAGTGATCGAGCCGATCAGGACCACGCGCCCGCGCTCAATTTCCCGAAAGTCAGCGGCGATCATCCGGCGGGCACCCTCGCGCGCAGTGAGCAGCGCACCGAGCAGGTTGGTGTCCTGAACCTGTTTGAGGCTTTCCAGCGGAATATCGGTCGAGCATCCGCCACCGCCCGACCCGGCATTGCAGACCAGCGTATCGACCGTGCCGAAATGGCCCTCGGCGACGTCATAGGCAGCGCAAACGGATGCTTCGTCAGTCACATCGAGCGCCACTGCCTGTGCGACATATCCCTCCGATGCCAGTTCCGCGGCAATGGCTTCGACCCGCTCCAGCCGCCTCGCCCCAAGTATCACGCTGGCCCCGGCGCGACTCATCACCCGCGCGAAACCCTCTCCCAAACCAGACGATGCGCCGGTCACCAGTGCGATTCGGCCGGACAGGTCCTGCATGTCCTTACCGCCTCAGGGCTGAAGGTCTTCAAGCGTCGCGTTGAACGGCTCTATGGCCATGTAGCTATCGATCGTCTGTTCGAAATTGCGGACGCGGATTTCCTGGTAGTCGCCCAGAGTGATGCCCGGCTTGGCGCTCGCTTCAAGCCCTTCCTGCTGGGCGTAGAGATTATCGGTATCCTGATCGAGGATCACGCCAAAACCGGGATCCATGCCTTCGGCCTCCGCGAAGGACTGATCGTCGCGCAGAATCTGCACCTCGGCCATCTCGAAATCGCCGTCCAGCGGCTTGGGCCGCATGAACATCACTTCGTAGATGGTGCGGCGATGATCGCGCGGGTCGGGCCGGAAGCGATAGATCATCGGCAGCGAGATACCGGGAAACAAGAACAGGTTGGGGAAGAAAGTGTAGCTGTAGGTATCAAGCAGTTCGGTGTCGGATACGTGGCTGAGATCGGTATTGGTCGCTTCTTCGAACATCGCACGGAACATGTCGGCCATCACCTGCCGCGCCCGCTCACCTTCCTTCAGTTCCGGCTTCTTGCCGCCCATCGCCGAGCTGTCGCCAAGTGTGAAATTGTCGATGATGTCGGCCTCGGAATATTTGTCGCGCAGTTTCGGACTGACGACGCCAAGCGTCGAGATGAAGCGATCGACGTTCGGACCGAACGTGTCGTACTGCGAATTGACGTCGCCATTGGCCGGCGCAACCTGCGGGTGGGTGTCGCCAACGTGATAGGCCTCCATGAAGGCTTCCATCGTAAGTTTCCAGTTGGCCGGATAACTCTTTTGCACGTGCAGATAGATGTAGCGGTCTTCGAGCTTCCAAGCCTTGAGGTGTGCCAGCGCGGCCTCGCCAAGATATTCCTCAAGCGACGGTGCAGCAGGGTCCATGTTGATCCACACGAAACCGCCAAGCCGCGCGACGCGCGCCTGCGGCAGGCACATCTTGCGCCCTTCGAGATGGGCAAAGTCCCACTTTTCAGGGATGTCCATGAGCGAACCGTCGAGGTTCCACGACCAGCCGTGGAACGGGCACTTGAGGTCGTTCGAAAAGCCTTCGGTTCCTGACGGTTTCAGCTTGGTGCCGCGATGCAGGCAGGAATTGTAATGCGCCCTGATTTCACCGTCCTGCGCGCGCACGACGACAAAGCTGTTAGGTCCGAGATCGTAGACGTAGTAGTCGCCGGCTTCGGGAATATTGTCTTCGCGGCATGCCATTTGCCAGGTCCGCGGCCACATCCGCTCGAACTCGCCCTTCGCAAAATCGGCATCGATATAGCGATCCTTCGATACGTCCTCGCTACCCAAGTAGGTATAGCTGACATCGCGCGCCCAGGCGGGCGCGGCATGGGCATCGCGCGCAATGATATCCTGCGTAGACTCGTCAGGGTGGCGCGCCTCGCCCGGTTTCAGTTTTCCAGCCTGCTGGTTCATTGCATCGTCTCCAGCGCCGGGCTGCTCACCGAAGCGCCCAGCAAGTTCTTGCACAGCTGCCCGTCCTTTATGACGAGGCGGATCGCCTCGGGGCCTTGTAGCAGGCGCGGATCGTCGAGCGGATTGCCCTGGACCACGATCAGGTCCGCCAGCTTGCCCTTTTCAAGCGTGCCCAACGATCCGTCGGCCATCATGGCGAGGCCGCCATTGGCAGTCGCGCAGACCAACGCCCCGGCGGGCGAATATCCGTAGAGGTCAATAAAGGCCTCGATATCGCGGCCCTGCGTGCCCTGCGGGCTCCAGGCAAAGCCATAGTCGCCGCCGATCAGGTGACGCACCCCACGTTTGCGCAGCTCGGTGTGGGTCTTCGCCGAATTTTCCAGCAGCTCGGGAATGTTCATATATCCTGCCACTTCTGGCGAAAGGCCGAATGCGGCAGCATCGCCTGCCATGATCTGGTGGAACAGCCCGACGGTAGGCACAACGAAGATCCGGTCCTTCGCCTCTTCCAGCATGTCGAGCAATTCCTCGTCGGCATATTCGACGTGGAAGATCGCATCGACGCCTGCCCGCACGCAGTGCTTCGAGCCTTCGATCGAGCGCGTGTGCGCGTTGATCTTGCGGCCATAGGCATGGGCGGTCTTCACCGCCATCTCGACTTCCTCGAAGCTCATCGGCGTGGTGTGGCCCGGCGTGGAAGGGTAGAATGGGTCACCCGAGACATCGAGCTTGATGTTGTCCACGCCCTCGCGGCAATGCAGGCGGACCGCGCGGCGCATTTCTTCCGGCCCGTCGACGATCGTCGAAGGGCCGATGCGGGGATTGTGCGCCTTGCCTTCATCGCCCATCGCGCCCGTGACGGAGATTTCCATGCCGCCTGCACGAATGCGCGGCCCCGGCAGGCGACCGGCGTTGACCTCTTCGCGCACCGCGACGGCAAGGCCCAGTTTTGCTTCCGAAGCGCCATAAGCGCTGGTGAATCCCGCCTCGATCAACGCTTTTGCGCCACGCGCCGCCATGAAGGCCTGCATTTCGGCGGTCGGCGTAATCAGGTCTTCGGTAGCCGTGACGTTCTCGAATGAGAGGTGCGCGTGACCCTCGACCATGCCGGGCATCAGGAAACCGCCGCCGGCGTCTATCACCGTATCGGCGTCGCCTGCATCGGCCTGGCCGAGAGCTGAAATTATATTGCCTTCGACCAGCACGGCACCTTCAACCGGCTCGTTTCCGGTGCCATCGAACACCAGTGCGTTCGTGATGAGAGTTCGCGCCATTCGTCGCTCCTCGTCGGGACAAGATCGTGCCCCGGCTCTGCGTCATCAATAGTCCCGCTCGCAGCATAGCCGAATGACTGTCAGGGCAAAATTGCTTTTCCCTGTGCGCCGAACCGGCCATCGGCTTGCCTGCCAAGGCAAGCGAGCGGACTTTCGCGACAAGCCGGTTTGCGGCTAAGTGATTGCCAGCCATCCGGAGAGCAGGCCAAATGAGCGGTATTGCCGTAACACTGACCCAACAGGACGGAACCGTGGTGGGCATCGACGATGCGCAGCAAAGCGAATCCCTGATGGAGGCGGCAAGGCGCGCCGGTGTCGCCGGTATCGTCGCCGAATGCGGCGGAGTGTGCTCATGCGCCACCTGCCACGTCTATGTTGCGGAGGACTGGATCGGCAAGGTCGGCGAGCCGGACGAGGTCGAGGACGAAATGCTCGACATGGTCGATCATATCCGCCGCCCGACCAGCCGCCTCTCGTGCCAGATCAGGCTCAGTGACGAGCTGGACGGCCTCGAGGCCGAAGTCGCGCCGGACCTGTAAGAGGAGAGAGACCGAATATGGCCAGCGCCACGACAACCGAAGAGCAACTGATCGCCGAAGGAACCCTACTCGATCCGGTCGTACATAAGCATCCGCGCCAGTTTTACGCAGCGATGCGCAAACTCGATCCGGTGCATTACGACAAGTCCATCGACATGTGGCTGGTCTCACGCTGGGAAGACATTCAGGAAATCCAGCGCGACCCCATCACCTACTCGGTCAACAAGGGCTATCACGAGCAGCAGGCCAAGGGCTTTGCCGCGGAATTCCAGCAGATCTTGCGGGAAAAGGGCGGCGGTTATTTCCCTGACGCGATCATGTCCGACCCGCCCTATCACACGCGCGTGCGCAAGCTGATGGAAAACGCCTTCACCGCACACCGGGTGAAAGAACTGGAGCCGCGTATCGAAGCCGAGGTGAACGGCCTCATCGACGAAATCGAGGACCGCGGGGAGATGGATGCTGTGAAGGATTTCGCCCAGCCGCTCACCATCCGGATCATCTGCGAGCAACTGGGGCTCGACTGGGACATCAAGGAAAAGATCGCGCGCTGGTCGATCGCTGTCACTGCCCAGATCGGGCGCATGCAGGACCGGGCGGAAATGCTCGAACATGCCGAACAGATCTGCGACTTGCAGCATTACATCATCGGCAAGATGCGCGAACGCCAGGCCGATCCGCGCGAGGATATGATTTCCGACCTAGTCCATGCGAAGGAGGGCGATGGCGAAGGTTCGGTCCTCACCTTCGAGGAAGCGGTTTCACTGGTTCGCGCGCTGCTGATTGCCGGCAACGAGACAACGGCTACTGCCCTGTCCAACCTTGTCTACATTCTCGCAACCCAGCCGGATGTCCTTAAGAAACTTCAGGACTCTGTCGACGACGATAAGCTGATGAACCGCTTCGTCGAGGAACTGTTGCGGATTGAACCGCCGGTCAGGGCGCTGAGCCGGATGACCACAAAGGAGGTCGAACTGGGCGGCACGGTGCTTCCCGAAGGCGCACACCTCCTGTTGATGTATGCCTCGGCCAACGACGAGCCGGAGGTGTTTCCCGAGCCCCGCGAGTTCGACATGGAGCGCAAGAACATCATCAAGCATGTCAGTTTCGGCGGCGGCGTCCACAAATGTGTCGGCCTTGCGCTGGCGCGGATGGAGATCAAGGTCGCCGCACGGCAGCTGGTGCGCCGCCTGAAGAATTTCCGTCTTGCCATTGCCGAAGATGACATCGCCTTCCTGCCGACCGTGGCGACCCGAACCATGGAGAGCCTGCCCGTGACATTCGAGAAGGTTGCCTGACATGGCGGGCGAACTGGAAGGCAAGGTCGCCATCGTCACCGGCGGGGCCAACGGGATCGGCAAGGCCACGGTCGAGCTGTTCGTTGCCGAAGGCGCGCGGGTCGTCATTGCCGACTTGAACCGGGACGCGGGCGAAGAACTGAGCAACGAACTCGGCGATGCCGCACGCTTTTTCGCGGTGGACGTATCGCAGCGCTCCGAAGTCGAGGCACTGGTCGATTTTACCGTGGCCGAATTCGGCAAGCTCAACGTGATGTTCAACAATGCCGGAATTTCCTGTGCGGCCTTTCCCGATTTCCTCGACGACACGCTGGAAGACTTCGACAAGGTCGTTGCCGTCAACCTGCTCGGGCCAATGCTGGGGACGCAAATTGCGGCGCGGCAAATGGCAAAGCAAGGCGGCGGCGGCGCCATCATCAACACTGCCTCGATTGCGGGGATCCTCGCAGGGCAAGCGATGATTTCCTATCGCGTCACCAAGGCAGGCCTAGTCCACTTCAGCAAGTCGGTCGCGATCGAGCTTGCTCGCCACAATATCCGTGTGAACAGTATCGCACCGGGGCATATCCAGACGGCGATGAGCGCCTTCGAGGAAGGCTCGGTGCCCGACAACGTGGCCGAACTGGGCAAGGAGATCGACGCGATTTACCTTTCGAACCAGCCGCTCAAGCAAAGGGGCCAGCCGGACGACGTGGCCCAGGCGGCGCTGTTTCTCGCCAGCGATCGCTCGAAATTCGCAACCGGTATTGTGATGCCCATCGAGGGCGGGGTAACCACTGGCGATCCGGTCAACCACCTCGCCGACATTCTCGGTGCACGCAGCCGCATACTTGGCGATTAGCCGCCTTCGCCCACCCAATCGCGGCGCAGCGTCCTTCCCGCCAGCACCATCAGTCCGCCGGCAAGAACATAGAGCGAGAGCCCCCAGACAATCGCCAAGCGCAGCGACTCCTCACCGTAAGCAGGACGCAACACATCGGAGAGCGCGCCGAGCGCATAGATGCCCGCAGCCAGTCCGATCAGGTTGTTGATGAGCAGAAACAGCGCCGATGCCGTCGCGCGCTCGGCGGGCCCGGCCAAATGCTGCACCGAGGTCAACACGGGGCCCAGCCAAAGCGAGCTCAGTCCCTGCGGAACCAGCATAAGCACGAAGCCCATCGCCAGGCTCGAGCTTGAAACGCCCAGCGCCCAGAGCGGCGCGCTCGCCAGATAGGCAAATGCCGGAAGCCAGGCGTACCAGGAGCGGTTGGCTGTCCCCAGACGGTCTGCCAGTCGCCCGCCGAGGAGAATGCCGGTAGTTCCGCCGATCAGGAGAATTCCCGCGATAAAAAGCGCCGTATCGAACAGCCCCAGCCCGAAGCTGCGTTGCACGAAGCTCGGCAACCAGAAGCTGATCCCGTAGCCGATCGAGGAACCTGCCGCCGCGCCGAACGAGAGCAGCCAGAACGAGGGCTTGCGTGCAAGCAGCCCAAAAGTCGCGGCAAGCGAAGCGGTGGCTGCGTTTGGTGCGGCCGCCGCACCCAAAGGCCGGTCTCGCACCATCAGGCGGAACACGGGAGCGAAGGCCACGCCCGCCAACCCGACAACGACAAAGGCCACGCGCCAGTTCACTTCCTGCGCGATATAACCGCCTGCCAGCAGCCCAAAGGCCGAGCCGAGCGGAATACCGAGCGAGTAGATCGCGAGCGCGGTCGCGCGGCGTTCCGGCGAAAACCACTCGCCGATAACAGCATAGCTGGGCGCAACCCCTCCCGCCTCACCGACCCCCACACCGAGCCGGGCGAGGAAGATCTGCCAGAAATTCTGCGCCATGCCGCACAGCGCGGTGAACCCGCTCCAGATGACGAGGCTCCACATGATGACGCGCACGCGACCAGTTCGGTCTGCAAGCGCTGAAAGCGGCACCGCCAGCGTCGAGTAGAGCACTGCGAAAGCCAGCCCGCCGAGCAGGCCCATCTGGCCGTCCGAAAGCTCCAGGTCTGCCTGGATCGGCGCAGCAAGGATCGACAACAACATCCGGTCGAGGAAATTGAAAATGTAGACCACCAACAGCATGGCCAGCACGAGACCTGCCCCGTCGTTTCGCTTCGCTGTCATCAAGCCCCCCAATCGGTCGATCCCCCTGTGCGCGACGCATCGCCGCTTGGAAAGCCCGAATGGATCAGGCAAGGAGTGCCCTTTCGGAAACGGCCCGCCGATTCTGCAACGGAGAGCGCATGTCTGTCATTACCACTCATCGCGACGGCGAGGTTCTTGTCGTCGTATCCGATAACCCTCCGGTCAACGCCTTGGGCGCTGCTGTGCGTGACGGACTGTTCGCGGCTATCAAGGAAGCGGAGGGAGACGATGCCGTGAAGGCCGTGGTCGTACGATGCGATGGACGGACTTTCTTCGCGGGTGCGGACATTACCGAGTTCGGCAAGCCCAACCCCAATTCCATCGATCTCAATTCCGTCATCAACGGTTTTGAGGATTGCAGCAAACCGGTCGTCGCCGCAATCCACGGCACGGCTTTGGGCGGCGGCCTCGAAGTGGCGCTCGGCTGTCATTACCGGGTCGCGGTGCCTTCCGCCAAGCTCGGCCTGCCCGAAGTCAAGCTCGGCCTCATTCCCGGCGCGGGCGGGACGCAGCGCCTGCCGCGCGTAGTCGGCGTCGAGGCCGCCCTGCCGATGGTGACGAGCGGTGATCCGATCCCGGCGAAATTGGGTGCGACGATCGGGCTGATCGATACGATCGTCGGTGAAGACAGCCTTGAGGCCGATGCCGTTGCTTTCGCGCGCAGCGTGATCGGCAAGGAATCCCACCCGGTTTCCAGCGCACGGACCGACAAGATTGCCGGGACCGATCCCGGCGCATTCGACGCTTTTCGCAAGCAGAACGCGCGCAAGCTCAGGGGATTCGACGCGCCGGAGGCAGCGATCAAGGCGGTCGAGATCGCAACGAAACACCCGTTCTCCGAAGGCCTGCCGATGGAGCGCGCGCTGTTCGAGCCACTTCTGGCAGGAACCCAGTCTGCTGCGCTACGCCACCTGTTCTTTGCCGAACGCGCCGCCAACAAGATCGACGACATCCCCAAGGACACGCCGATCCTGCCCGTCAAGAAAGTCGGCGTGATCGGCGCGGGCACCATGGGCGGCGGCATCACCATGAACTTCCTGTCGGCGGGAATCCCGGTCACCATGGTTGAGCGTGAACAGGAACCGCTCGACCGCGGCGTTGCCACGATCCGCAAGAATTACGACAATACGGCGGCCAAAGGCCGCATCAAGCCCGAGCAGGTCGAACAGGCGATGGGCCTGCTGACGCCCTCCCTCAACCTTGAAGACCTTGCAGATTGCGATCTCGTGATCGAGGCGGTGTTCGAGCTGATGGAGATCAAGAAGGACGTGTTCGGCAAGCTCGACGCGATCTGCAAGCCCGGGGCGATCCTCGCGACCAACACCAGCTACCTCGACGTCAACGAGATCGCCGCCTCGACCTCGCGGCCCGAAGCGGTGCTCGGTCTGCACTTCTTCTCGCCCGCCAACGTGATGCGAATGCTGGAGGTGGTGCGCGGCGCGAAAACCGGCGCTTCGGTGCTCGCCACTTCGATGAAGATCGCCAAGACCATCGGCAAGGTTCCGGTCGTGGCGGGCGTCTGTCACGGCTTCATCGGCAACCGCATGCTAGCTGCCCGCCAGACCCAGGGCGAGGCCATGTTGATGGAAGGCATTCTCCCCGCACGCGTCGACAAGGTGCTGACCGATTTCGGTTTTCCGATGGGGCCGTTCCAGATGGCCGACCTTGCCGGGCTCGATATCGGCTGGACCCAGGAAACCTCTGACCCGACGCGCGTCAGGGATGTGCTGGTTGAACGCGGTCGCAGGGGACAGAAGACCGGCGCTGGCTTCTACGACTATGCCGCCGACCGCACGCGGACCGAGTCGGACGAGGTCAATGCGCTGATTCTCGAATTTGCCGAGAAATCCGGTACGCGCCGCGGTGATGTGACCGACGAGGAAATTCTCGAACGCCTACTCTATCCTATGATCAACGAGGCTGGCCTGATCCTCGAAGAAGGCATCGCCCAGCGGGCAAGCGACATCGACGTGATGTATGTCCACGGCTATGGCTGGCCGAGCTACACGGGCGGGCCGATGTTCTGGGCCAGCACGATCGGTCTCGACAAAGTGGTCGCGGGTCTCGAAAAGCACGCCGACAAGTGGCCTGACCTCAAGATTTCAAAGCTGCTGAAAGACAAGGCGGCAAAGGGCGAAACCTTCGCCTGAAACCCATTCCATCCAAGCTAATTCTGACTGCAAGGAACATTTGAAATGAGTGAATACAAGCAACTGATCAACGGAGAGCTGGTCGACGGCGCGCGAGAAATCGACGTCGAGAACCCCGCCACCGGCAAGCCCTTCGCCAAGTGCCCGGTCGCCGACGAAGCGCAGATCAATGAGGCAGTCGCCGCGGCTAAGGCGGCCTTTCCGGCATGGTCGGCCAAGAGCCAGGAAGAGCGCGCGGCGATGATCAACCAGATCGCCGATGAACTGACGGCACAGACCGAGGACCTCGCGCGCATCCTGACCAGCGAACAGGGCAAGCCGCTCGATCAGGCCAAGATGGAGATGATGGCCGGGATGTTCACGGCCAAGGTTTTCGCCGACATGCGGATCGAGCCCAAGACGCTCCAGCAGGACGAGAAGAGCCGGATCTACGAAATCCGCAAGCCGCTCGGCGTTGTCGCGGCGATCACGCCGTGGAATTTCCCGATCATGATGGCGGTCCACAAGCTTGCCCCGGCGCTGCTCGCGGGCAACACGGTCGTGCTCAAGCCTGCCGCTACGACTCCGCTGACAACGCTCAAATTCGGCGAAATCTGCAACAAGTTCCTGCCCGCCGGCGTCGTCAATGTCATCTGCGACAACAACGATCTCGGCGATGTGCTGACCAGCCATCCCGACGTCGACAAGATCTCCTTCACCGGCTCGACCGAGACCGGCAAGAAGGTGATGGAAGCGGCCTCGCGCGCGATCAAGCGCATCACGCTCGAACTGGGCGGCAACGATGCTGCGATCGTGCTTGACGATGCCGATCCGGTCGAAGTCGCGCAGAAGGTGTTCCAGGCGGCGATGATGAACGCCGGGCAGGTCTGCCTCGCGGTCAAGCGCGCCTATGTGCCTGCCCCGCTTTACGATGCGTTCTGCGAGGAACTGGCGCGGCTCGCAGGCGAGGCTGTGGTCGACGAAGGCACCAAGCAGGGCGCGCAGATCGGTCCGGTGCAGAACCGCAAGCAGTTCGAGAAACTGAAGGGCCTGCTCGAATCAGCCAAGTCCGAAGGCAAGATCATCGCCGGCGGCAACGCCATGGATCGCGACGGCTTCTTCATCGAGCCGACCATCGTGCGCGATGTTTCCGAAGACGCGCGGATCGTGCGCGAGGAACAGTTCGGTCCGGTCCTGCCGGTACTTAGCTATGATGACATCGACGATGTTATCGCCCGCGCCAACGACACCGACTACGGCCTTGGTGGCTCTGTCTGGGGCAAGGACATCGACCGCGCGGTCGGCGTGGCCGAGAAGGTCCAGTCGGGCACTGTCTGGGTGAACCAGCACCTTGGCCTCTCGCCGACGATCCCGTTCCGCGGCGCCAAGCAGTCGGGGCTGGGTGGCGAACTCGGGCAGGAGGGCCTGCACGAGTTCACCCAGGCGACTGTCGTGAACATCAAGCTTTGAGGAACGTCGCGCGATGGTCAAGGTCGGCGACCGGATTTGCGACGGCCCGCTCGGCGATGTCGGCACAAAGATGCTGCACGACGACGAGCGGGTCCGCATCTGGGAAGTCGACCTTGCGCCGGGCGAGGCCACCGCGCCGCACCGGCACGAGCATGACTATATCCTGATCTTCCTCGAAGGCGACCGGATCGCTGCCGTGCCGCATGTCGATTCGACCGGCGATTCGGCTTCCTACTTCGAGGCGGAGATCACTCCGAGCAGCCACGTGGTCATGAAGAAGGGCGGCACCGAGGCGGCGCTCAACACTGGCAGCAAGCGCTATTTCGAATACCTCATCGAATTGAAGGATTAGGGGGCGGGCATGAGCGGGAAGAAAGTTCTGGCGGCGGACAAGTTGCTAGCCTTCAGCGCGCCGCGCGCCGCGTTCGACTGGAGCGAGCGCCAGACCATCGTCTACAACTTGGGAATCGGCTTTGGCGCGGCGGCAATCGAGGACGAAAAGCTGCTGCGCTTCGTGCTGGAGGAAGGCACATCTGCATTCCCTACGATGACTGCAGTCATGGGCTCGTCTCGCGCAGGCAGCCTGTTCTTCGATCCGGAGATCGGCATCGACATGCGCATGATGGTTCACGGCGAGGAATCGGTCGAGCTGTTCGCGCCGCTTCCCGCGCAAGGACAGCTTTTCAGCGAGAGCGGCTTCGACGGTGTTTGGGATCTGGGCGAAGCCAAAGGCGCGGTCCTGACCATGAGCAGGCGGCTCTATTCCGCGGACGGCACGCTGATCTCACGCGGTCAGACCACGACCATGCTGCGCGGGAATGGCGGTTTCGGGGGTAGTGCCGAGGGTGCACCGCGTGCCCGCGCCCTTCCCGACCGTGCACCGGACGGCAGCGCTGCGTCGGTCACCCGGCCCGAGCAGGCACTGATCTATCGCTTGTCTGGCGATACTAACCCGCTGCATTCGACCCCATCGTTCGCCCATGCGGCGGGCTTTCCCGGTCCGATCCTGCACGGCCTGTGTACTTATGGCGTCTGCGCGCGGACACTGGTCGCCGCGCTGGCGGACAGCGACGAAACACGGCTGAAATTCTTCAAGGTGCGCATGTCGAGCCCGGTCTATCCCGGCGAGACGATCCGCGTCGAATGGTGGGACGAAGGCGACGGCACCTATGCCTTCCAGGCCCGCGTCGAGGAACGCGATGTCGTAGTCATCAAGGGCGGCGAAGCACGCTTCGGTTAAGAGAGAAACAAGTCATGGATATCGCACGCAGCCTCATCGAGGAACTGGAGACATTCTCTACCCCGTCGATCCTCAATGGCCTCAAGCGGCTCGGCCTGCCGGTCGAGAAGCTGGAGACGATGGACCGCATTGCAATCGGTTGCCAAGCGCCCGGTCTCGGCGCGCGCTGCGGCCTTGCCGTTACCCGCAAGATCGCCACGCGGCGCAGCGGTCCGGCAGGCGGCAGCTTGCAGGCGGGGCCGGATCAGGGACTGAACGCCGTGGCGGGCCCGCGCTTTCTTGTGGTGCAGAACGTGGGTGACTGGCGCGGCCCGGTGTCATGCTGGGGCGAGCTGACCGCGCATATCAACGTCGCGCTGGATTGCCGTGCGGGCGTCACCAACGGTCCGGTGAGGGACGTGCCCGAAATGGAGCAGATCGGCTTCCAGACATGGTCGAGCGGGATCGGACCCGGCGGGGGGCACGTCGATCTTTTGGCAGTCAACGAGCCGGTGACGGTCGGCGGAGTGATCGTGAATTCTGGCGACCTGATGCACGGCGACGCCCATGGGATCGTGAAGATTCCCAAGGAGCTGGCAAAAGACCTTCCCGATTCGATTCGCGCTGCCGAAGCCCGCGAGCAGAAGCTTTTCGCCGTGTGCAGGGACCCCGATTTCACGCTCGAGAAACTGGTCGAGGCGATGAAACAGCCCTGATCAAGGGCCGCCGTCGTCGAAGACGAAAAAGTTTGCCCTCCCGCAGGGCAATCAGACGCCGGGCCATTTCCATTCCTGGCGATCATCGGGCGGCGGAAGATCGTTCAGCACACTCGCGTGGCCGCCCCTGAGTGCGCCTATTTCGACCTCGAAACCGCCATCGATGTTGGTGCTCTTGATCTTCCAGCCCTTGTCCGTACGGACATAGTGGTTGACGCGCAGCGCCAGCATCATCCACGGCGAGGTGCTGGCGCGCGCTTCCAGCATGGCGAACATCACGGAATAGCCGGTCGCCGCATCGCCGTCGATTTCCACCCATTCGGAAACGGCGGTCTGCAGGACGCGGGGCAGCGGGCCGGCGTCGCCATAATAGTATTCCCAATAGGCGATATACTGTTCGCGCCCAGTCGGCCCCTTGCCCGGCTCGTGCAGGCCTTTTACCTCGATCGTCGCATCGTCGGTAAGCTGATCGAGCGCTTCCATCCGGCCAGCCTGTGCGCCGTTGAAGCCGCCACAACATGCCCAATGAAACTTGCGAAAGCAGTCCGTTATCTCGCGGACATCCTCGATTTCTCTGAGCCGCGCCCGCTGTTCGGACAGTTCGGCCTGTTGCTCGGCCACCAGGGCCTCGAGCTTCGCCAGTCTGTCGGTATCCATGTGCATCTCCCGTCTTTGTCAGGACGGTCTAAGTCCGCCGGTTGGTCCGGCGCAAATTTTCGTGACCCGGCACAATTCGATTGCGCCCGGCTGGATCTGCAAATGTCGGGCCCCGAGCCAGGCCCTGAAGCCGTTAGCCGCCGTCCGCTTGGGGCGGACGGACGGCTCGCCACGCGCCCCAAGCCCTAAGGAACCGCCTTCGCTGCGTCCTTGGCCTGCTGGCCTTCCCAGGTCCAAGGCTTGCGGTCATCCATCGGCGGGAGTTCGTTCATCGGCGTTGCGCCGCCTTCGAATTTGTCCGCCTTGAAGCCGAAGCCGCCGTCAATGGTGGTCTTGCGGATCTTCCATCCCTTGTCAGTACGAACATAGGTGTTGGTGCGCAGCGACAGGCCGACCGAGGGTTTTGCCCCGCGAAACTCGAACATGCCGAGCTGCACCGCCTTGCCGGTTGCCTCGTCGCCGTTGACCTCGACATATTCCGACACAACCGTCTGGAACACATATGGCAGCGGGCCAGCGTCACCGTAAAAATAGTCCCAGTACTCGGTGTACTGCTCGCGGCCCTTAGGCCCCTTGCCCGGCTCGTGCAGGCTTTTCACCTCGAAGGTCGCATCGTCAGACAACTCGTCGAGGCATTCCATCTTGCCCGCCTGCAGCCCACCGAAACCGCCACAGCAGTGCCAGTGGAACCGCCTGAAGCAATCGTTGATCTCACGCACGTCCTGCAATTCGCGCAGTCGCTTTTCCTGGTCCGCGACCTGCGCCTCAAGCGCGGCCAGCCTGTCGTCGCTCATGCCTTTTCCTCTCTCGTTTTCGGTCCGGGCATTTTGCCTCAGGAACCGGCCTTGGCCGCATCCTTGGCCTGCTGGGCCTCCCAGGTCCACGGCTTCCGGTCGTCCATCGGCGGCAGCTCGTTTAGCGTGTGCTGACCGCCCTTGAGTTCATCGACTTCAAAACCGAGACCGCCATCGATGGTGGTCCTGGTGATTTTCCAGCCCTTGTCGGTGCGCTTGTAGTAATTGCGGCGCGTAGCAAGATTGAAGGCGGGCTTGCCGCCGCGGAAACCGAACAGGCCGATCATCACGCACCAGCTTTCGGCCACGTCGCCCGTCACCTCGACGAATTCGGAAACGGCTGCCTGGAAAACGTAGGGCAGCGGTCCGGCATCGCCATAGAAATAGTCCCAGTATTCGGTGACCTGCTCGATGCCCTTGGGTCCCTTGCCCGGCTCGTGCAGACCCTTCACCTCAATCGTGGCGTCATCGGCTAAGCTGTCGAGCGCTTCCATGCGGCCCGCCTGAACACCGTTGAAGCCACCGCAACAGTGCCAATTGAACTTGCGCGCAGCATCGGTGATCTCGCGCACGTCCTCCAGTTCCCTGATCCTGGCTTCCAGTTTAGCCAGCTTTGAATCACTCATTATGATCTCTCCATCTACTGTAATTGCGTTATCTCAAATACCCGATCCATCGATTCGTCAACTGGGCGTTCACGAGTCGTAGAAACACTCCCATCGCGCACAAACCATAGCCTTGCGTAAAGATGCCCGCTTGGCTAGTGGAGAATCGAGCAATGCCCTGAAACTAGCTATAGAGTGAACCCATGTCGATAGTCGCCCCCAAACTGGATATGCTGCCAAAGTCCGATTTCATTATCGGCAAGACGATCAACGGCGGCGGCGTTCGCGAATACGATCATCTCTATCCCGCCGACGCCTCGCTGACCCGCAAGGTGGCAGTCGCAGGCAAGGACGAGGTCGACGCCGCGGTGCGCGCCGCCCGCGCCGCCCTGCCCGGCTGGCGCAATACTCCGCCCAACGAGCGGCGCAAGGTCATGCTGCGCTTTGCCCAGTTGATCCGCGAGAATGGCGAGCGCTTCAAGCGCGTCGTCAATGCCGAAAATGGCGGCATCTATCATCAGCTTGACTGGTTTGTGGAATGGGATGCCGACCTGTTCGAATACAACGCAGGCTATACCGACAAGATCGCCGGCGAAGTCGTGCCGATCTGGCCGGGCAATGCCTTCGACTATACGCTCGACGAGCCCTATGGCGTTATCGGCATCCTCGTGCCGTGGAACGGGCCGGCGATCTCATTCGGCCAGATGATCGCCCCTGCCATGGCGGGCGGCAACACCTGCATCATCAAGCCCACCGAATTCGCACCGTACTCCTGCCTGTTCCTCGGTGAACTGGCGCTCGAGGCGGGCATTCCGGAAGGCGTCATCAATGTTATCCCCGGCAATGTCGAGGCGGGCGAGGCGATGACCAAGCATCCTGGCATCGACAAGCTGCACTTCACCGGCAGCGGCAACACCGCAAAGAAGATTCTCCAAGGCGCAGCCGAAAACCTCACTCCCGTCGGCCTTGAGCTAGGCGGCAAGTCGGCGCGACTGGTGTTCCCGGACTGCGATTGGGAACAGGCGGTCCAGACCGTTGTGATGACGGCCGTGGGCAATGCCGGGCAGGCCTGCATCGCAGGCTCGCGCGCGCTGGTCCACGAATCGATTTACGACAAGTTCCTCGCCGATTGTCAGGCCATGGCCAACAACATCCCGATCGGCGATCCCAACGTCACCAGTACGGTCATGGGTCCGATTGCCCATCGCCTGCAGTTCGACCGCATCATGTCGATGATCGATCACGCCCGCAGCGAAGGCGCCGACTTCATCTCGGGTGGCGAAACTGCCGGAGGCGATCTTGCAGACGGCTACTTCATCAAGCCGACGCTCATCAACGACCCGGAAGCAAAGCTCGAAATTTCCCGCGAGGAGGTGTTCGGCCCGGTTGTCAGCCTGATGCCGTTCAAGGACGAGGACGACGGCGTCGCCAAGGCCAACGATACGGTATTCGGCCTGGCCGCCTACATCGAGAGCACCAATATCAAGACCGTGCACCGCGTCGCAGCCAAGCTCGATGCCGGCAACGTGCTGGTAAATGGTGCAGGCGGCCTGCCCACGGCGGCTCCGTTCGGCGGCCACAAGCAGAGCGGCGTCGGACGGGTCGGAGGCATCTGGGGCATCCGCGAATTCATTCGCACCAAGAATGTCCACATCGCGATGTAATTGTGTTATAGGTTTATCCAGAGACGGGGCGGTTCGCACGAGCCACAGGCGAGCCGCTGAACTAAGGAGAAAGAGAATGCCCAAAGCCAAGCTGCGCCATGTCGCCATCAACTGCGAAGACCTCGAAGGCGAAGCCGATTTCATGAAATCGGCGTTCGAGCTGGAGGAAGTCGGTCGCGCGGGCGATGTGAACAAGTCCGGCGCAATTTACCTGAGCGACGGCACCGTAAATATCGCCCTCATCAAGATCGAGGACCCGAATTTCCCCAACTACAACCCGCAGGGCCTCAACCACATCGGCTTCGTTACGCCGGACCTTGACGGTTCGATCGATGCCGCCGAGGCGGCTGGCGCAAAATCGATGGTCGATCGCGACCACCGCGATGCCGGTGCGACCTGGGAAATGAAGATGAAGTCGCCCAGCGGCAAGTTCGATTACGACCTGTCGGATCACGGCTGGCCAGGCGTTACGCTCTGAGCCGGATGCCGCCGCTCGCGTGAGCGTGAGCGGCGCACCGTATCGATACTGCAAGAGGGCCGCCCGGGCATTTCCGGTGCGGCCCTCGTTGCATTCGGCCACTGCCAGATCGCGCAAAAGAAATTACTCAATTCCGCTCTGATTTGATCCGGCGCAATTCCTGATCGCGGCCCTCGAGCTAATTCTCCTGCAGCAAGGAGAAGAGCAATGCCGAAGCCGAAGCTGCGCCATGTCGCGATCAAGACCGACGATGTCCACAAGGAAGCCGCGTTTTGGCGCGAGTCATTCGATCTGGAAGAGGTCGGCGGCCATGGCGACGTTGCGATCTATCTCAGCGACGGAACCATCAATCTTGCGATCATCAGGATCGACGATCCAGATTTTCCGAACTTCAGCGAGCAGAACGGCCTCAACCACATCGGTTTCGTCGTCGAAGACATTGATAGCCAGGTCGACAGATGCAGCGATCGCGGCGCCATATCGACTGTCGACCCAAAGCATCGCGATGCCGGGCCGACCTGGGAAATGAAGATGCGCTCGCCAAGCGGGATCGACATCGATCTGTCCGACCACGGCTGGCCGGGTATCACGCTTTAGGGCCAGGCCCCGAGTGCTGCATCAGGTCCCTGACGAGAAGCTCGACGAACCAGTCGATTTCTTCTCGCTCGTCTGCGCCGACCATGCGCTTGCCAGACAGGACAATGTCCAGATGCATGCCGCGCAGAAACAGGGTGAGCGCATTGGCTGGTGCATCGATGTTTGCAAAGGCAAGGCCCTCGCGATCGGCATAGGCGCCAATGACGTTCGTGATGCCCGTGCGCGAGGCCCCCGCAAGCGCCTCGCCTGCCGCACGCAGTTCAGGAAATCGATGCGATTCCCCGTAGATCAGCCGGACAATGCCGTAATGCTCGGCATCTAGGCCGATTTCGAGGCTCTTGCAGGCAAATTCCCTCAACATGTCGGCGAGTGGCCGCGATGGCGCTTCGACAGCCCTGATCCGCGCGCTGAGATCGCCTTCGACCATCTTTTTCATCATTGCGATGAACAGGTCTTCTTTCGATGCGAAACGCGAATAAAGCGTCGTCTTCGAAACTCCGGCGGCCTTCACGATAGTGGCCATGGAAGTACCGCCGTAGCCGTGTCGCAGAAACTCCGCGAGCGCGACTTCGAAAAGTTCCTTCTCTATGTCCGCCATGTCTTCGAGCCGCGGCCTGCCACGAGGACGGCGGCGCGGCACGGGCGCATTTGGCATTTTCCTGTTTGGAGCGCGCTTGGCGGTCATCGAATTCCCTGGGCCAAAGGGTCCTTACGATCCGATCGACGCGGCCCCTGCCATGCCGCTTAACAGAAATCCTGCGGCGCGCGCAAATTGCAAACGCGGCGCGTGGTGATGGCATCGCACATCGCATGACTATAATGCCGCCATGCACGACCTTACGGCATTCGATGCCGCCGCAATCCTCATCGTCCTTGCCGCGCTGCTCGGCTATCTCAATCATATCTGGCTGAAGCTTCCATCAACGGTAGGTCTGACGGTCATGGGCGCTGTCGCCTCGGTGCTCGTGGTCATCTACGATCGCCTACTGCCGTCGAGCACGCTCGCCGAAAGCCTGACCTCGTTCCTGCGCGGGGTCGATTTTCATTCGACGCTTATGGAGGGGATGCTTTCGTTTCTCCTCTTTGCTGGGGCAATGCATGTCGACTGGGCTCATATGCGCAAAGGGCGCTGGCCGATTCTGGTGTTCAGCACAGTCGGAGTGCTGATCTCGACAGTAATCGTCGGTTTTACATTCCATTACCTCACTAGAGCACTCGGCGTGGAAGTGCCGCTCGAGTGGTGCTTCGTCTTCGGTGCGCTTATCAGCCCGACCGATCCGGTGGCGGTGATGGGCGTGATGAAACGGGCGACGATGCCCGAGACCCTGCAGGCAACCGTTGCTGGCGAAAGCCTTTTCAACGACGGCGTCGGGGTGGTCGTTTTCTCGATTCTTCTGGCCATCGCGTTGGGTACCGAACCGTTCACGGTGTCGGGCGCGGCTATCGATTTCGTGCATGAGGCCGGTGGGGGAGCACTGCTTGGGCTCGTCGCCGGGTGGATCGCCTATCGCATGATGCGCTCGATTGACGAATATACCATCGAGGTTCTGATCAGCCTTGCCATAGTCATGGGCGGTTACAGCCTCGCCATGTCGCTGCATGTCAGCGGTCCGGTCGCTATGGCGATAGCGGGGTTGATCATCGGCAACCACGGGGTCGCCTTCGCAATGAGCGATGTGACGCAAGACCATCTCATCAAGTTCTGGGCTCTGGTCGATGAGGTTCTCAATGCGGTGCTGTTCCTGCTCATCGGGCTCGAAGTCATAATTCTTGCGATTGAGGCGCGCTACGTGCTGGCAGGCCTGGGCGCGATCCTGATTGCGCTCGCCGCGCGGATAATCGCGGTTGGTGTGCCTCTCAGGGCCATGCGCGGCGCGATCGACATGGGGCCGCTGGCGCTGCCCACGCTGGTCTGGGGCGGGCTGCGCGGCGGGATCTCGGTTGCCTTGGCGCTTTCGCTACCCGAAAGCGAAATCCGTGCCGAGCTGCTGGTCGCAACGTATGCCGTAGTGCTATTCGCCGTAATCGTCCAAGGCGGCACGATTGGCAGCCTGATCGAGCGGATCAAGGCGCGGCAGACATCTGACAGGGAAACCTTGCCGGTATGAGTACAATTCCTGGCGCAGACGGGCCGGCTGCAGCATCGACCCCAGCATCGGCGCCGGCCGAGGGCAACGGGCCGGCGAATATCCCCCATGATGTTGCTTTGCGCAAGCTGCGCGTTTGGTTGCGTTTCGCGCGAATAAAACTGGCGAAATTGATCCTTCTGCCCCACCTCGGCTCGGCCCAGGCGCACGATCTCCGTCATCAGGTCGATCGCGACGGAGAATTGACCAGGGGTTACATGCTGATGTGTGCGCTCTCGGCCGGTATCGCCACGCTTGGACTGTTGCAATCGTCTACCGCAGTAGTGATCGGCGCCATGCTTATTTCGCCGCTGATGAACCCGATCGCAGCACTCGGTTTCGGCTTCGCCTCGATCGACGGAAACCGGATCAAGCAGGCCGCAAGAGTTGTCACTATCGGTGCGGCGATTGGCATCCTCACGGCTGTCCTGCTGACCTGGATGTCGCCAATCCGCAATGCGACGCCCGAGATTCTGGCGCGCACCGAACCCACTCTGCTCGATCTGGCGGTCGCGTTGTTTTCCGGGCTTGCCGGAGGTTATGCCACGGTGATCGGCAAGGGTGGCACCGCGATAGGTGTTGCCATTGCCACGGCGCTGATGCCTCCACTGGCGGTGCTCGGCTATGGCCTGGGCGTGCTGCAGCTGCAATTTGCACTGGGTGCGCTGCTATTGTTCCTGACGAACCTTGCAGCCATTACTCTCAGCTTCGCGGTGATCGCCCGATTGAGCGGCGCTGCCAAGCCACTGTTCAAGGTCGTATTGAAACCCCGCTTCGTAGCGATAATTGTCGTGGCCTTCCTGGTGCTCGCCGTGCCGCTCACCCTGACCTTGTCGCGACTTTCAAAGGAAGCGAGCATGCGCGTTGCCGCCCGCTCTGCGATCGCAGAGGCGTGCGGTGGCAAGAAAGCGGACATTGCCCAGCTGGAGGTCAGCTGGCCGCTCTTCGGCAAGCCGTCGGTCGACGCACTTGTCGTCGCACCAACCTACACCCCCAACGCCGAAATGGTGGCCCGCAAGAGCATATCGGCCTTCATGGATGCGCCGGTTGATGTAAATCTCCAGCAGTTGCAGGCAGCCGATTTTCAATCCCAAACCAAGGCGATGATCGACGCTGCCATGCAGCGCACGGCTGCCGGTATCGCAGCTGATGTTCCACCCTATGACCGAATCCGCGCCAGCATCGGCCTGCCGACGCACGGCATCTGGGCTAACCGTGCTGAGCGGCGCGTTTATGTCGAGCCTATCGCCGCACCCGGCTGGACGCTTGCTGACTATGCAGAGGTCGAAAAGACAGCAAATTTGCAGCAAAAAGACTGGAACGTTCGCTTGCTGCCCCCCGCCAGTGAAGAACTTCGGGTGCTGCTGCGGTCAGGAGAGAGGGCCGATGATCGTGCAATATCGCCGGCGACGGCAACCTGGGCGCTCAAGCGCTGGGGTATGGGATCGGTTACGATTGTCGCGCCGAAGGGCGAAGAGACGGATGCCTTGATCGGGCGCTTCCGGGAGGCCGGCGTTACAACGCAGTTGGACAGCGAAAGTGCACCAGAGGTTCGCGATGGCCGGGCCGTGATTGCGCTCGTGAAGGTTTACGCAATGAGTCCGACCCGCCGCGCAGAGAAGGAGGCCGAAGAGGCCAAAAAGGCGGAAGAGGCAAAGAAGGCAGAGGAAGCGAAGAAGGCGAGGGAAGCCGGCGCCTAGCTTCCCGGTTTACCTCCGCCCCGCCGCGAGCCGGGCTGGCTCAGGACGATCACATTCGGTCACGTTGACGGGCTGCGGGAGGGGTGGAGCTTTGCCATGCTTGGCTCTTGGCGTCGGCGCCGCTTGCGAAAGATCGAATGCACCGATGTAGCTCTCAAAGCGCTCGCTTACCTCATGAGGATTGAGGCCGAAGGCTTCGAGGCTGTAGCGATGCGCGCGCCGGTCAAGCTTGCGATTCGACCTTGCCATGTAAGCCGACATGGCCGGAAGCGCGGGCGCGATGTCCATATCGAGGAAGCGGTATATGTCGCGCATTACCCGATGCCAGTCCCGCTCCATATCATCGAAACGTACATCGATGCGGCGATGCGAGGGAATTGACGCGCGCGCCGCACGCATGCGGGAAATCTGCAATTCGGTCTTGCGCAGCCACTCGGTACCAACCGCTGCAGGATCGACACGGTCCGAATGGATGATCATCTGGTTCCACACCAGCGAACACGAGCTGCCCACTACCGCGCGCGGTTCGCGGTGCGTGAACACGATGCGCGCGTCCGGGAAAACCTCGAGCAGCGCGGGCAAGTCCAGCATATGCTGCGGTGTCTTGAGCACCCAGGGTCTCGCATCGTCTTCAGCGCGCGCCCAGCCGATCAGTCGCAAGAGCATGGCCATCGTTCGGTAGGCTGGCGTTGCGTCCTGCGTTTCAGCCCAGCGACCATAGCTCGGCACGTGCCATTGCGCCTCGTGCTTCATGCCCCAAAGAGAACGCACCAGCAGGCCCAGTTCCTCTTCCGGCTCGAACGGGCCCGACGGATGAATGACTGCGGTGCTGGGATTGAAGGCGTGAACCGCCCCCATGGCGAGGCGCGCCACGATCCAGCGTCTGTCCGGCTGTTCACCCGGCCTGAAGTCCGGTTTGGGCACTGGATTGATCGTCTCGAAGGAGCGCATGTGGGAAAACCGCTCGTCTGCAGCAAGCAGGCGGTGCAATCGCGTGGTTCCCGAACGCATCGGACCAACGACGAAAACGGGAGACTTGAGAGAGCGGCGGGCAATTGCGGGGCGGTCTGCAAGTATCGCCTGCATGAACAGGCGGTCCTTGAGCACTTTGCGCAGCTGACCCACCGCGGCAAACAAGCCAAGGTTGTTAAGCGATGCTTCCTCGCGCAGCGCTTCGGTCAGTCGGCCCAGCGGCTTGCGAAACCATGGGTCACCAAAATCGTGGAGTCCGGTCGCCGCCTCCAACTCGTCAAGCAAACCGTCGGCGTCGAGCGACGGGCGTAAACTGGCCCGCAAGCACCAGGTCGCATTGAGCGAAGCATTGGCCGCATCGACCAGTCGCGAGCGTTGCGATAGCTTTGCGGTTCCTATCATTCGCCCTCAGTAAGCCCCAAACCTTTGTAATAGTTCCCGACCCGTGCGCTCGTGGCAAGAGCCAACGTAGCTCATATCCCGTAAAACAACACCAGCAGCACGGACAGAGAAATGACCATGATGGCCACCAGAGGCACACCCGACCGGATATAGTCCCGGAAATTGTAATCGCCTTCGGCCAGGATCATCATGTTGGTCTGATAGGCGACCGGCGTCGCATAGCAAAGGTTGCAACCGAAAAGCACGGCGAGCACCAGCGGCTCCGCCGGCATTCCAAGGATGCCCGCCAAATTGAAAGCTATAGGGGTTCCGACCGCTGCTGCGGTCGTGTTGGAAGCGAAGTTTGTCAGGACCGTCACGAACATCATGATGCAGGCCAGCACGGCCTCTGCGGGAAGATGTTGCAGTCCACTTGCCAGCAGCATGCCAAGCCATTCTGCCGCGCCGGTTTCGAGAACGAACCGCCCAAGCGCTATACTCGCCGAGACCAGCACGATCACCTTGGCGGAGAGCGCCCTTCCCACGCGATCGAAGCGCACGCATCCGGTCGCGAACATCAAGATCGCGCCTGCCAGAGAGGATATCGCAATTGGCACAAGCCCGACGCTCGCCAGGCCCACAGAACCCGCCATGATCGCCAGAGCCAGCGGCGCTTTGGCGGTGCGCGGCATTTCCATACCGCCTTCGAGCATGAGCAAGCCATCGCTGTCTGCGACCCGGCGCAAATCATCGGGCAATCCCATCATCAACAGAACGTCGCCCTCGGCCAATGGCGCATCGGGGCTGCGTTCGCGCGTTGCGCCGAATGGCTGACGAACCTGATCCACGCCCATGACCGCCACGCCTTCCAGCCCTGCTGTCTGAAGCGTGAGCCCGATCAGCCGGCTGTCCGGCGCCACGAGGAGCTCGGCGACCATGAGATCCCCACTCACTTTGGTCGAATTGTTCTGCATCCGCGCAACCAGCCAGGCCGGCGCAAGTGTCGCGTTGAGTGCCTTTGCAGCGTCCTGGAGGTCGTCAAGGGCTCCCTCGACATAGAGTCGGAGCCCGACGTTGCCAGCCCCTGCATTGGGAAGCCTTGCGACCACATCTTCGGGCAACATTCCCCTGACTTCCTCGATAGTCTTGCCGACAATCTTGGAATCGGAGTCGATGCGCAGCTTGGCGAGAAATTTGCGATGATCCGGGGTGATCGCGGATGTGTTGTCGGGCAGCAGCCGCGGCATCACCAACCAGATGTATGGCAGGGCAACGAGTGCAGCAATCAGCACGATCTCGGTGAAGTGGAATACACCGATCGGCTCCATGCCAAGGTCGTTTGCAATCGAGACGACCAGCAGGTTTGTCGAGGTGCCGATGGTGGTCGCCATGCCACCGATAAGAATCGCGGCATTGACCGGGATCAGCGTTTTGGAAGCAGCCATGCCGCCTTTCAGTGCAAGCTGCGCAAGGATTGGGATCATCAACACCAGCACCGGGGTGTCGTTGATGAACATGCTCAGGAACAGGCACGTGGTGAGTGTGACAATCAGTCCGACCTGCCGGTTGAGCTTCCATATCCGGTTGAGCGCCCGGGCTGCGGGATCGAGGGCGCCAGAAACGACGAGACCGCGACCAAGGATCATCAGCGAGCAGATCGTCACGAGGGCGTAATGGCCAAAGCCCTCGAATGCGAGGCGTAGGCCATAGTATTTGTCCTGACCGGGCAGTGGCGCGACATAGAGACCAAGCGCGATCGCCGCGACGGTGAGCAGCGAGATTATCTCGACCCGAAGCCTCCCGTCCGCAAAGGCATAGAACATCGCGGCTGCGAGCAGCATCGCCCCGATAGCGTGTACCGACGGCGCGATCATCCGGGCAATCCTGATCCGGCACCCATGTCAACCATGCGTAGAGGCACCTCCACCACTGGCGCCTGAGCCGGAGGGCACAGGCCCGGAGCGCGACGAACGGCCGCTCCATTCGACACGATACAGATCAAATCGCCTGTCGCGAAGGTTTTGCACGGCACCTGCCTGACGGCTCGTCAGCAAATCGTCCAGCGACAGGTCGGCAATGGCAATAGTCTCCGTGTTCGGCGCCGTATCCGCAGCAACACCGTCGCGTGCGAAGGGAAAATCCGACGGCGTAAGGATCGCGCTTTCCGCATAGTGCACGTCCATGTTCTCAACGTTCGGCAAATTGCCGACAACGCCGGACGTCACGACGTAGCACTGGTTCTCCACGGCGCGCGCGTGACAGCAATACCGCACCCTAAGGTAGCCGCGCCGCTCGTCGGTGCAGAACGGCACGAACAGCAGCATCGCCCCCTGGTTGACCAGGTGCCGGGCGAGCTCCGGGAATTCGCTGTCGTAACAGATCATGACGCCGATCGGGCCGCAGTCGGTAGGGATCACACTTGCGCCGAATCCGCCCTGGATATTCCACCAGCGGCGTTCCGAAGGCGTCGGGTGCAGCTTTTCCTGTGTGTGCATCGAACCGTCGCGCAGGAAGACGTAGCTGATGTTGCGAATCTCTCCTTTTGCGACGCGCGTCGGGTGCGATCCACCGATGATGTTGATGTTGTAGCTGACCGCCATGCGTCCCATAAATTTGCAGAAACGGTCGGTGTAGTTGGCGATTTTGTCGATGGCCTCGACCGGACCAAGCTTCTTTTCCTCGATCGACAGTAGTTCGAGTGTGAACAGCTCGGGAAACAGCACGAAGTCGGAGCTATAGTCGGCCGCCACGTCGATCCAGTATTCGACCTGCTCCTCGAACTCGTCGATGGTCGCGATGCGGCGCATCTGGAACTGGACCGTCGCGACACGCACCGACGACGGCAGCCGCTCTTTGAAACCGGCAATCTTCTTGCCGGTGTCGCGCGGCGCGATTGGATTCGGCCAATACATGAGCACGGCATTGCCGCCACTTGCCCTGTCGCTCGGAATGTAGTCGGGAAGAATGCCGCGCGGCTCATAGCCCTCGCTGAGCTGGAAGCTTATGACCGAATCGCGTACCTTGCGGTCAAGCACCGCCTGCAGGAATTCTTCCGGAGTCGGGTAGGTCCGCTTGCGCCGCGCGAAGCCGGGCATGCGTCCGGCAAAGGCAATGCCCTTCAGTTCCAGTTCCTGACACAGTTCCTTGCGCTTGCGATAAAGCCGCTGGCCGATACGCAAGCGGCGATAGGCCGGATCGACACAGACTTCGAAACCATAGAGGACGTCGCCGTCTTCGGCGGGTGGTCGGCCATAACCGCCGGCGCTGATCTCTTCCCAGTCGTGCGGTGCGAAAGCTTGTTCTTCGGTCAGGATCATCGTGGCGCAATGTCCGACCACCGTGCCCTCATATTCGG
>CAZRVW010000003.1:0-60804 GCA_964603645.1 uncultured Novosphingobium sp. | reverse complement strand
TGATGGTGCTGGCGCCGAAGTAAGGCGCCACACCGGGGGCAAGCCATGACAAGAGCGCAGCGTATCGGCTTTATGGCGGGCCTCGCAGGCTTTGCTACAACACTGATCCTGCCTCCCCCAGCCGGTATGCCGCTGCAGGCTTGGATCGTTGCTGGGCTTGTCGTGTGGATGGCGGCCTGGTGGATGACCGAGGCGATCCCGCTGACTGCCACGGCCCTGCTGCCCTTCATCGTATTGCCCTTTGCTGGGGTGATGACCGCGAAGGACGCAGCGGCCGCCTACTATTCGCCGATCCTGTTCCTGATCCTTGGCGGCGCCTTCATCGCCATCGCTATCGAGCGAACCGGGCTGCACCGCAGACTGGCGGTGATGATCCTCGACCGCGTGGGCACCAAAGGTGGCGCAGCGCGTCTGCTGCTTGCCTTCATGATGACCACTGCCATCCTGTCGATGGCGATTTCGAACACCTCATCGGCGCTCATCATGATGCCGATGGCCCTGGCTGTCATGGCCGGATGCGGCTTGGCCGAGGGCGATTTCGAAGGGTTGGCCGGAGCCTTGCCTATCGGCATCGCCTTTGCCGCGTCGATCGGCGGGCTGGGCACCATCGTCGGCTCGCCCACCAATGCCATCGCCGTCGGATTGCTCGACACGATGCTGGGCATGCGTATCACCTTTGCCGAGTGGAGCCTCTATGGTATCCCGATGATACTGCTCGGAATTCCGCTGGCAGCCTTCATCATCGGACAATTCCAGCACTTGTCGAGCCACAAGGTGGATATCTGCGCGGCGCGCGATGCCGTGTTCACCAGCGACGCATGGTCCTTGCCGGAAAAACGGCTGGTGCCGCTGGTCGCGATCACTTTCGGCCTTTGGATGACGACGCCACTGCTCGAACCATTGCTTCCGCCCGGCTCGCTGACCGACGGCACCATCGCGGTAATCGCCGGGCTCGCCTTGTTCCTGATCCCCGACGGCACCGGCAGGCCCCTGCTGACCTGGAAAGAGGCCGATAGTGCGCCATGGGGCGTCATCATGATGTTCGGCGGCGGACTGGCGCTGGCATCCGGCATGGGCGCGTCGGGGCTTGCCGAATGGCTCGGCAATTCGCTGCTGCCGCTTTCGGCAATGCCGCTAATCGTCGTGGCGCTCGCCATCGTCGCCTTGGTGATCCTCGTGACCGAGTTCGCCAGCAATGTGGCGACGGCGAGCGCGATCATCCCGGTGGTCGCCGCGCTGATTGCCGCTCTGGGCGTGGAGCCGGTGCTGCTCGCCATGCCGGCGGCACTGGCGGCAAGCTGGGGCTTCATGCTTCCGGCGGGAACCGGGCCCAACGCCATCGCCTGGTCGACGGGGCGTATCAAACTGTCACGGATGGTTGGCGCCGGGCTGGTGCTCGACATTGCAGGCGCGTTCCTCCTGGTCGGCGTGGTCTGGGCGATTGCGGCGCTGGTCTGATCCCTTAATCCCGCCACGCGAGCAGATGCGAGATGCAGGTCCGGCAGTCACTGCTGCCAAATCCCGGCAGCACGTGCGCGAAGGCGTTGGTGCATGACAGGCGCGCGGCGATCTCGCATTCGCTCCTGTCGCGCACGGCCAGCGCCTCGATCCGGGAAGCGGCCAGCGTCAGGCCATCGACATGCCAGTGCGGTTTCTTGCTTGCCGACAGGTGTCGCGCGATCCGCGCGCCGACACCGCCCGGGCCTTTCGCGCTCCCGGCATAGGCATACCATCCTGCGTCCAATCGGGCTTCGCTCGAAGAAAATCGCACCGTGAAAGCGCGTTGGAGCCGGATCAGCAGGACGTAACTACCCGGCCAGCGATGACCGGCCGTTTCGCCTGCTGTTATGGAGATTGCCGCGGAGCCCAGCGCCGATCGCGCCGCCCCAAATGGCCCTAACCTTTCCATTCGCGGCGTTCCTCCGCCGCACGCAGCACTTCGTAGGCAACCTGCAACGCCCGGAATGCCCTGGCAGCTTCCTCGTCGCCGGGGCGCACGTCGGGGTGCACTTCCTTGGCTTTTGCGCGCCAAGCCTTCTTCACCTCTTCGAACGAAGCATCGGGATCGACTTCGAGCAGTTCCAGCGCGCGCATCTCGTCGCTGCTGCGCGAGCCGTCGCCCGAGCCCGCCCAGCCATAATGCGCGGATTCGCGATATCCGGCGGTTTCAGAACGCTCGGCCGCCTCGCGCTCGGCAGCTTCCTCGGCATCGAGCCCGGCGAAATAGTCCCACCCACGATTGTATTCGGCGGCATGCGCCTGACAGAAATACCAGCGTTCCGGACTGTTCGGCGATTTCGGCGCGGGGCAATCCCCCTGCTCGTTGCAGCCAACGCGGTCGCACAGCCGAATCTGCGCGGCCTCGCGGCCACCTTCGTAACCGCGCCAGCGGGGAAAACCCCAATCGAATGATCGACCGCTGCGAGACATGTCTAGCGGTTTGTCCCCCGCGGGCTGCGATTGCAACCATGTTCCCCCCTTGCGCGGGGTTCACTTTGCATTAAGTGGAATTCACTATTGCTGCATTGCAATATATCCGAAGCAAGGTTATATTAACCTGTCTTATCTTATCGGGCGTCTTATAGACCCCGCGATTCGAACGAAGGTGACCGACGTGAGCGACAGACTGGCAGTTTCGGCAGCTTTTTCGGTGTTGATGATGTCGGCGTTCATCCTGTTAGGTCCGGCCGCGACCCCTGTCGAGTTCACGCCTCAGGCCCTGCGCGGGCAGGCGAGCCTGTTCGCCCCCGCCGGCATTTCAGCGACGGGGATCTCGATCCTTTCCGCTAACTATTAGTCTAGCGTGACGGTCACGGCGCGGCGGTTCTGAGCCCAGGCCGACTCATTCGATCCCAGCGCCACCGGCCTTTCCTTGCCGTAGCTCACCGTCGTGATCCGCGACGGATCGATGCCGATGCTCGAAAGATGGTTCTTGGCCGCATTCGCGCGCCGCTCACCCAGCGCAAGGTTGTAGTCGCGCGTTCCACGCTCGTCGGCATGCCCTTCGATCGTGATGCGCTTCGCCGGATAGCGGCCCAGCCATGACGCCTGACGGCCCAGCGCGGCCGCATCAACCGAATCGATATTGTAGCGGTCGGTATCGAAATAGATCGTGTCGTCGCCCATCATCGAGGCGACGAAATCGGCCTGGCTGCCGGGCGTCGGGCCAAGCTGCTGACCGGTATTTGTCGTCACCGGCACCGGGTCGGGCGGCAGTTCCTTGGGCGCCTTCGAAGCGCAAGCAGACAGTGCCAGCGAACCGACGACCAGCAGCAGCGCGGGATTGACCTTGGCTATGGAATGCATGACACTCTCCTTGAATTGCGACGACCAGACCATCCTGTTGGTCGATACGAAGTTCCGTTCAATAGTGAACCTTATCTTTCTGTTTCCTGACCGACCAGCATACTTCTCAGGGCCTGACAGGTCCCCAGGCCGGGTCGGACGCGCCAACCGGGGTCGGCAGGCGCCGCTCGTTGCGCCCGGTAAGATCCACTTGCCAGATACTCGCCGTCCCGCTGCCGCGAACAGTACGGAAAAACTGGACGATACGGCCATTGGGCGACCATGTCGGCGCCTCGTCCTGCCAGCTGTTGGTAAGGAACCGCATGTTGCGGCCCGAGGGGCTCATCACCGCGATCCGGAAATTACCGCCCATGTGCGTGAAAGCGATCTGGTCACCGCGCGGGCTCCATTCGGGCGTAGCGGAGCGCCCGCCGAAGGAACTGATCCGCCGCTGATTCGAGCCATCCGCGTTCATGACGTAAACCTGCTGCGAACCGGAACGGTCGCTCTCGAACACGATGCGGCTGCCATCCGGCGAGTAACTACCGCCGATATCGATGCCCGGCGCATTGGTCAGCCGCTGACCCGCACCGCCATTCACCGAAATGCGATAGATGTCGGTATTGCCGCTGATCGCCATCGAATACAGGATCCACTTGCCATCTGGAGACCAGCGCGGCGCGAAAGTGGGATTGGCGCTGCGGGTCACCAGCCGCTGCCGGCCGCTGGCGACATTGTAGATGTAGATGCTGGGCGATCCGTTGAGGTAAGAGAGATAGAGGATCTCGCTGTAATCGGGCGAATATCGCGGAGTCAGCGCGGTCGCCTGCCCGGTGGTGATGTAGCTGTGGTTGGCGCCGTCCGAATCCATGATCGCCAGGCGCTTGACGCGGCGGTCCTTAGGCCCGGTCTCGGCGATATAGGCGATCTTGCTGTCAAAGAACGGGCTTTCGCCGGACAGCCGCGAATAGACCATGTCGGCGCACTTGTGCGCGGCCCGCCGCCAGTCGCCGGGCGAGACTTCCCAGCCCGCCTTGCCGAGCTGCTGCGAGAGCGCGACGTCGAAAAGGTAGCAGCCGACGGTGAGATTGCCGTTGCCCCCGGCCCGGACATAGCCCTGCACCAGCATATCGGCGCTGCGGCCCTGCCAGATCGGGTAATCGGGCGCGGGCACCTGTTCATAGCTCGGCTGCGGCAGGCCTTGCGGGCCCGTTGGCTTGAACAGGCCGTTGTTGCGCAGGTCCGCCGCGATGATGGCCGATATTTCGCGCCCCAGCTGCGCGGTCGATCCCGCACTCGCGCGTGTCGCGACATCCGCATCGGTCGCGAAAGTGGTGATCGCAAGGCCGAGGTCCTGCCAGGAAGCATCGGCCGACACGGTGCCGGTAAGGCCCCCATCATCGACAGCTTCTGCCGCTGTTTCAGACGGATTGTCGCCAGAACCGCCTACACCTTGCGCGATGGCAGGGTCAGCAAGGGATGATGCGACGATCAGCAAGAGAGCTGCGATGAAAGTATGTTTCATTGAGACAGCCTTATATCAAATTCGAACGAACTGACTCGTTTCCAGCCAGCATAGTACTGTGGCGGCAAATCGAATGGTGCAGCCAGCTGGACCGCCCGAACAGCCTGCTCGGCATGGCGAGCGGCCTGCGCCTGGTTTGCGTCGCTGATGCCTGCCTGTCTGACCACACGAGGCGTGCCAGCCAGCGAACCATCCTCGTTGAGATTCCATGCCAGGTAAGTGACAAGTTTTTCGGCGTCAGCCCCTTGTGGGGGAACCCAGTGGGGCTTCAATTCCCGTGAAATTGCTGCGGAAAGCGACGACCTGACTCGCGACGAAATCGTCGCGGCGGGAGCGCCTGTGCTCGACGAGGAACTCGCCCCGGGCGTGCCTTGACTGAACGCCTCCGCAAAGCGCGAGCCGCCCGACCTTCTGGGAGGAGTCGTTGCTCGGTTGGGCGCTGGCGAGGAACTTCGCGATGAGCGCGCAGCCGCATCGATCGCGTTGGGCCGGGGCGGTCTGGAGGTGCGGACCGGGGACGGGCGCGGCGCGGGTCTTGTAACTGGGCGCGATACCGGCCGCTCAATGACGCGCAGCGTTGGCTCGGGCGGCAGCGGCTCCTCTGCCGATTCCACCGCTGGCGCGGCTTCGCCAAGCTCCGGCGCTTCATCGGGAGCGGCCTGTGCCGCGGGATTGGGCGACGTCGACGTAAGCCCGACGACCTCGCTGATCGAAACTTCGACGCGCTCAGGCGGGGTAACGACATTGTCGGCCGCCGGACGCAGCAGCAGCACGGCCAGCAAGGCACCGTGACCGGCAATCGAGATCGCCAGTCCCCAGCCTTCCTCTCTGGTCAGTGCGGACGCTGCCATCGTTTAAGCCTATGGAGCCTCACCTGAACTGTCGCTGACATCAATATCGGCGTCGGATTGCGGCTGTTCGCCGGTCGTGGGCACATTGCCTGAAGCATTGGTCACCAGCGTGATCGCATTGAATCCCGCGCGGTTGAGTTCGCCCATCACCGCCATTACGGCGCCGTAATCGAGAACCTTGTCGGCCCTGAGCGTCACCAGCGGCGGCTTGCCATCCGCTCCCACAGGCAAGGCGGACAGTGCACCCGGCAGCTCACCGAGCGTCATCTGCGCATCGTCGATAGCCACCGTACCATCGCGCGCGAGGCTGATCGTAACCTGCTCGCGCTCTTCTGACAGCGCCTTGGCGCGGCTGTCGGGCAAGTCGATCGGTACGCCAGCGGTGAGCAGCGGCGCCGTCACCATAAATATGATGAGCAGGACCAGCATGACATCGACGAAGGGCGTGACATTGATCTCGGAGATCGGCGCGCGGCCGCCCCTGCCCCGCCTGCCGCGACGACGCCCGCCACCACCGGCCATCGACATCGCCATCAGCCCTGCTCCAGCCGCGAAGAGACGAGCGCGTGAAACCGGTCGGCAAAGCGCTGCAGCCGCGCCTCGAAACGGTTCACCTGATTGGAGAAGCGGTTGTAGAAGATCACGGCAGGTATCGCCGCGAACAGGCCCAGAGCCGTCGCGAACAGCGCCTCGGAAATGCCGGGCGCGACTACGGCGAGCGAACTGTTCTGCTGCTGGCCGATCTGGAAGAAGCTGTTCATGATGCCCCAGACGGTGCCGAACAGGCCGATGAACGGCGCAACAGATCCGGTCGTCGCGAGAAAATTCAACCGGTTTGCCAGCGCATCGGCCTCCTCGACGACCGCGCCGTCAAGCGCCGCGCCAACCCGCTGGCGCGCGCCTTCGAGATCGAAGCCGGTCA
Source organism: uncultured Novosphingobium sp. (assembly GCA_964603645.1). GTDB lineage: Bacteria > Pseudomonadota > Alphaproteobacteria > Sphingomonadales > Sphingomonadaceae > Novosphingobium. The sequence goes on along the minus strand of CAZRVW010000003.1, from coordinate 54,221 downwards.
CGCCGACCGAGCGCTGCCATTCGTCTATTCCGGCCAGCGCGACACGTCCCGATGCGACCCGTTCGCTGGCGTCGTCGTCCTTCAGTGTCGCCAGATTGCTGACTTTCCAGAATTTGCGCTCGTAAGCAGCGCACTTGCGGCGCACCGATGCCATGCGCAGCGAGAAGCCGATAATGATGGCCCAGGCCCATACCGCCGCGAGCAGCAGGCCGACCATGACCACCTGCACCACGATATCGGCATCGAGGAACAGCTCGACCGGATTGAGCCTTTGCGGCGCGCCGGAAGCAGCTGCTGCGGCCAAAAGAGACAAATGGGACATCAGTTCCTTTCCTCGTCGGAAACGATGGCGGCGAAGGCCTTTCGCCACGCTATTGGTTGTGCGCGCGGCTTTCTGTCGGGCCCGACAAACCCGACCCGCACCGTGGCTTCGCACAGTGAGGTCGATTCCCTGAGCGCGACCTGAATCATCCGCGCAGAGGCAGCCTTCGCGTCCTCGCAGGTCGTCTCGATGACAACAGCGTCGCCCAGTAGCGCGGGCGCGCGGTAGCGGATTGCCATGTCGGAAACGACGTAGAAGCCATCACCGGCCTCGATCGCCTTGCGCTGGTCTATGCCGAGCAGTTCGAGCATGTCCGAACGCGCGCGTTCGAACCAGCGCAAATAAGCGCCATGATAGACCCTGCCGGTGGCATCGGTGTCCTCGTGATAGGCGCGCACGGCAAGGCGGTGCAACGGGCCGTCGAAACGGCCACCGGGAGGAGCTGGATGCGCGGTCATCGCGCGGCTTTTAGACGCGTTGGGATATGGTTAAAAGACACCGAGCCGCACTCTGCACAGTCTCGGCCTCGGTTCGGCGTGCCTGGGGAACGTCCCGACTCAGCTTCTGATCCGAAACCGGGTTTCGGATCATTCGGCTCCGGCCTACTCCCCCACCCGGCCTCCCAAAGCATACCATCTCGTTGGGTGGCCGGGTGGGGGAGTGGGCTGGCGCCGCAATCGAAATTCGCTAGCCTGCGAATTTCGAAAAGGACGCTCAGTCCGGAATCATCTGGAAGAACTGGCGTCCGCCGAAGATGTGGACATGCAGATGCGGTACTTCCTGATGGCCGTGCCCGCCCATGTTCACCATTAGCCGGTAGCCCGGGCCGTCGAGCTCGAGCTGACGCGTTACATTGCCGACCGAACGCATGAACGCCGCGATCTCCTCGTCGCCCGCCTTGGCGGTGAAATCGTCCCAGCTCACGTAGGGGCCCTTGGGGATCACGAGTACGTGGACCGGGGCCTGCGGGCGGATGTCGTGGAATGCCAGCGCCGCGTCGTCCTCATAGACCCTGTTACACGGCAGCTCGCCACGCAGGATTTTCGCGAAGATGTTCTGATCGTCGTAAGGCTGGCGGGGATCAATGGGCATGGCTTGTCCTATGTTTTCCGGCCAGCTTTCTCGACCAGTCCCGAGGTGCCTTCGCGCCGTTCCAGCTCAGCCAGGACGTCCGCAAAAGCGATACCCTTGTGGCCAAGCAGGACCAGCAAGTGAAACAGCACATCGGCGGCCTCGCCGATCAGCGCCGCATCGTCTTCGGCCAGGGCGGCGATTACCGCCTCGGTGGCTTCCTCGCCGAGCTTCTGGGCGATCTTGGCCGTGCCCTTCGCGTTGAGCTTGGCGACATAGCTGGAATCGGGATCTGCGCCGCTGCGTGCGGCAATCGTGGCTTCAAGCCGTTCTAGCGTTCCGGGCTCGCTCATCGCCGCAAGCCATGCGGCGAGACAGCCTTGCGGTCAAGCTTGGGCCTTGGTCTCATACCTCCCATTCCGCCTCCCCGCCCGCCCACCAACAATGCCGTTATGCTTTGGTGGCCGGGCGGGGAGGCGGGGCGGGAGGTGTGCGCTAGATCAGACTCAATCCTTTGGGGGACGTTTGGCAGCCCAGCGCCTACCGAGAAGGACACCTGCCGCGGCCAGCGAAAGCAGCGCCAGCATGTCGGGTTCGGGGACCTCGTTATTGCTGCCGTTTGCGAAAGCAGGCCCAATGGCCAGCAGGAAGACGACAGTGCCCGCCAGCGCCTTCTTGATGGATTTCATGACAGAACTACCCTCGAACATACTCGTTGAATGTTAATGCAATCTGCGTGCCATGATCCCGTTTCCCAGCAATTGCAGGCCAGACCATGGTAAACGCCGCCCCACCAACTGGATGAAATGTAAGGAAATCCGACAGGTTCTGATCAACCGCGCGCCGGCAGTCCCGCTGCGCGCAGGGCGGCATGGGCTTCGGCTATCGAATAAGTGCCGAAGTGGAAGATCGAAGCGGCCAGCACGGCGCTGGCATGGCCCTTGGTCACGCCTTCCACCAGATGTTCGAGCGTGCCGACCCCGCCGCTCGCCACCACCGGAACCGAAACGGCATCGGCGATCGCGCGGGTGAGTTTGAGATCATAGCCCGCCTGGGTCCCGTCACCGTCCATCGAAGTGACAAGCAATTCGCCCGCGCCCAGCCGGGCCAGCTTGACCGCATGTTCGACCGCGTCGATCCCGGTTTCCTTGCGCCCGCCGTGGGTGAAAATCTCCCACCTGCCCTCGGCCACCCGCCGTGCATCGATCGAGGCAACGATGCACTGGCTGCCCATCTTGTCGGCAATATCGGCGACGACTTCGGGCCGCGAAACGGCTGCGGAATTGACCGCGACCTTGTCCGCACCCGCCAGCAGCAGCGCCCGCGCGTCCTCGACGGTCCGCACCCCGCCGCCGACCGTGAGCGGCATGAAGCACACCTCGGCAGTGCGTGTGACGATGTCGAGCAGGGTGCCACGAGCTTCGTGGCTGGCAGTGATATCAAGGAAGCACAGCTCGTCCGCGCCTGCCTCGTCATAGGCGCGCGCCTGCTCGACCGGATCGCCCGCATCCTTGAGATCGACGAAATTGACGCCTTTGACCACGCGGCCATCGGCGACATCGAGACAGGGGATGACGCGGATACGGACGGTCATGCCGCCTTCCCCGCCACCTGGATTGCCGCCGCAAGGTCCAGCCGCCCGTCATAGAGAGCGCGACCGGTGATCACGCCTTCGATGCCATCCTCGGCATGGACCGCCAGCAATCGGATGTCGTCCAGACCCTTGACGCCGCCCGAAGCAATGACCGGCAGATCGGTCTGACGCGCCAGCTCCACAGTTGCATCGACATTGCAGCCCTTGAGCATGCCGTCGCGGCCAATGTCGGTGAACAGCAGCGAGGCGACGCCCGCATCCTCGAAGCGGCGAGCCAGATCGATCACCGGCACGTCGGACACTTCGGCCCAGCCCTCGGTCGCGACCATGCCGTCGCGTGCATCGACCGCGACAACGATCCCGCCTTCCCATTCCTTCGCCATGTCCTTGACGAATTGTGGATCTTTCAGCGCCGCCGTGCCCATGACCACGCGCGAAACGCCCAGCTCGAACCAGCCCTTCACCGATTCGGGCGTGCGGATGCCGCCGCCCAGTTGCACGTGCCCCGGAAATACGTCGAGAATGCCCTCGACCGCTTCGCGGTTCTGCGCCGAGCCTGCGAACGAACCGTCGAGGTCGACGACGTGGAGGAACTGCGCACCAGCCTCGGCGAATAGCAGGGCCTGCGCGGCGGGATTGTCGCCGTAAACAGTGGCGCGAGCCATATCGCCCTCGGCCAGCCTCACGACTTGCCCTTCCTTCAGATCGATGGCGGGAAATACGATCACGAGATTCTCACAAGCGGCGCCAGCCCGCTCCCCCTCCCAGCCACCCGATAGGGTGCCCGGAGGATATCGGGTGGCTGGGAGGGGGAGTGGGCCGGAACCGTAGTCATCTCAGGGACTCCACTCCAGAAAGCGTGCGAGGAAGTCCAGACCGTATTTCTGGCTCTTTTCAGGGTGGAACTGCACGCCGACAATCGTGTCGCGCGCCACTGCCGCGACCAGCCCGCCGCCGTGATCGGTCATCGCCGCAACGTGATGCCCGTCCTCGGGCGCGAAGTGATAGGAGTGCAGGAAGTAAGCTTCGCCGCTCTCGATCAACTCGGCCCCGTCATGGTGCTTTGTCGGCATCACGTCATTCCAGCCCATGTGCGGCACCTTGATTGCCGGATCGGTGCGCTCGATCAGCTCCACGTCGCCGGGAATCCAGCCGAGCCCCGGCGTCTCGCCATGCTCCAGCCCGCGCGTGGCGAGCAGCTGCATGCCCACGCAGATGCCGAGGAACGGCGCGCCGCCGACCTGAACGCGCTCTTCCATCGCCTCGATCATACGGGGGATCGCGCCAAGCGCCTGTGCGCAAGCGGCAAAATTGCCGACACCGGGCAGGACGATGCGATCGGCCGCGCGCACCACCGTTGGGTCGGACGTCACCGTCACTTGCGGTGCGCCTGCCGCCCGCAATGCGCTCTCGACCGAGTGAAGGTTGCCCGCGCCATAGTCGATCAGGGCAAGAACCTGCGCCACGCAACAGTCTCCGTCAGCCGCCGAGCTGGCCCTTGGTCGACGGGACCGCGCCGCCCTTGCGCGGATCGAGGCTTACCGCCTGCCGCATTGCCCGGGCAAAGCCCTTGTAGATGCCCTCGCAGATATGGTGGTTGTTCTCGCCATAGAGCTGCTCGACATGCAGGGTGATCCCTGCGGCTTGCGAAATCGAGTGGAACCAGTGCTCGAACAGCTCGGTATCCATCTCGCCCAGCCGCTCCTGGGTGAACTTGGCATGCCAGACCAGGAAGGGACGACCGGAAATGTCGAGCACCACCCTGCTGAGAGCCTCGTCCATTGCCGAATGGGCCTCGCCATAGCGACCGATCCCGCCCTTGTCGCCTAGCGCTTCGAGAATGGCCTGGCCGATGGCGATGGCGCTGTCCTCAGTCGTGTGGTGCTGGTCGACATGGAGGTCGCCCGATATGCGGCAAGTCACGTCGATCAGCGAGTGACGCGAGAATTGCTCGATCATGTGATCGAGAAAGCCGATGCCGGTGGAGACGTCATAGGCGCCGGTGCCGTCGAGATTCACCTCGACAACAATGTCGGTTTCGTTGGTCTTGCGGGCGACACGGGCAATTCTGGAGGAAGTTTCTGGGCGCATGGCCGCGCTATAGAGTCTGATTGGAATTTCGCCAATCGACGAATTTACGATAGGACTGTTGCATCGAAAGCCTGCAATCCGCCATTTTGCTCACGATGTGGCTTGACCGGGCGCGCAGGGATGCGCACCTAGAACATTAATGAGTGAAACACCGCCAGATAGCCTGATCCCCTACGACGAGATCGTGCAGGAAGCGCTGCGCGCCGTGGTCGGGCGCGTGCTGGGCGAGGTCGAAGCCTCGGGCGGCAATCTGCCCGGCAACCACCATTTCTACATCACTTTCAAGACGAAAGCTGCCGGAGTCGACATACCCGACCACCTGCACGAGCGTTTCGCCGACGAAATGACCATCGTTCTGCAGAACAAGTTTTCGGATCTCACGGTCGGCGAAGACAAGTTTAGCGTGCGGCTGAGCTTCAACCAGATTCCCGCAACCCTGACGATCCCCTTCTCCGCGATTACTGCCTTCGTCGATCCGGCAGTCGATTTCGGCCTGCAATTCCAGGCAAGCGACGACGCGGAAGAACCTGAAGCCCATGAAGACGCCGAAAACGACGGTTCGGAAGGCGGAGCCGGTTCGGCGCCTGCCGGTGCGGACGATGGATCCAACGTCGTCACGGTGGATTTCGGCAAGAAGAAATGATGAAGCGCGGCCGGGAGCGGCAGTCTATCGTCGACGCCGAGGCGCTCGACGAAGATTCGTTTGCCGGCCCAAGCCCCAATCCCAAGACCAATCTGCTGGTAGCCGATGTTGCCCTGCGCGGGGGAGCTGCGCTCGTCCGTCACGCGATCGAGCGCGGCCTGCTCGGACAGGCCTATGGCCCCGACAAGGCGCGCAAAATGATGAAGCGGCGCTCTGTCGGCGAATCCCTGGCCAGCGCGGCAGTGGCCAGGCTCGCGATGCGCTCGGTTCCAGGCGCGATTTTCGTTGGCGGCGGGCTTCTTGCAAAAACGCTGTTCGACCGGCGCCGTGAAAGAAAGCGGCGGCAGCGTGAGCGTCAGGCGCTTGCCGAAGCCTTGGATGAGGATTTGACCGAGGACACTTATTCCGGCGGCTATTGATTTGGCCGCAACGCGCGGCCATCAGCAGGCATGGCCCATGACGCTTCACCGGAAAACAATGCACTTGCGCTCGACCGCCGCGGGCTGATGTTTGTGCTGTCCTCGCCATCGGGTGCGGGCAAGACCACCATTTCGCGCATGCTGCTTGAGCGCGATGCGCATATCCGCATGTCCGTCTCGGTAACGACCCGTCCGATGCGGCCCGGCGAGATCGACGGGCGCGACTATTTCTTCGCCGATGCCGAACGCTTCGACGAAATGGTCGCAAACGGGGATTTCCTCGAATACGCAACCGTGTTCGGAAACCGTTACGGCACGCCGGAAGCGCAGATTCGCGATGGCCTCGCCAAGGGACAGGATTTCCTGTTCGACATCGACTGGCAAGGCACCCAGCAGCTCTACCAGAAGATGGACAACGATGTCGTGCGCGTGTTTCTGCTGCCGCCCAGCCTTGTCGAACTGCGCCGCCGTCTGACGTCTCGCGGCACCGACAGCACGGAGGTTATCGACGGGCGAATGGCGCGCGCGCAATCCGAAATCAGCCACTGGGACGGCTACGATTACGTGCTGGTCAATGACGACGTCGAGGCCTGCTACGCGAAGGTCGTACAAATCCTCGCCGCCGAGCGCCTGCGCCGCGCGCGCCAGACCGGCCTGATCGAGTTCGCGCGCGATCTCATGCGACCCGAGAATCCTTAAACGGCTTAGCGCGCCCAAAGCCCGCTGAATTGCTTGGCCTGACCAAGAAATCGGCCTCCCGGGTTAACCAATTGGTAAGGATGTTTGTCTACCCCTTGGACACGGAAAGTTGGTGTCATGTCACCAATTGTGTCTGCTCGATCAGGGGATCATTCATGGCGTTTCTCAACCGCTTCCTGGTGCTGATGGCCGTTTCGGCCGCGCTGCCGCTTTCGGCCGCGCATGCCTATCTCGATGCTGCCAGCGTCAGCATTGCCTTCCAGGCGCTGGTCGGCCTGTGTGCTGCCTACATCGTGACCGGCAGGGCCTACATGCAGAAGGTCAAGAACTTCTTCTCTCGCAACAAGGTCGAGAGCGGATCGAGCGAAACGGCCGACTAATGCTCTACGATCCCGGTTCCTATCGCGACCCGTCTGGGCGGGTCGTGATCAAAGACGCGCGCGTATTCCGCGCGATCTTCGAAGCAGGCCGCGAGCCTTTCGAGGCCGCCGTTTCCGCCGGAATCTTCGATCGCTTGATCGAACGTTCGCACCTCTTGGGTATGGAAAAGACCGAATCCGGCGTGCTCGCTGAGATCAGTCCCCAGCCCTGCCATGTGGTCGAACATCCGCGTCTGGACTTTGTTTCCTATCCTTACGAGTGGTCTTTCTCTGCGCTGAAGAAAGCCGCGATCTTCCATCTCGATTTCCAGCTCGCGCTGCTGGGTGACGGCTTCACGCTTTCCGATGCGACCGCCTACAACGTGCAATTCCGCCACACCAAGCCGGTGTTCATCGATCACTTGTCGATCGTGCCTTACACCGAGGGCCAACCGTGGATCGGCCAACGCCAGTTCGCCATGCAGTTCCTCAACCCCCTGTTGCTGTGGAGCAAGAAGGGCATCGCGCCCAATGCATGGTATCGCGGTAGCCTTGAAGGCATAGCTCCTGAAGACCTGCTTCCGCTGCTGTCATGGCGCGACAAGCTGTCCTTCACGGTGCTTGCCAACGTCGTGGCCCAGGCCAAGCTGCAACAGCGCGCCATCAAGGGCGGCTCGGGCGGTGAGGCGAAAGAGCGCCAGCTGAGCCGGAAGGGCCTCGAAGGCATCCTCATGGGACTGCGCGATTACATCGCCGGCCTTACTCCGCCTGCCTCCGACACTGTGTGGGGCGATTACGACAACAACAACAGCTACGACGACGACAAGCGCGCCATCAAGCATGCCTTAGTCGGCAAGCTTGCCAGCGAGGTCCAGCCGAACCAGCTGTTCGACATCGGCTGTAACAGCGGCGACTATTCGCAAAGCGCACTCGATCACGGCGCGAAGAGCGTGGTTGGCTTCGATTTCGACTTCGGAGCGCTCGAAGCCGCCTTCGCAAGGTTCGACAAGGCCGGAGCGCCGGTCCTGCCGCTGTGGCTCGATGCGACTAACCCGAGTCCTGCACAGGGCTGGGCCAGCGCCGAACGTAAGAGCTTCAACCAGCGCGCCGAGGCCGATTCGATGGTCGCCCTCGCCTTCATCCACCACCTCGCCATCGCACGGAACATTCCGCTCGACATGGCCGTGGACTGGCTGGTCTCGCTTGCTCCCACCGGGATCATCGAATTTCCCGACAAGGGCGACGCCATGGTTCGCAAACTACTTTCCACCCGCGAGGACATCTTCCCGGACTACACCGAGGACGCCTTTGTCGCCCATGTCGGCGCCCGCGCGCGGATCGTGGAAAAGGTGCGGATCGAGGGTAACAACCGTCTGCTGCTTCGCTACGACCGTAGCTGACCCATGCAGAAGTTCCTCGCCCGCATCGGGCACTGGCCCATCGCGCCGCTGGCGATCCCCTTTCTGGTGGGATTGCCGGTGTGGCAAGGCGGGAACAACACGCTTCGACTGACCTATTTGGACGTTATGCCAACGATCCTCGTCCTGATCGCACTGGTGGCGGTGTTGATGGTCCCCATTCGCTATTTTGTCGGTTCGTGGAAACGCGCCGCGCTCATCGCGCTCGTCTGGACGGGCCTTGCGCTCTATTTCCCGACCTTCATACGCGCGTTCAGCACCAGTCCCTGGGTGGTCATGCCCGCGATTGCAGTGGGTGCGCTACTGGCCTGGGACATCTCGCGCCGCATCCCCATGGATGAGGCCAAGCTCCTGAGGGCTGGCGGGATCGTCAATCTGATCGTGTGGGTCCCGGCCCTGTTTTACATCGCTCAGGTGACAAGCCAGCAGGTCGAACTTGAGCGCGGACGCCCAGACCCACAGCAGACTTTTGCCGCCTTTCCCGGCAAGGCCGACGCCAACAGCCCCGATGTCTGGCACATCGTCATGGATCGCTATGCCGGGGCGACGACGTACCAGCGCGATTATCAATTCGATAATTCACAATTCATCGCAGCGCTGCGCGCCCGCGGGTTCGATGTGGTCGACGATGCCTATTCCAACTGCGCGATGACGCCGATCTCGCTCGCCTCCACGCTCAATGCGTCCTACCTCGACACATACACGCCAAAGCTGGGCAACCAGGAAGATGTCGAGCCGATGTTCGCCGCGATCGATCACGCCCGCGCCTTCGAGTTCTTCAAGAAGCAGGGCTACGAGTTCATCTTCTCAGGAAGCTGGGCGGATGTGACGTTCGACAATCCGCAGGCCGATCGCGACATCAACTACCGCGCCCTGCCGGAATATCCGCGCATCATCATCGACCAGTCGGTGCCCGGAGCGATTGGCGAACTGCTCGACGTGCCATTCACCGACGGGCGGCTCGAACAGTGCCGTCGCGCGAAATACAAGTTTGCAGCGCTACGCAAGGTCGCCACCGAGAAGCAACGCAAGATGGTGTTCGCGCACTTTCTCGTGCCGCACCCGCCCTATGTGCTGAAGCCCGACGGAACCTGTCAGGACCTTGAGGAAGCCAGCGGCAACGAGCGGCGCGACAACTTCGTCGGACAGACCAAATATGCCAATCGCGAGTTGCTGAGCCTGATCGACGCGATCTTGGCCGGCCCGCGCCCCGCCACGATCGTCATTCACTCGGACGAGGGCCCTTATCCCACCGCCTTCGTTGCCGATGAGCCGGAACACCCGGTCAGGTACAAGAAGGGCGAGAAACGCCCGAGCGTGACGCTGGCCGATCAACGCCAGAAAACCAGCATCCTGATGGCGATCCGTCATTCCGACGGCGTGTCCACCGGCGCGCTGAACTCGGCGATCAACACCTACCCGGTGATCCTCAACCATTCGTTCGGCACAAACATCCCGCTGAAACCGGACCGGACGTTCTTTTTTGCCAAGGCGAACACTTACCCCAACCTCAAGGACATCACCGACGACCTGCGCCGGGGCGACGATCTGAAGTAGCACTCTTGCCGCGCTGCCTCGCAGCGGTTAGGCGCTGCGCCGAACGTCAACAGCGCCAGCAGGAGCAGCAAGCCCATGTCCGATCTCGAAACCGCCATCGAAGCAGCCTTCGAGGCGCGCGACAGCGTTACCCCTGCCAGCGCCGACGTGCGCAAGATCGTGGACGAAGCGCTCGAACTGCTCGATTCGGGCAAGGGCCGTGTCGCCGAGCCCGATGGCAATGGCGGCTGGAAGGTCAACCAGTGGCTGAAGAAGGCAGTGCTGCTCAGCTTCCGGCTTAACGACAACGCGGTGATGGAATTCGGTTCCGCCGGCGCACCCGCCTTCGACAAGGTGCCGCTCAAGTTCGCCGGGTGGGACGACAACCGCTTTCGCGATGCCGGAATCCGGGTCGTGCCCGGCGCGGTCGTGCGTCACAGCGCCCACATCTCCAAGGGCGTGGTGCTGATGCCTAGCTTCGTCAATCTCGGCGCCTATGTCGGCGAGGGCACGATGGTCGACACCTGGGCGACGGTCGGCTCCTGCGCGCAGATCGGCGCGAACTGCCACATCTCGGGCGGCGCAGGAATCGGCGGCGTGCTCGAACCATTGCAGGCGAATCCGGTGGTGATCGAGGACAACTGCTTCGTCGGCGCGCGTGCTGAAGTCGCCGAGGGTGTGATCGTCGGCGAAGGTTCGGTACTGTCGATGGGCGTGTTCCTCGGCGCTTCGACCAAGATCGTCGACCGGGCGACCGGCGAGATTCACATCGGCCACGTGCCCCCATATTCAGTGGTGGTGCCTGGCGCCCTGCCCGGCAAGCCGCTGGCCGACGGCACACCCGGCCCCTCTCTCTACTGCGCGGTCATCGTCAAGACCGTCGATGCCCAGACTCGCTCGAAGACCGGAATCAACGAGCTGCTGCGCGATTGACCACCGGAACAATTCGACTTTTTCGCCGTTTCCTGTATTCTTGAGGCATAACAAGCGAGGCACGGGCTCGCTGATCCGCGAGCTGGTTTTGCACCCTAATCCGCGTCGCCTCGCAAGCGATCGAGGATGCCAGATGGAAAAAATCGGCGAGGAAACCCACGTCACAACCACCGAGGCGAGTGGCGGCGTCAAGAATCACAACGTTCGTTACGTGCTGATGTTTAGCCTTGTGATTGCAATCGCAGTCCTCTCGCTAATCTGGATCACTGGCGCGCTGACCAGCGGCGAGGACGAACCGGAGAAGCCGTACAAGATCCAAGGCGTTGGAGCCGAAACCGGCTGATAAGACCAGTTAGTCGCCCGCAACAGGCAGCGGCGCTTCGATCGGCTTGTCGCCGCGATGCGCGGCTGCATAGCGTTCCGCCGCGCGCATCACGCGCATCATGTTGCGGCTCGATATTTTCATGAGATCGGCCCGGCTGTATCCCCGCCGCGCCAGTTCGGTGAACAGCACCGGATAGCCCGAAACGTCTTCCATGCCTTCCGGCCCGGTGCGCATGCCGTCGTAGTCTCCGCCAATGCCGATGTAATCGATCCCTGCGATCTTACGGACATGGTCCACATGGTCCGCCATCTGCGCGACGGTAGCAAGCGGCTCGGGGTTGGCGACAACCCACGTCTCGACAGCCGCCTCGGCAGCAACGGGATCGCCCGGGTGGAGCGCCTTGGCCCGCGCCACCTCAGCATCGATCGCCGCGCCCCATTGTCGCCGCGCATCGCTCAGGAACGACGGATAGCCCACGATCATCACGATGCCGCCATTGTCCGCCAAGCGCGCCAGCACGCTGTCAGGCACGTTACGCGGATGGTCGACGACGCTCCGCGCGCCCGAATGGCTGAAGATCACCGGTGCTTTGGCCTCATCGAGCGCGTCCATCATCGTCTTCTCGCTGACGTGGCTGAGATCGACGAGCATGCCCAAGCGGTTCATCTCGCGCACGACTTTCCTGCCAAACTCGGTCAGGCCATCATGCTGCGGCGCATCGGTGGCGCTGTCCGCCCAGGGAACGTTTCGCGAATGGGTGAGCGTCATGTAGCGCACGCCAAGCGCGTACATCCGGCGCAGCACGCCGAGGCTCGATCCGATCTGATGGCCGCCCTCAATCCCCATCAGCGAAGCTATCTTGCCCCGCGCCATTGCCCGGGAAACGTCCTTGGACGTCAGCGCCAGCGAGAGATCACCGGGATATTTCGCGATCAGCCGTTTGGTGACGTCGATCTGTTCGAGCGTCGCTCGCACCGCCTCGGGCTCGGGCAGATCGGCTGCGACATAGACCGACCAGAACTGTGCCCCGACGCGCCCCTTGCGCAGTCGGGCGAGATCGGTGTGCATGACCCGGCCCTTCCAGGTGCCGTCGCCTTCGTCGCCGCCGGTATTGGTGGTGTCGCGGAAATCGAAGTCGTCAATCACGTTGCCGAACCGCCCGCGCAACTGGATCGGCGCATCGTTGTGCCCATCCCACACCGGTGCCGCCCGCAGTGCGGATTGCGCCACCTGTTCCGGCGTTCGGGCCTGTGCGGGGGTCGTCGTGGCCGCTATCAGGCCCAGGGCAAGCCAAAGAGTTGCGTATCGCATGGCGCATTCTATCGCTCGCCATGCACACCAAGACAAGCCGGATCGGCCGCCTATCCTCCTTCGGTTTCGAGCATCGCCAATGCTGCCTCCAGTTCGGCGGGATAACGCTTGCCGACAATCGATCGCAGCGTGCGGGCGCTGGCCGCGCTGGCCGCGCTGGCGCGATCGGCGACGCGCAGAACGTAGGAGCTGCGGTGTGCATAGATCGATTCAAGCAACAATCGGTCATATTCCGCATCATTCTCGCGCGCCGCTCGCGTATCGATCTCCTTCACCGCGCAGGTAAGGATCCGCGCCGCGCCGCCATGCTGGACCGAGACTGACCATGTCGCATCGCGCAACGCCTGATGGCGCGAGTCGAGATCGAGGCCGGTTTCTTCGAGCACCTTCGAAACCGCCGGACGATAATGCGTGCGCTCGATGAAGGCGTGCTGGGCCGCACCGAACGCTTCCGGCTCACGCGCGGCCACTTCACGCCATACGCGCGAAAAGGTCGCGCTGCCGGGAACCGCCCTGCCGAAAGCCCGCGCCCATGCCGCGCCCTCGGCCTGCATGAAACGCGCCGCTGTGCCGGTGCGCGAAGAGAGCTGGTAGGTGCCATAGGACACGCCGCCCGGGTCGCCCTGCCCCCCCGAGACTGTTCCCGGCCCGCGCCCGCCGCTTTCGAAGCGTTCGGACAGGCTGCCGAGCTTGCGCATGGCCTTGGAGACGATCACACCCAGTGCAAGATCGATGGCACGGTCGAGCAGTTCGACTTCGGCCTGGGTGAAACCCCGCTCCAGCAGACGGCGGACGGCGTCGAAAATGGGCTTGCGGTTCAGCGACACTGTGTTCATGTTTTGTTCTCCAGAGAGCGCGCTATGACACATTCCCGGCCCTGTAGGACAGCGAAATCCTTCTCTGGAATTTAAGCGAGCGCTTCGGCGATCTGACGAAAGCGCGAAGTCAGGTTGGCGAAATCGTTATCGCCTTCTGCCGAGATGATCTGCACACAGACATGGTCCGCCCCGGCTGCCCAGTGTTCGCGTACGCGCGCAGCCATGGTCGCAACCTCGCCGCAAGCGACGATACCGTCGATGAAACGGTCGGCATCGTTCTCGATTTCGTCTTCCGTGTAACCCAGCCGGAGCCAGTTGTTCCGATAGTTGGGCAGCCCCTTGTAGAAACTCACGCCTTTGGCGGCTGTGGCGCGCGCGTCCTCGATCGTCGCGCCGAAAGCCACACCCTGCTCGGGCGCGAGAAGCTTGCCGGAGCCAAGTATCGCCCGCGCCTGGCGGCTGTGTTCGGGATCGACCAGATAGGGATGCGCGCCTGCCGTCTTCTCACCCGACAGCGCCACCATCTTCGGACCGAGGGCGGCTAGGCTGGTGTTGTCCATCGCCATGCCGGCTGCTTCCAGCCCCTCGAGGAACTTGCGCGTGTTAGTGAGCGGCTTGGCATATTCCTCGCCGATCAATGCGGAATGGCTGATGCCGATACCGATCATGGTCCGCGCCTTGTGCGCGTCGGACAAACCAGCAAACCAGTCGGCGACCTCGGCAGGCTCATACTTCCACAGGTTGAGGATGCCGGTGGCGATCACGGCCTTCTGCGTTGCGGCGAGCAAACGCGAGACATCTTCGAGCACCTTGTCGTCGAAGCCGCCGGGCACCCACAGCGCGCCATAGCCCATGTCCTCAAGATCGCGCGCGAACTGGTCCCCGCCCGGCCCTTCGGCCCAACGCAATTCCGAATTCCACACGCCCAGCTTGCCAAGTGCAGGTACTGCCATGATTCCTCTCCCTCGCGGTTTTAGCCGGTGTAACGGGCGAAACCGGCAGGCTGCAAGTGCGATCCTGCTTGATCGCCGCGGCCCGGCCCGACAATGCTTGCGCAGGCATGGAAGAATTCGACTACATCATTGTCGGCGGCGGCAGCGCCGGATGCGTGCTCGCCAACCGGCTGAGCGCCGACCCGCGCCATCGCGTACTGCTGCTCGAAGCGGGCGGCAGCGACAATTACGTCTGGGTCAAGGTGCCGGTCGGCTATCTCTACTGCATCGGCAATCCGCGCACCGACTGGTGCATGTCGACCCAGCCGGAACAGGGACTCGGCGGACGCAGCCTGAAATACCCGCGCGGCAAGGTTCTCGGCGGATGCTCCTCGATTAACGGCATGATCTACATGCGCGGTCAGGCCGCCGATTACGACGGTTGGCGGCAGGCCGGTCATGCCGGATGGGGCTGGGACGATGTGTTGCCGCTATTCCGCAAGGCCGAAGATCACTTCGACGGCGAAAGCGCGTTTCACGGCGCCGGCGGCGAAGTGCGGGTCGAGCGGCAGCGGCTGCGCTGGGACATTCTCGATGCCTTTCGCGATGCCGCCATCGAATATGGCGTTCCGGCCAGCGATGACTTCAATACCGGCGACAACCTTGGTGTCGGCTATTTCCAGGTAACGCAGCGCAAGGGCTGGCGGTGGAGCGCGGCTGACGCCTTCCTCAAACCGGTGCGCAGCCGGGCCAACCTCAAGGTCGTGACCGGCGCGCTGACTGACCGGCTGGTGATTGAGCAGGGCCGCGCCGTCGGCGTGCGCTATCTGCTCGGCAGCGAGGAACGGGTCGCGCGGGCGCGCGGTGAGGTATTGCTGGCGGCGGGATCGATCGGTTCGCCTGCCATTCTCGAACGCTCGGGCATCGGCGACGGCGCGCACCTGTCCGCACTCGGCATCGAACCGCTTCACGACAACCCGCATGTCGGCGCGAACCTTCAGGATCACTTGCAGATCCGCTGTGCCTGGCAAGTTTCAGGCGTTTCCACGCTCAACCAGCGCGCCGCGACATTGGTCGGCAAGGCGATGATCGGGCTGGAATATGTCCTGCGGCGCACCGGCCCGATGGCGATGGCGCCCAGCCAGCTCGGCATGTTCCTCAGGAGCGATCCGCACATGGCTACGGCCAATCTCGAATATCACGTCCAGCCGCTCAGCCTCGAAGCCTTCGGCGGCGATCTCGACCCCTTCCCCGCCTTCACTGCCAGTATCTGCAACCTGAGGCCCGAGAGTCGGGGAACGAGCCGCATCGCCAGCACCGATCCGCACGACCATCCCGCAATCCGCCCGAACTACCTCGCTACCGAAGAAGACCGGCGCATTGCCGCACAGTCGATCCGCATCACCCGCGATATCGTCGCGCAGCCCACGCTCGCCCGCTACGCGCCCGTCGAGGTGCGGCCCGGTGAAGCCTGCGCCACCGAGGACGACCTGCGGAATGCGGCTGGCGCAATCGGCACGACGATCTTCCACCCTGCCGGCACTGCCGCGATGGGCAAAGTCGTCGATAGCGAGCTGAGGGTTCTCGGGACCGGTGGACTTCGGGTCGTCGATGCCTCGGTTATGCCGGCCATAACCTCAGGAAACACGGCCGCGCCAGTCATGATGATTGCGGAGAAAGCAGCCGCCGCAATTATCGCCGCGGGAAAATCGTGATAGGCCACGTCAGCATTTCCTTAGTATCCGCGTTGCTAAGGCAGTGCTGAACAGGGGAGGAAATACCAATGTCCTTCGTTAAGGCGCTCATTCCCGGAACGATTCTCACCTTCGTGGTGTGCCTTATCATGGGATCGAACAGGCAGAGAGGCGCCTGGCTCGAAATCCATCATGTTTCGATACAAGGCTTTGATTTCTATTGGTCCTGGCCACTGTTCATCGCCTCGACCGGCATTGCCTGGGCGATTTTCTGGATGATGGAGTGACCGTCAGGGCAGCTTCGGCATGCCCACGTCGCCCGACGCGAAGCCCTCGATCTTGCCGCGCGTGAACTTGTCGGGATCGGCGGCCCGGCGAGCGATGATGTCGAAAGCAATATCGTCGGACGGAATCAGGATGCGCCCGTCGCGCATGCCGTCCGCAAGCACCTTTGCGACGGTTTCCGTGTTCAAAAGCTCCGTTTCGCTGCCGGGGCCATACATCGGCAGATCAGGCGTCCAGTCCTTCATACCTTCGGATATCGAAGTCATCACCGGACCGGGCACAAGACAGCTGACGCGCACGCCTTTCGGTTCGAGCAGCAGCGCCAGGTTTTCGCTCATCGAAATCACCGCCGCCTTCGACGAAGCATAGGGTATCCGCCCGGCGGCATAGGGGTAGAGACCGGCAAAACTCGCGGTATTGACGACGTGCCCCGAACCGCGCTCCAGCATTGCCGGCAGAAAAATCGCATTGCTGCGCACGAGCGAAAAGTAGTTCAGTTCGAAGATGCGGTGCCATTCGCTGTCCGGAATATCGAGCGGATGGCCGTTGAGGATCGCGCCGACATTGTTCATCACGATGTCCGCTGGCCCGAAGGCCTGCTGTGCCTTGCGGGCTGCGTCTTCCATAGACGCCTGAGAAAGCACATCGGCCCCAAGGCCAAGCGCTTCGCCACCATCCTTGACGATCTCCCCCGCAGTCTCCTGCGCTGCATCGGAGTCGATGTCGGCGATCGCGACCCGTGCGCCGCGCCGCGCCCATTCCAGCGCGACTGCCTTGCCGATGCCCTTGGCGCCGCCAAAGATGATTGCGCTTGCGCCCGCGAACGGCGCTTCGCCGGTATTCGCCATAATGGAACCCTTTCCGCTGTCGTTGATCTGTCCTTGCAACAATCGCGCGCGATGCGAAACTGGCAGGATGCCTGGTTCGACAACTTCGCCCGCCGACCTGATTTCCGCGCTTGACCTTGAACCTCATCCGGAAGGCGGCTGGTACCGCGAAACCTGGCGTGCCGAAGCAGCGCCCGGCAACCGGGCGAGCGCAACGGCGATCCATTTCCTGCTCGAAGGTCACCAGCGCTCGCACTGGCACCGGGTAGACGCAGCGGAGCTGTGGCTGTGGCACGCCGGACATCCGCTGACGTTATCAATGGCGAGCGACGAGAATGGCCCGGTCACAAAGGCGACGCTTGGCGGCGACGTGCTTGCCGGGCAGTCACCACAAGTCCTCATTCCTCCCGGGACGTGGCAGGCAGCCAGTCCGCAGGACGGCTGGGTGCTCGTCAGCTGTGTGGTTTCGCCGGGCTTCGAGTTCTCGGGCTTCGAACTGGCTCCTGAGGGATGGGAACCACGAGGCGGCTAGCCGCGATCGAGCAGATCGTCGGTAACCTCGAGAAGCAGCAACGGCTCGTCGGCCCAGCCGGAGATCGCATCGACGAAGGCTGCGCGCGTTTCTGGTTCATCGTAAACCATCTTGGCGTCGAATGCCTTTTGCCAAGTCTCGCGATCCGGCCATTCGGCAATGCCGATGAATCGCATCGTATCGTCTTCGCGCACTTCGCGATGCAGCCGCGAGCCAAGCGATCCGTAGATTTCACGGATCAGTTCGGTGCCACGACACCAGGCCGCGCGAAACTGCTCTTCCTTGCCGGGGTGAACGTCCCACCAATATGCGGCAACGAACATTCTCGATCCCTTAGGGCTCCTCGGGCAATCGCCGGATCATGCTGACCGGGCACCGCTGCGGCCCGATAGTCGTCGGCACGATCAGGTCGACATCCATGCCACGACAGATCGTGCCCGGACCTTTCTTGTCGAATCCGATAGCATCCGAAAAATCGAGTTGCGGACAGGCACCGAAAGTCTTGAATTCATAGGTCCGGCGCGGCCCGACATGGACGTGGATTGTGTCGCGCCCGGCCTCGTTGAAGCCGCTGACTTGCGAGAGGAAGAAACAGTCACGCTCCTCGCCGGCATCGGTTGAGGCCGAACTGCCGGTTCCGGAGTAGCCTGCTGCGCAACCCGCCAGCAGCGTGACCCCGCACACGGCAGAGAAAGCCCTGATGGCCAATTTCATATCCGGTCTCCTCAACTTACGGGTTTTCTGGCCCCGTGAACCGGTGTCGGTCGGTCCACGCACAACCGTTTCGTGTCTGGTCGCCCAGCAAGAGCGTCGCCACGAACGGATAGACCCGGTCCGACATACCATCCGAACATGTACCTGCAGTGACCGTGAGATCGAACGGCTCGCCATCCAGCCTGCCGGAGAGCGACAATCCCCCCCGCCCGGCAAAGCGTTGGATGGCGATTTCTACTCCCTCCGGATTGTCCGGTGTCGAATAGGTCAGCTGCTTGCCTGTCGTTTCCCCACCCCAGAACGGCTCGGTGCCGGTGAACCGGATCGTCTCATCGGCCCCTATTCCGGCAAACGGCGTTCGATCACTCGTATCGCCGGGAGCCAAGGTACTGCTACCTCCCGGCTGACAAGCGGAAACGGCAAGCGCGAACACGCAGATTGAGTAAGCACCTTTCATCGCTCGGACGCCTGATTCAGAAATGCTTCGGCCATGCGCAACAGCATGGGTCCGCTGTCCGGCGGCCCCCAGAACTGGATCCCGACCGGCATCCCCTGCACCAGACCCGCCGGAACCGAAATCGCCGGATAACCGGTGAGATTGGACGCGGCGGTGTGCGCAGCATAGGTCAACATGTAGCCTGGGTCGCCCCACGCCTCGGCCCATTCTTCGCGCGTCGGAGCGACATATTGGATCGTCGGCGTTACCAGGGCATCGTAGCGCTCGAACAGGGCATTGAACCATTCGATCGCGCGCCCGCGACCCTCCTTGGCAAGCGTCACTTTCTCACTGTCCACCTCGGTTCGGCCGGACATTGTCCGGTCGGCACCCAGGATCGCCAGCGCCGCCATGCCTGCACCTTCAAGCTTGTTGGAGACGGTTGTGAACTTTGCCCCGCCAGCATCCAGCCGCAGCGCAGCCTCGCGAACCTTGCCGATTACGGCGCCAGCCTGCGGCCCGGCGTGACTGCCGGCTTCGAACGGATCGTCACTCCATGCAAGGTTCAAACCTTTCAGCCCCTTGTCCAAATCGGCCATGTAGTCCGGCGGCGCATCGGGGCGGCTCATCAGGTCGCGACCGTCCGGTCCGGCCAACACCTGCATAAGCAGCGCGGCGTCACGCGCATTGGTGGTCAGCGGACCCGCATTCGAGAGCAGGCGCGGGTTGATCGCCGACCAACTAGTCCACGGGACGCGGCCCCGCGTCGGATTGAGACCAACGAGCCCGCAGAAGGCAGCGGGCAGTCGGGTCGAACCCAACCCATCGACGGCCACCGCCGCCGGAACCAGTCCTGCTGCGACAGCCGCCGCACAACCCGAGGAGGAATCTCCGCAGACGCGGGCGCTGTCCCAGGCATTCTCCGGCTGACCGCGCTCGGCGCCGAACTCCCGCGCGGTGAGGCCCGCTACTGTTGTTCCAACGAGCATCGCTCCGGCCTCGCGCAACCGCTCGGCCTCGATGCCGTCACGCTCGGCAATGGTGTGCGAACCATCGAAGCTGTTCCAGTAATTGCACCCGGCAACGGGTATGTGCTCCTTCAGCGCCAAGGGCACGCCATGCAACGGCCCGAGCGGCTTACCGTCTCGTTGGGCCTGATCCGCTGCTCTCGCCGCTTGCCTCGCAGCGTCGGCAGCGACGGTGCGGAATGCCTTTACCTCGCCATCGAGAGCATCGATCCGCGCCAGCACCGCCTCGGTGACATCGAGCGCCGAAACTTCACGGGAAGCAACCGCTTCGGCGATCCGCCACACTGGCATGCGCGCCAGATCGCCTTCAGCGTCGCGCGATGCCAATGGCCCGGTAGGGCCCGCCTCTGATTCAGCCATCATTTCTCCCATGCAGAAGATTTACTACTCGCCGCGACCGCACACAAGACGGGAACAATGACGCAGTTTGGGACGTTCAGGACGAGCTAACACAAGTAGCTCGACAAGGAGTGCGCCAATGGAAGCACGCATCGTCCTCCCCGCCGCAGCGGGACTCGCCATGGTGCTTGGTCTGGGCCTTTCGGCTCTCGTACCAACCGTAATGGTCCAAGCGGCGCCGCCGCCCCTGCTAGACTCAACTTCATCACAGCATCGGGATTACGGTCGGTCGGGCTCCTTCCAGTTTACGCAATCGGCGCCTGTCGATCTTGATCCAGATCTCACGGTCGGCCCGCAGTACGTGCTGGGCGACGATGTGATGGGCTTCTCGGCACCGGTCGAGGCGATCGAGCCCGAGGTGGTGGACGCCAAGCCAGATTTCGTGGCGATCGATTACGGCGTGCCAAGTCGCTCCGAACCGCGCGATGATAAGCCTGTTCCAGCGCCGGAGGCGATCAAGCGGCACGAGGCTTTCGTGGCCGCAATCTACTGAACCACCTCCGCGCTTCGGGACAGTGCGTCCCGATCCGCGCTTTCTCCGCTCCTTAAACAGGGCTAGACCAGCGATTTGGGCAAGAGGAGGACAGATTTTGGACATTGGATTGACGGGCAAGGTGGCGCTGGTAACGGGCGCAGCCACGGGTCTTGGCTATACCTACGCAGAGGCGCTGGCCAAGGAAGGTGCACATGTCGCGCTGACCGATATCGATGCAGACGGCGCGGTGAAGGCCGCGCAGGAGCTTTCGCAGCACTCGAAGGTCATCGGCTTTGGCCTCGATGTCGCCAGCCAGGACGACATCACCAATGGCGTCGCCCGCACTGTCAGCGAGCTCGGCGGCATCGACATCCTCGTCAACAACGCGGGACTGGCGCGCGGCAAATGGAACCCGCTGTCCATGCCCTTCGAGGACTGGGACGAACTGCTCCATATTAATGTCGCCTCGCTCGCGCGGCTGGCCTACGAAGTGCGGCCGCACCTGGTGGCACGCGGCGGCGGCGTGATCGTCAACCAGTCCTCCAACTCGGCCTATTTCTCGCTGTCCACCGCCTACGCGGTCAGCAAGCTGGCGGTCAGCGGTCTGACCATCGGTCTTTCCGAGGAATTCGAGCCCGATGGCATTCGCGTCAACGGCATCGCGCCGGGCATGATGACCGGCCGCATCCCGCAGGAGGTGATCGACATGGTCGTCTCGGCCCAGACCCTCAAGCGGCGCGGCAAGCACGAAGACCTCGTCGGCGCGCTCCTCTACCTGTGTTCGGACCTGTCATCCTTCGTGACCGGGCAGACCATCCTCGTCGATGGCGGCGCGGCGCTGCGCATCTGATCCGCAACGCCGCACTTCGCGAAGTCGATCAATCGCCCTCGCCGCCTAGGTCTTCAAGGCCCTCGCCCGGCATCAGCACGAAGCGCCAGATCAGCGCTCCCAGCGCAGCGCCCACCAGCGGCGCGACCCAGAACAGCCACAGCTGGCTCATCGCGCCGGTTTCGGCGAACAGCGCCACTCCGGTCGAGCGGGCGGGATTGACCGAGGTGTTGGTTACCGGGATCGAGATCAGGTGGATGAGCGTCAGCGCGAGGCCAATGGCGATCGGCGCGAACCCGGCAGGCGCCGCCCGCGCCGTCGCTCCCAGGATCACGATCAGGAAGCCCGCCGTCAGGATCACTTCAATGAGCAGCGCCGCCTGCATCGAATAGCCGCCCGGCGAAAGCTCGCCGAAGCCGTTCGAGGCGAAGCCCCCGGCGGCAAAATCGGCCTTGCCCGAAGCAATCGCGAATAGCGCCGCGCCCGCAACGACCGCGCCTATCACCTGCGCGATCCAGTAGGGCACGAGGTCTTTCCACGCCGAGGCCAAGATCACGCTCGCCAACCTCGCCTACAACATGCACCGCCTGATCTTCCACGAACGACGAGAAGCCATGGGATAACTGCGCCCGAAAGACAGGAAAACCGCCTGAATACGACTCAATGGAACCCCCAAAGGCTTGGATTTGTGCCAAATACAGCGCCAATCACCCAAACCCGCCCGTATCAGCCGGTTGATGGAGGTGCCCAGGGCATTAAAGCGCAGTTTCATCTCAACAAGATGCGGGCATTTTATTCAAGTCCTGCTATCACCCCACCACAAACAACACCATCGCCACCGTGCACGCCACGGTCCGCACATGGTTCAGCCGCGTCCAGCGCGTCAGGTAATCGCGCCAGACGGCCTTGCCCTCCTAGCTCGCCGCGTCCGCCGCGTCGAGCCGGTCGTTCATCGGCACATTGCCCACGACCGTCACGCCGAACATGCCGATCACATAGACCGCGCCACCGGCCACGATCGCGCCCGGCATGGCCCAGCAGCCCGAGCGCCACGAGCGCGCCGCTGTCAAGGGTGCTGAAAAAGAACAGCGGCAGGAACGCGCTCCTCACGATCACGCGGTTGATCGACTGCATCGCCCGCGCGCCCGCCTCGTCCCCCAACTCGGCAAAGCTGCGCATCGCGAAGACCGAGAAGGTAAAATAGACGCCCGCCATGATCCCGGCGGACACCAGCGAAAACCACACAAGCGCAGATAGGATCAGGTCCATCGATGCCTCCCTGCCGGGAAAGCTAACCCTCTTCCAGCCCGGGCGCAAAGCGTGTCCCCCGCCCTTGCGCCTGCCTCTTGCCCATGCGACGGGCGGGCAATGGATGGCCCCGCCCCCTTGCAGATCCTCGTCGATGCCGATGCCTGCCCGGTGAAGGAGGAGGTCTACAAGGTCGCGGGCCGCCACAAGGTGCCGGTCGCGGTGGTCAGCAACAGCGCCTTTCGCATTCCGCAGGGCGGCCTCGTGCGCCGCGTGGTGGTAAGCGACAAGTTCGACGCCGCGGACGACTGGATCGCGGGGGAGGCCGGCCCGCACTCTGTCGTGATCACCGGCGACATCCTGCTGGCCGAGCGTTGCCTGAAGGCGGGGGCCACGGTGCTGGTGAAGCTAGGGCGGAGCGGCTAGCCGCCTATTCCACCTCCTCTTCGGGCAGGTAGAGCTTGTCGCCCTTCTGGTGGTAGAGCTTGCTCATCTCTTCCATGCCTTCTTCGGCGGCCTTCTCGTCCCCGCCAGCCGCGATAAATGCACTGCTCTCCTGGTTCTGCTTCGTGGCAAAGTCGCGCACTTCCTGGGTGATCTTCATCGAGCAGAATTTCGGCCCGCACATCGAGCAGAAGTGCGCCGTCTTCGCACCTTCGGCCGGCAGCGTCTGGTCGTGGTACTGCTCGGCCGTATCGGGATCGAGCGACAGGTTGAACTGGTCGCGCCAGCGGAATTCGAAGCGCGCCTTGCTCAGCGCATCGTCGCGGACCTTGGCCGCCGGGTGGCCCTTGGCAAGGTCGGCCGCGTGGGCCGCCAGCCGGTAGGTCACCACGCCGACCTTCACATCGTCGCGGTCGGGCAGGCCGAGGTGCTCCTTGGGCGTGACGTAGCAGAGCATCGCCGTGCCAAACCAGCCGATCATCCCCGCGCCGATGCCGCTGGTGATGTGGTCGTAGCCCGGCGCGACGTCGGTAACGAGCGGCCCGAGCGTGTAGAACGGCGCCTCGCCGCAGGCCTCGAGCTGCTTGTCCATGTTCTCCTTGATCTTGTGCATGGGCACGTGGCCGGGTCCCTCGATCATCACCTGAACGTCCTGCTCCCAGGCCTTCTTGGTCAGCTCGCCAAGGGTGTAGAGCTCGGCGAACTGCGCCTCATCGTTGGCGTCGTGAATCGATCCGGGCCGCAGGCCGTCGCCCAGCGAATAGGCGATGTCGTAGGCCTTCATGATCTCGGTGATCTCGTCGAAATGCTCGTAGAGGAAGCTCTCCTTGTGATGGGCGAGACACCACTTGGCCATGATCGACCCGCCGCGGCTGACGATGCCGGTGACGCGCTTGGCGGTCATCGGGATGTAGGGCAGGCGCACGCCGGCATGGATGGTGAAATAGTCCACGCCCTGCTCGGCCTGCTCGATGAGGGTATCGCGGAAGATCTCCCACGTCAGGTCCTCGGCGATGCCGCCGGTCTTTTCGAGCGCCTGGTAAATCGGCACGGTGCCGATGGGGACGGGCGAATTGCGGATGATCCATTCGCGGGTGTCGTGGATGTTGCGGCCGGTGGAGAGGTCCATCACCGTGTCCGCGCCCCAGCGGATCGCCCAGACCATCTTTTCGACTTCCTGCGCAACGTCGCTGGCGACGGCGGAGTTGCCGATGTTGGCATTGACCTTGACGAGGAAGTTGCGCCCGATCGCCATCGGCTCGCACTCGGGGTGGTTGACGTTGGAGGGGATGATCGCCCTGCCCCGCGCCACTTCGTCGCGGACGAATTCGGGGGTGACGTAATCCGGGATAGCAGCGCCGAAGTCCTGCCCGTCGCGGACATATTCGGCGAGCTTCTCGCGGCCGAGGTTCTCGCGCTCGGCGACATATTCCATCTCGGGGGTGATCATGCCGCGGCGCGCGTAATGCATCTGGCTGATGTTGCCGCCCGCTTTGGCGCGCAAGGGTCGCTTCACGACGTTGGGAAAGGCAGGGACGCCGGCGGACCGGTCAGGACCAAGTTGGCCGTTGTCTTCCGGACGGACTTCGCGGGCGTCGTAGGCCTCGACATCGCCGCGCGCCTCCTGCCACTCGCGACGCAGCAGCGGCAGGCCCGCGTGTATGTCGATCAGCGCATCGGGATCGGTGTAGGGCCCGGAAGTGTCATAGACGCGCACCGGCGGCTCGCCGCTCGTCGGCTCCAGCGCGATCTCGCGCATGGCGACCCTGAGCGGGCCGACGTGGATCTTGCGAGAACCCCGGATCGGGCCGGTGGTGACGCCGATTTCGAGCGGGGAATTGATGTCTGCCATGTGTTTACGTCTTTCTCTTGAGGAAACTTGTCAGAGCCGCGCAATTGCCACGCCGATAAGGGCGATGCCGACCAGGCCGGAGAATACTGCCCAGCCCCGGCTGATCGTGCCGAGCAGGCCGCGCGCCCATTTCATGAATGCCTCGCCGATTGCCAGCATCAGGAACCCTTCGAGCGCCATGCCGCCGCCCATCACGGTGACGAGGATGGAAAGCCAGTCATCCGGGTTCCAGGGCGATACGAGGTAAATGATTGCGCCTATCGAAATGCACACGATCCCTGCCAGGAACAGCAGCCCGGGATGAATAATGAAATCCTCGACCATCAGGCCCCAGGTGCCGGGTTTGATGAGTTCGCCGATCGACGCGCCAAGCGCATAGAGCCCCATAAACAGGGCGATCCATGCCGGGATGTCAGCAGTATGCTCAACCATGACTCTCTCCTCGCATTCACGGGAAGTGCCTGTCGCGGTCCGCACGCCAGCCCTTCCCTCCGCCTGTGTTAACAGGTTCAGGTTCGACGGGTCGCGGGACGTGACGCCCACCTCTCAGCCACTCGGCTCCCCGGGGATGGTGGCAGTGTAGTGGCGCGGATCGCCTGCGTCCAGTATCCTCGCCGACCAGATCCACGGAGAGGAAGCCCCATGAACGACGCAACCCACATCGCCAACCTGCTGTATCGCTACGCCGAGCTGATCGACTCCGGCGATCTTGAAGGCACTGCCGCGCTGTTCGAACGGGCGAAGGTGAAGATGTCGGGCGACACCGTGGTCGAAGGAACTGCGCCGATGCTGGAGGTGTGGAACTCGCACGTGCGGCTTTATCCCGATGGGACGCCGCGCACCAAGCATGTCATCACCAATCCGATCATCGAAATCGACGAGGCGGCTGGGACGGCAACATGCCGGTCCTATTACACCGTTATCCAGGCGACTCCCCAGCTGCCACTGCAGGTCATCTGCGTGGGCCGCTATCACGACGTGTTCGCGAAAGACGATGATGGCTGGTATTTCGCCGCGCGCGACTATTCGATGCTCGATGCTACCGGCAATATGAGCGCTCACATGCTGGTCGAGGTAGCCGGCGGCTGACACCGTAGCGATGCGAAACTGCGTTCGCAGACTTTTGCAGGAGCGGAACCAGGCCGCGCGGCCTAGGTATCTTTGCGAGCCCTCCGATTTGGCCAAAGTTCACGCAAAGCACCTAATTTTCTGCATCACTGGCAATGGCAGCAAACGGACGTTCGCTCATGGCGCGCATCATACTCGCGGAAGACGACGAGATCATCGCCGACCTCGCGGTTGATGCGCTGATGAGCGCCGGCCACGCGATCGCCCATTTCGACAATGGCAGGGATGCGCTCGAAGCGGTCAAATTCCGCGTGCCTGACCTGCTGATCCTCGATTGCAACATGCCGGTCATGTCGGGGATCGAGCTGCTACGCTAGCTGCGCATCGACATGGGTCTCTATTCCCTGCCGGTCATGATGCTGACCGCCCGCTGCGCCCAGGCCGACGAGGATATCGCCCTGTTCGAAGGGGCCAACGACTATGTTCGCAAGCCGTTCGATCTGGACGACCTCGTGGTCAAGGCCGAGGCACTGTTTCGCGAGCCCAATATCAGGGCCGCACGCGCCGTTTTTCGCTCCGCCTGAGGAATGCCAGGCCCGAGGCATGCGTCTCGGGCCTGGGCCGGGTACAACTCTGAAATCGCTTACGCGAAAGCCCGCAACTCCCGCTCCGCTTCGGACACTGCATGGCAATAGTCGTCCGGTCCGGCAGCGCGCAACGCGCCCTCGCACTTGCGGGCAATCTGCCCAAGCCGTTCCTCGCCGAAGAGCCCTGCCGTACCGCACAGCTTGTGCAGTTCGTCGATCAGCTGCTCCAGCTCGGTCTCGTCGACCCGGTTGCGTTCGGCCAGATCCGCCAGCCGCGCAAATACGGTGGCGCGCCTTTCAAGATACCGATCCTGCAATTGCCGCTTGCGCGGTTGTCCGCCGGACGAAGGCTTTTCGCAGCCTTCGGATTCCGTCTCCACCGGGACCCACTCGTTGATCACGCGCGAGAGGCGATCCAGCGAGGTCGGCTTCGCAAGATGCCCCTGCATCCCCGCAATCATGCAGGCTGCGATATCCTCTTCGAACGCATTGGCGGTAAGCGCCACGATTGGCAGAGTTCGGGCTGAGTATCCCGCTGTACGCAACGCCCTTGCCGCAGCAAAGCCGTCCATCACCGGCATGCGCAGGTCCATCAGCACGAGCCGGTAGGGCTCACCGGCCCCGCTGGCCGCCTCTACCAGTTCGATCGCGACCCGCCCGTTCTCGGCTATATCGCAGCGCACGCCGAGCTTCTCCATCTGCTCCTCGATCAGCAGCTGGTTGATGTCTAAGTCCTCTACCACGAGAATTCGGGGGGCATCGCTGCGGCGCACATTGGTCGAACAGGGCGGGCCCGCCCCGGCTTCGGCGCATTCCTGCGTCGAGGATTCTTTCAGCGGCAATGTCAGCTCGACTGTCGTGCCCTCATCGAGCGCGCTCTCGATCTCCATCTTGCCGCCCATCAAACGAACCAGCTCGCTGCTGATCGTGAGGCCCAGCCCGGATCCTCCGAAATCCTGGGTCACCTTCTCATCGGCCTGGACGAACTTCGCGAGGACCTTGTCGAGCATGGCGGGCGGAATGCCGATTCCGGTATCGATGACCTTGATCGTCATGTTGCGTGCATTGCGCGGACAGGGCTCAACGCGCACTGTCACACTTCCGGTCTGGGTAAACTTCACCGCGTTACCGGTCAGATTGAGCAGGACCTGCCGGATTCGCATCGTGTCGCCTTCGGTGACCTCGGGCAATGAATCGTCGATCACCAGGTTGAGCGCCAGCCCCTTGTGCTCCGCAACGGGCCGCATGAGTTCAACGCATTGACCGATCCGTTCGCGCAGCAGCATCGGCTTCTCGGCAATTTGCAGCTTGTTTTCCTCGATCTTCGACACGTCGAGGATATCGTTGAGCAGCTGCATCATCTTCTCGCCGGAATCGATGATCATGGCGACATGGCGGGCCTGCTCAGGGTCCAGATCGGAAGCGCGCAGGAGCTCGGCAAAGCCCATGAGACCGGCCATCGGCGTGCGCACCTCATGGCTCATGTTCGCAAGGAACGTCGATTTCGCGCTTGCCTCTGCCTTTGCCTTCTCAAGCGCGCTTTCCAGTTCGGTCTGCGCGGTGACATCACTGGCCAGCAGGAGTATCTTGCTTGGACAGCCATTGGCGTCGCGGATCGCGTTGAACGTTGCCTGAAGGCGCAATTTGCCGCCGTCTGCGGCGTGAACCTCGATCTTGCCGTTGGCGCAGAGTCCATCAGTGACGCACTTTACGACCTTGCGGGAACCTTCGGCTTCCGCGTCGAAAATGACGATCTCGTGGATGTGCTGGCCAAGCACTTCGTCTTCCTGAAATCCGGTCGCATTCAGGAATACCTGGTTCGCGGCGGTCACCGTGCCGTTCCAGTCCGTTTCGAGGAGCATGTTGGCCCGGTCGATCGCCGCCATCTTTCCGGCTACATCGGCGCGCTCGCGCAAGGTCGAGGTCACGTCCGTGGCGATCTTGAGGATCGAGACTACCCCTCCGACAGCATTGAACACCGGACTGTAGCTGGCCTGAAGCCAGAATTCGCTGCCGTCCTTGGCGATCCTCCTGTAGCTGCCGCTATGATCCCTGCCTTCGCGCAGCGTTTGCCACAGCATGCGATATCGCTCGGTGGCGCTTTCGCCTTCCGGGCAGACCACGCTGTGAAGCCGGCCCAGGATCTCATCGCGATCATATCCGCTTACGCGCAGGAAATTATCGTTGCAGTATGTGATCATCCCTTCGGGCGAAAGCCGCACCACGATGTGCGAGCGCGAAATAGCTTCCCAAGCTGCCGAAAGCACCTTGTGCCGTCTGGAAGTCAGCATCGAAAGCATCGCACGCCCTTTCACCTGATGTCGTGAAGACCGGACTATCGGGCAGCGTTGACCGCGTGCTGAAGGCGCACGTTCGTATTTTTACAGAGGCAGGGCGAATTTCCGCCGGACAGCGGCGCGGGCGTGTCGCTCAGTCGCTAGCCTTGCGCGGCGGCGCGAGGACCAGCGCCAGCCCGAGGAACAGTGCGGCAATAGTGCCCATCCCGCCCGACTGCCAGATCAGCACCTGACCGGTAACCATGCCCGCCGCACCGAGCAGCAAACCCAAAAGGCCGGTCAGCGCGGTGGCGCCGCCCAGCCAGTGCATGGCGCCCGTGGCGCTGCTCCACAGCGCGCGGCCATAACTCAACCCTGCCAGCCCCAGCGCGGCCTTGCCCGCGAAGAAGAAGAAGAACGCAGCCATCCACACCGGCGTGAACATCTCTTCGAGCCCTGGCCCGCCATCGAGCAGCGGACGGAACATCGAAAGGCCGATGCCGAGCTGGATCACGTTGAGCGCGCCGCCTGCGGACAGCGCCGACCCGGTCAGCGGGTGCGAGCGCACCAGCGCCATCCCGAACACGGTGATGGCCAGGTAAGCGACCGCCTCGATCTTCCACAGCACCAGCGCATGCGGCGGCGCGTGGACGCCGGCCGGCGCCGAGCGGATCGCGAACAGCAGCACCAATGTGAGCACGGTGATCAGCAGGCCGATCCCCACGATGCGCGCGAAAGCGGTGTCGGATATACTGTACATGTCTCTCTCCTCATCCCCTCGGGAAAGTTAGCGACCAACCAAGCGCAAGTCGATGATCGGCGCTGGGCACAATCATAGGATACCTACCGCCACCAATTCCTTTGCTGTGCAAACCGGCTCGGCGAGTCTTTCCATTTTTGCGCGAGCGCAATGTTTGTCCGGCCGGCGAATCCTAGGCTCGGTAATATATTAAAACAGCGGATTCCTCGCCATGAAGCACTCTAAGCCAGCGATTCTCACCCTGTTCGCCGTGTTGCTCGGGCTGGCCGGAGTCAGCCTTGTGCTGACGACCGAACGCGCCAGCGCGCAGGGCGGCGGCATCAATCTGGCTCTGGGCAAGCCTGCACGGCAATCCTCCATCGGATGGAACGGTCAGGCATCGCGCGCGGTCGATGGCAATACCAACGGCCATTTCTTCAACGGCAACACGGTTACGCATACGCAGAACACGCTGAATCCGTGGTGGGAGGTCGATCTTCAGCAGACTCACGCAATCAACCGCGTCCATTTCTTCAATCGCACCGATTGCTGCGGCGAACGCCTGAACGGCGCGATCGTGATCCTGTACGACGCCAACCGCCGCGAGATCCGGCGCTATGCCATTGGCAGGGCGCAAAGGGTTAACCCGGTCCATTTCGGAGTATGGGCGCGCCATGTTCGCGTGCAGCTGCCGGGTGGAAACCGGAACCATCTCTCGCTTGCGGAAGTTCAGGTGCTCGGGCGCCAGGGGAAGGCGCCGGTCAAGAAACCTCCGGCGATGGGGCTTGTCGAGCACGGTATCGACCGGCCTGGATCTGACTACAAGAGCTTCGACCTGCCTTCGCCGGACGCAAACCGGTGCATGTCCGCCTGCGCGAACGAAGCGCGCTGCAAGGCGTGGACTTACGTGCGTCCCGGCATTCAGGGGACGAAATCGCGCTGCTGGCTGAAGCACAGTGTTCCCGCTCCCCGCAAATCGGACTGCTGCATCTCGGGTGTAAGGAATCCCGGCAACACCTAGGCTGGATCACGTTGAGCGCACCGCCCGCGGCCAGCGCCGACCCGGTCAGCGGCAGCGAGCGGCCAGTGCGAGGCCGAACACGGTGATGGCCAGGTAGGCCACCGCCTCGATCTTCCACAGCACCAGCGCATGCGGCGGCGCGTGGACGCCAGCCGGCGCCGAGCGTATCGCGAACAGCAGCACCAGCGTCAGCACGGTGATCAGCAGGCCGATCCCCACGATACGCGCGAATGCGGCATCCGATCCATTGTCTGTCAGTGACTGCATGGCTCTCCCCTCCATTGCATGAGCTCGAAGCGATCGGCGGCAGGGGTGGGAGTCGATGGGGGGAGAGCATCGAGAATCAGCCCTCTGCGAAATTGGACGACGTCTGGCGCGCGCCTTATTCGATAGAGCGATGACTACCCTCTACCGCCTCTCCGCCGCCGCCCCGGAAATCGCGTCCGCTTTCCACGCCCGCGCGGGGGACGATCCCTGGGCAGGCGGCCTCGTATCTCCGCAAACCTTCGCGCCGGTCATCACCGCAGGCCGCCAGTTCATCGCCGGGCTGCGCCCTGCGGGAAAGCGGCTGGAGCGGCGCATGATCCCCCGCCTGTGGGGCGTGCCTCCACCGCCATCCGTGCCCGATGCGAGCAGCGCCGTATTCACCGTTCGCAATCCGGGCAGCCCGTTCTGGATCGGCAACCTCAGGAACAGCGAGTTCCGCTGTCTCGTGCCCGCCACGGCCTTCATGGTCTGGGGCAAGGGCGTCGATGCTCAGGGCAAACGCATCCCGCACTGGTTCACCGTGGCCGACCAGCCGCTGTTCGCCTTTGCCGCCGTGTGGAAGGACTCCGAAGTGCCCAGCTTCGCGCTGCTCACCTGCGAGCCGAACGCCGCGCTGCGCAAAGCCGGACGCGAGACCATGCCGGTGATCCTGCCCGCCGATCCGCAAGCCCATGACGACTGGCTTTACGCCGACTGGAAGCGCGCTTCCCGGCTGCTCGCGCCCTATTCCGGTTCGTTGATGCGCGAGGCCGGTTGAGAAGGGCTGGTCTGCCGCCAGCGCAACACCACATCTTGACACGGCAAAAACTAGTATACTATTTATCGTCCATGTCGATTGCCGAGCAGCTCATCGCCAATTTCTCGCGGATTGCGGCGAGCGATGGCAGCGCGATTGCGCTGGTCGAAGAGAGCGCGGATGCCATCCGCCTGTCTTACCGCTCGGGCAGCGAGGCAGACTGCGAGGACGGCGTCTGCGCGCTACCGCAGGCGGAACTCGAAGCGATGATGCTCGCCTGGCTGGCGCGCAAGGCGCCCGGCGTGACGCTGGAAATCGAGCCCTGGCAGGACTGACAAAAACGAACGGGAGACTGGAAACATGGCGACTGTACACATCGATGCCGAAGCCCCCGGCAAGGGCGCAGACACCGAATCCGTCCTGACCGTGGTCAACCCGGTCGCCGAATCGCAGTCCGATCTCGACGATGCAATGCGCGATCCGCCCGCGCCGCGCCCCGCCGATCTCAATGGCAAGACGGTAGCGCTTTACTGGAACGGCAAGCAGAACGGTATGCATGCGCTCCATGCTGCGCGCGACCTGCTGTCGCAGCGGTTCGACGGACTCAGCTTCATCGAAGTGATCGGTGAAATGGGCGGGGTGAACCGTTATCTTTCGCCCGACCAGCTCGACATGTTGGAGGCCGAGGCCGACGTCGCCATATGCACCTCTGCCGACTGTGGCAGTTGCACCTCCTGGCTGATGCGCGACCTGTGCGAGTTGGAGCGGCGCGGCATTCCTGCAATTGGCTACACCGCCGCGATCTTCGACGAGGATTCTCGTTTCTCGACCAAAACCTTTGGCGTGCCCGAGGCGGTGCCGCTGATCGTCCCGCATTGCTTCTCCAACCAGACGCCTGAAGAAATTCGCCAGATGGTCGCCGACTCGCTGGATGATGCCATCGAGGCGCTGACCGTCGATCGCAAGATCCTCGAAGCCCTGCCCCAGTTCGACGAGATCGTGCGCGATCCCACGCCGGCGCTAGTGTTCAAGGGCGCGGACCTGCTTGAAGCCTTCGATGCCATGCAGACCCGCTTCGTCCAGACCGGGTGGAGCGACGGCTTGCCGCTGATCCCGCCGACCCATGACAAGGTCGAGGCGATGATTGCCGCGTCCGGGCGCGACGGCAGCGACGTCGTCGGTCTGTTCGCGCCGGGCATGGGCATCGGCACGGTGCGCAAGATCGCCGCCAATGCGGTGATGGCCGGCTGCCGCCCCGAAGCCATGCCGATCATCATGGCGATGATGGAATGTGTGCTCGATCCTTCGATGGGCCTTCGCACCTGGGCCATGTCGACCGGACCGCAAGCGCCGATCGTGCTTGTCTCCGGCGACATTGCCGACGAAATCGGCATGAACCGGGGCATCTGCGCCCTCGGTCCCGGCGCGATCAGCCAGGTCAATGTCGCCATTGGGCGCACCCTGCGCCTCGTGATGATGAACGTGGGCCTCTCGTATCCGGGCATTTCCGACATGGATACGATCGGCACGCCGATGAAGTTTTCGGCCTGTGTCGCCGAGAACGAGGACCGCACACCGTGGGATTCGTGGCGCGTCCAGCAGGGCTTTGCCTCCGAAGATTCCACCGTCACCGTCAACGTGCCTTACGGCATGACCGAATTCTTCGATTTCAAGAATGACAATCCCGAAGCACTGATCGAAACGCTTGCGACGCTGACGGCCAACACTTGCGGCGCGCCCTCGCACGGGGTGTGGCTGGTCAAGACCAATGCGCCGCTATCGGAAGGCTATCCGTTCCACGGGACCTTCTCCAACCTGATGCTGATGGCACCCGATCACGCGTCGGTTTTCGCCAAGGCCGGCTGGGGTCCGAAGGACATTGCCGAGGCGATTCACGAGAAGACCCGGATGACCTTCCGCGAGGTCATGCTCAACAAGGATTACGACGGTTTCCATGTCGCTCATCCGGAATTGTCGTGGCTGGAAGACCAGCCAGAAACCCTGGTCAGCGTCATGCCAAGCGCGGATTGCTTCGAATATTTCGTGGTCGGAGCATCGGCGGGCCGCTCGCAATATTGCTTTGGCGGCACCCATTCGGTCACGCGCAAGGTCGGCCTTGCCTGATCGATTGCCGACGACGCAACCCGCGTGAGCAGAGCCAAATCCAAGACCGGCATTCGCGTCGCGCGCGAGCTGGTGCAGTCGATCTACGACAAGGGTCTGAGGCCCGGCGATCGCTACCTGTCGGAAGCAGACGCCCTGGAGGAGCACGGCGTATCGCGCGCCACCTATCGCGAGGCCGTGCGATTTCTCGAGTTCCAGGGCGCGCTGGGCGTGAAGGCGGGAGCGGGCGGCGGCACGGTGGTCGCCCACCCGGACTGGCGCAATCTCGCCTCTGCAATGGGACTATTGCTGCAATTCTCCGGAACCTCGCTGTCGCAGGTGATGGCGGCGCGCGAGGTGCTGGAACCGGCGATGGCGTCTCAGAGCGCGTGCAATGCGAGCGACGAACAGATCGCGACGATGCGCCAGTTCGTCGCCGTGGCCGAACAGAGTGTCGCCGATGCCGAGCGCTTCCTGTCGGCCTATCGCAGCTTCTGGCACTGCGTGGCGGACGCGACCGGCAACCCAGTCACGGCCGAACTGTGGAAGGCGCTGCGCGCGCTGATCGACACCGGGCGCTTCGTGCCCAACGAGCGGTACCGGGCCCAACTCGTCACGTGGCTGCGCGACATGCTGGCAGCCATAGAGGCGCGCGACGCGCAGGCCGCGCACGACCTTATCGTCAGGTTCAACGCGGAACTGGCTGAGCGCCTTGAGCGCGACTATCCGCTGCGCGTGGGCAAGGTCATGGCATGGTCGGACGTCACCGATCAGATCGACGACTATGCGCATCGGATCGGCATGAGCGACTAGGCTGGCTTCGCACCCTCGACGGCCGTCGCGATTGAATCAGAGGAAAGGCCGAACTCCGCAAGCGTTTCGTCCAGCCCCGGCGATTCGAGCGGCGCGGCGGGCGTGCGCGAAAAGCGCGGCGCGGGATTGGGCACTGCGCCATCAAGCTTGGGCCGGAACGAATCGCGCGCAACGAAATGCGGGTGCGAGGGCGCCTCGGCGAGGTCGAGAACCGGGGTCAGGCACGTCTCGACATCCTTGAGCCGCTCCATCCAGCCATCGCGGGTATCCTCGATAAAGATGCCCGCAAGCCGTTCGCTCATCCAGTGCCAGTTGGCCGGATCGGATGAAGCCAGGGTGCCGAACTCCTCGAAGCCCAGCGCATCACCGATGGTCTTGCGAAACTTGATCTCGGTCGAGCCGAGCGCCAGCCATTTGCCGTCCTTGCACTGGTAGAGCCGGTAGAACGGCGCGGCACCGTCGAGCATGTTGGTGCGGCGCTCCGGCTTCCATGCGCCCGAGGCTTGCATCTCGTGCACCATCGATCCGATCAGGTTGATGCCGTCGATCATGGCAATATCGAGCACCTGGCCTTTGCCTGAACGCCGCACTTCAACCAAGGCGGCGAGCACGCCGGTAAGACACAACATCGTACCGCCTGCGAAATCGCCCATGAGGTTGAGCGGGAATACCGGCTCGTCCTTCGTCCCCATCGCCGACAGCAGTCCGGTGAGCGCGAGATAGTTGAGGTCGTGACCCGGCCATTTGGCCAGTGGTCCCTCCTGCCCCCAGCCGGTCATCCGCCCGTAGATCAGGCGCGGGTTGGCCTCCATGCACACGTCAGGGCCGAGGCCAAGCCGTTCCATCACGCCGGGCCGGTAGCCTTCGAGCAGCACGTCGGCATTGCGGACGAGATCGATCACCACGTCGCTCTGTCCCGGCTGCTTCAGATCAAGCACCAGCGTTGGGCGGTTCTGCTGGTGCATGCCCATGGGGTTCTTGCGATCCGGTCCTGCCGGGCGATCAATCCTGATGATCGTCGCGCCCATTTCGGCGAGCGTGTTGCACGCCAGCGGCAAGGGCCCAACCGCAGGCAGCTCGACGATCCTGATGCCTTCGAGCGGGCGGCTCATGGCTCGCGAACCCCGATGCTGCCTGAGGCCGCAAGCTCGGCGATCCTGCCTTCGTCATAACCCAACAGATCCGCCAGCACCGCCCCGGTGTGTTCGCCCAAAAGCGGCGGCGCGACCGGCGCATTGCCGGGGGTTTCGCTCAGCCGATAGGGATGGGCGATAGACGGCACCGTGCCCGCCGTCGGGTGCGGCAGAGCGTATACGAGGTTCATCTCGTTCGTGTAATCGCAGGTCAGCGCTTCGCCGGGCGAACGGACGATCCCGCAAGGGATCGCAACCGCCTTGAACTTCTCGGACCAGTAGGCGCTGGTCTGGCTGGCAATGACCGGTCGGAACAGCTCAAGCAGAGCCTCACCGTTCCGCAACCGCCCCATGAAGCTGGAGAAGCGTTCGTCCTCGACCCACTCGGGATGGCCGCAAGCCTCGGCCAGCAGTCCGAAGGCCTTGTCGTTGTGGGTGGTGATGACGATGGCCCCGTCCGCCGTGTCGAATTCGCCGCGCGGCCCCGGATTCTGGCGCGGGATCAGCGCCGGGTCCTTGCCCGAGGCGAGATATTCGTAGCCCTTGTAGGTCAGGTTCGCGAGCGCGCTGTCATACATGGCGATGTCGACATGCTGGCCTTTACCCGTGGCATTGCGGGCATGAAGCGCCGCGAGAATACCGATCGCCGCGTTCATCCCCGCCGTGGTGTCGGTATAGGGCACCGCGCCGAGCACCGGCTTGCTGTCAGGCAGCGAGTTCAGCCAGTGGACACCTGCTTCGGCGGCCACGACCGAGTCGAAGCCCGCCGCATCTGCATGGCTGCCGGTGCGCCCGTAACCCGAGATCGAGCAGTAGATCAGACGCGGAAAGCGGTCCTTGATGCTGGCATAGTCGAACCCGAAACGCTTCATCACCTTGGTGGTAAAATTCTCGACCAGCACGTCGGCGGTGGCTATGAGGTCGAGCACGACCGCGCGCCCCTCCTCGCTGCGCATGTCCACGGCGACGCTCTTCTTGTTGCGATTGATCGACAGGTAGAGAAAACCCTCTCCGCCCAGCGCCGGGGTGGCGGGCGCCACGCGGGTATCGTCGCCCTTGCCGGGATCCTCGACCTTGATAACTTCAGCGCCGAGATCGCCCAGGATCTGGGTTCCGAACGGCCCCGAAAGCATCCGGCTGAAATCGACGACGCGAATGCCGGTAAGCGCAGCCTTGCCCTCATTGGGACGCGGCACGCAATCGGGCACGGTAACGGGGCTGGCGGTCATCCTGTCATCCTCTCATCAAACAGATGACTCAATAGAAGCGCCCGCCATTCACCGCAATGTTCTGGCCCGATGTGAATTGGGACTCGTCAGAGGCGAGATAGACCGCAAGCCCCGTCACGTCCTCGTTGCGACCCATGCGCTTGATCGACTGGCGCTTGAACACGCCCGATTCAGTTGAAACCCGGTTGCGCCATTCGTAGTCGCCATCGTTGGTGAGGATGCCGCCGGGCTCGATCGCATTGGCGCGGATGCCATGCTCGCCCCACTGGAAAGCCATGTTCATGGTCATCCACCACAGACCGGCCTTCGCCATGCCATAAGCGTCGTAGCCGGGATAGGCGCCGAACCCGCAGCACGAGATGAAGGTGATGATACTGCCGCCCTTGCCGGCCTCGGCCATCTTCGGCGCAAGCAGGCGCATCAGCCGCAGCGGCCCCCAGACCATCGCCTCGAACTGGTCGCGGAAATCGGATTCGGACGTGGTCAGGAGATCGCCCATCAAGGGCACGCTTGGCTGGCTGGAGAACAGCACCACGTCGATCCCGTCGAAGGCCTGCCAGGCTTCGTCGGCCAGCCGGTCGATATCCTCGGCCACGGTGAAATCCGCCCCGACTTTCGCGGCGCGCACGCCCATGCCCGCGATTTCCTCCGCAAGCGGATCGAGCTTGGATGCGGTACGCGTCGTCAGGATCAGGTCCGCGCCTTCGGCCGCGAAGGCCCGGCACAGCTCCGAACCCATGTGCCCGCCCGCCCCGGTCATAAGCGCGCGCTTGCCTTGCAGTCGTCCCATCGTATGGTTCCCCGATCCAGTTTGACACGCCCTACCCCGGACAGGAATCGCGCTCCATCAACCCGCTGATTTCACGGACGGGTCCATGTTTTTCTCGCGGACCGTTCAGCAGAAACGCCTTGACTCGTGTGGCGAACAGTCGCCCTCTTGAAACAAACGACATTGGATCGGGATAGTAGCAATGAGCGAGACCAAGGAGCGCATCGCGCTGGAGCGCAATGCCGTCATGGCGGAGGCGAAACGCCGCACCGGCCTCTCCGATTTCGGCGACACCTGGTTTACCGTGCCGCTCGACAAGCTGATCGAGTGTATGCACGGCGAAGCCAAGCTGAGCGAAAAGGGCGAGGCAGGCTGGGCCGAGCGGCTGACCAACTTCCTTGAGAACCGGCTGATCCGCAACCAGTTGCTCAAGGATCACCCCGAAATCCTTGATGAGATGGTGGAAGTTTCCGCAGCGATCCTCAGCCTCGGCCGCACCGGCAGCACCAAGACCTTCCGCCTGTTGGCCTCGCCGCCGTGCCACACCGGGATCAAGGGCTGGGAAGGCTATTTCCCCTTCCCGCTCGAAGGTGAGGAGCCGGGCAACCCGGTCGAACGCCGCCGCCGCTCACAGGCGATCAAGGACGCCGGGCCCGACATGGAGGCGGTGTTCGGCAAGACCACCATCGAGACCCCGGTCGAGGAAGTGTTCATCATCGAGCAGGGCTTCGTCGGCACCAGCTTCGAATGCTACGCGTGGCTGCCCACCTTCATCGAGTGGCAGAAGGGCTACGACCAGATGCCCGCCTATCAGGAGCTGCGCCTCGTGCTGCAGGTGCTGCAATGGCAGGACCCGACCCGCAAGGGCGCAAAGTGGATTCTCAAGTCGCCGACCCACATGTCCGCACCCAAGACCCTGCTCGACGCCTTCCCCAATTCGCTGATCATCCAGACGCATCGCGATCCGTTGAAGACCATGCCTTCGCACTGCTCGATGATCACGCCGCTCTACGGCATCTACAGCGACGACTACTACGCCAAGGAAGTTGGCCGGTTCACCTGCAAGCGCTGGGCGCAGATGACCAACGACGTCATCGACCTACGCGAAAAGATCGGGGACGAGCGCTTCATCGACATCCAGTACGAGGACCTTACCGGTGACGAGATGGGCGTGATGCGTACGGTGTTCGACCGCATCGGCCAGGAGATGCGGCCCGAGGACATCGCGGCGATGGAACAGCACATGATCGACAACAAGCGCGACAAGTGGGCGCCGCACATCTACGATCTCGAGACCTACGGACTGTCGGAAGAAATCATCAAGTCCGACTTTGCCCGCTACCGTGAGAAGCATATCTCCAGGTAGGGCCGTTTCCGATTATCCGGATCGGATCCGCATTAAGCCCGCGCGGCGCTTGAGCGTTGCCTTTGCGTTCGCGAAAGCTTGAACGCAAAGCGCACTAAGGCATCGCGTCGCCGCCATTGATATCGAGGATCGCGCCGGACACTGCCGCCGCCCAGGGCGAAGCCAGCATCAGCACGCCGCGCGCGCAATCCGGACCGGGAGGAATCTTGCCAAGCGAAATATCGGCAGCGATTCCCTGCTCGACTTCCGCTTCGCTTTTGCCCTGCGCCTGCGCCCAGGCGACGATGGTCTGATCGACGGTAGGCCCACCGATATAGCCCATCCGCGCGGTATTCACGCGGATGCCGTATGGCCCCAGTTCCTTGGCGAGATAGCGGGTCGCGCCTTCCATTCCGGCTTTCGACGCGGAATAGGCAGCCAGCGGCGGCAATGGCTTACGGTGCGCCATCGAGCTGACGTTGACGATATAGCCCTCGCCTTTCTGCTTCATCGGCTCGATGCAGGCCTGCGCCATCTGCATGGTGCCGAACAGGTTGACGTCGAAGACCTTCCGCCACACGTCCATCGAGACGCCTTCGATCATGTCGGCATTGCCCGCCATGGCATTGTTGATGCAGGAATCGATTCCGCCAAAGGTATCGACCGCCAGCGCCGCGAGAGCGAGGCAGTCGTCGTTGTTGGAAATATCGGTCCGCCTGTAAGCCGCCTGCCCGCCGGAAGCGTTGATCTGCTTGGCAGCCGCTTCGAGATTGGCTTCGTTGCGCGCGCCGAGCACGACCTTCGCGCCCTCCTCCGCAGCGATCACTGCCATGTCATGGCCCAGCCCCGGCCCGTAGCCGGCGATGATGACGACCTTGTCCTTGAACAGCATTGCCTCTCTCCCTCAAACCTTTGCGGTCGCCATGCTTTCGTAAAGCCGCCGGTACTCGCTGTTGAAATACTTGCTGCACGGTCCGGTAATCGACGCCCGCAGCGTCGGATCGGAGGCGTTGGCGATGGGCGCTCCGGGCGCGGGCATCACCTGTACGCTCGCCTGCTTGCCCGACCATTCGTTGGCCAGCCGTACCCATTCCTGCACGGAGACATGCTCGTCCCCGCCCCAGTTGACGATGAAAGCCGGGTTCGAGGCCGCATCCAGCAGCGGCTCGACCTGTGCGATAATGTCGTCGATATGGATCGGGCTGTGCACGTTGTTCTCGTGCGGGGCGACAATCGGCTTGTCGTTGAGCACCGAGTCCATGATCATGGTCAGATAGCAATTACCCGGCGCGAACACGGTGTTGAGGCGGGCAATCGTCACCTTCATGTCGAACATGCGCGCGCAGGTCCGCGCCACCGCTTCCAGACCCGCTTTGGAATAGGGGCTGGTGGCGTTGTAGGCATAGGACGCATTGCCGATGCATTCGTCCTCGGTGAACAAGTGCTCGGGATCGGCGCTCGGCGAGTAAATTATCATACTGGAGGCGACCAAGGTCGCCTTGGCCTTGCGGGTGTGCTGCATCAGCAGCCCCGGTCCCTCGACATTGGAGCGGATCGCCTCCTGCAGCTGTTCGAGCGGTCCGCGCATCCAGTTGAGATGCAGGACATAGGTGAAGTCGTCAGGAACCTCTGAGAAATCGCCCGAGCCGATGTCGATAGCGCAGGTCTTTACCCCCGCCGCTTCGATGTCCGCGCGCTTTGCGGCATCGTTGAAGCGGGCAAGGCCCCAGACCTCATTGTCCTTGGCCAGGGCCTTTGCGACAGGCGCGCCGATCGTCCCGGTCACACCGGTGATGAGTATTTTCTCTCCCGAAATCATCTCAGGCCAGTTCCGCCGTCTTGCGCATCGCGTCGAGCGCCACGGTCTTCGTGTCCTTGCCCGAACGCAGCACCGTGCCGGGGAGCTTGCCGGTATGCTCGCCATTGCGGACGATCTCGACGCCGTTGACCAGCACGTGATCGATACCTTCGGCATCGGCATAGAGTCGGAAATCGTTGCCGCCGGGCAGGTCGTATAGCTGCTTCGTCGGCCCCCGCCCGACCGTGTCCTGGTCGAACACGACCACATCGGCATGGTATCCCTCCGCCAGCAGGCCACGTTCGACCAGGCCGAAATAGGCAGCCTGACGTCCCGTGATCTGATGGACAGCCTCTTCCAGCGTGATCACTCCGAATTCGCGCACAGCCTGTTGCAGCAGGCCGGTCGAGAATGCGAAGGTATCGATCAGGTCGAGGTGTGCGCCTGCATCCGAGGCGCCGATCAGCGTCCGGTCGTCCTTGAAGACCTCGCCGCGTATGGCGAAGGTTTCCGGGTTGTCGCTATTGTTGTTTGGCGTGAATACGGTGTCGAGATTGTCCGCCAAGGCCATGTCGAGCATGACGTCGATCGGCTCCTTGCCCTCCTCCTTCGCGATGTCGCCGGTAATCCGCCCGACATAACGCTCGTTCTCCGCACTCGCGACCGAGGAAATCCGGAAGTTCTCCAGTCGCGCCAGAGCCTTTAGCGGCGCTTCGGAACTCATTGTGCCAAGATCGTCCACCATCTGCTGGCGCACGGCGGGATCGCGGAATTTCTCCATGCGCTCCTCGACCGAGAGCTTGAACAGTTCGGGCCATATTCCGGGGAAGGCGTCGAACAGGAATCCACTGCGCAGATTCATGTAGGCGGTGGCGCTGATCGGCACGGCGAGCGCGATCACTTCGCCGCCGCGCTCGCGCGCGAAATCCGAGACCGCCAGCCGCCGGTCGACCATCGCCTGCGCATCGGGCCGGCTCGAAACGCCGAGCACATTCCAGTTGACCGGGCGCTGGGCTGCCACCGACACGTCGGCAAGCAGCTCGGGCATGCCGGGGCCGAATTCGAGATCGGGCAGCAGTTCAAGCCCGGTGCCCTCGTAATCCTTCACCACGCCTGCCAGCTCGACGATTTCGGAATGTTCGGCCCAGCGCGATGGGACCGGGTTGCCGTCGCCATCGTTGTGGGTGTTCGAAACAGTGGTCGAAAAGCCCATCGCCCCTTCGGCAAGGCTCTTGCCGAGCAGGGATTTCATTTCCGCCAGGTCCGCTTCGTTGGCTTTCTCGCCCACGGCGCGCTCGCCCATCACATACCGACGGATCGCAGAGTGCCCGGCAAAGAACCCGGCATTGAGGCCGACCTTGCCTTCGAACTTGCTGAGAAAGTCGCCGAAACTCGACCAGTTCCAAGGCACCGCCTTGTCGAGAACTTCGAGCGGCATGCCCTCGACGCGGGCGAGCATCGGCTTGAGGTAATCGCCCGAGGTTTCGCTAAGCGGCGCGATCGAAAAACCGCAAAAGCCGCCGAACACCGTGGTCACGCCATGATAGCATGAAGGGCTGAGCGTAGGGTCCCAGAATACCTGTGCATCATAATGGGTGTGGCAATCGATGAAGCCGGGCGCGACAATCCGCCCCGTTGCGTCGATCGTCTCTTTCGCTTCTTCGTCTACGGTTCCCAGGGCGACGATCCGGCCATCGCGGATTCCCACGTCGCCGGCGTAGCCCGGCTTGCCCGTACCATCGACGATAGTGCCATTGGCGATCTTCAGGTCCAGCATCTCACTTCTCCCATTCGCAGGTAGAATGACACGAGTTTTGCGCTGCGCCAAACGCGAAGTGGATTCAGATAAGGCAATCCCGATCCGGGCAGCTACACTTCTTCCCCAAAGCTGCTAGGGGACTGCCGGAATAACAGGAGAAACCCGCAAATGCCCGCCCTGCGCCCCGACATCGATCCCGACGGCCTGCTCGAATATTCGGTCGTGTTTACCGACCGTTCGCTCAACCATATGAGCGAGGCCTTCCAGTCGGTCATGCGCGACATCCATGCGATGCTCTGCGAAGTCTACAATGCCGAGCGCGCAGTGGTGGTTCCCGGCGGCGGGACCTATGCGATGGAAGCCGTGGCGCGCCAGTTCGCGAATGACGCGCAAGTGCTGGTGATCCGCAACGGATTCTTTTCCTACCGCTGGACGCAAATCTTCGAAGCCGGATCGATCCCGGCAAACGAAACGGTGATGAAGGCAAGGCGTCAGGGCGAAGCCGCCGATGCGCCCTTCGCGCCCTGCCCCATCGACGAGGTGGTGGCCGCGATCCGCGCCGAAAAGCCCGATCTGGTCTTCGCGCCGCACGTCGAGACAGCCTCGGGCATTATCCTGCCTGATGACTATGTGAAGGCCGTGGCCGATGCGGTCCACGAACACGGCGGGCTGTTCGTGCTCGATTGCGTGGCCTCGGGCTGCGTCTGGGTGGACATGCAGGCGTCGGGCGTCGACGTCCTGATTTCGGCTCCGCAAAAGGGCTGGTCGGCGCCGCCTTGCGCAGGCCTCGTCATGATAAACGAGGCAGCGCTTGAGAAATGCCGCGCCACACAGTCGACCAGCTTCGCCGCCGATCTCGGCAAGTGGCTGACGATCATGGAAGCCTATCTCGGTGGCGGTTTCGCCTATCATGCCACCATGCCGACCGACGCCCTGCGCACCTTCCGCAATGCCATGGCGGAAACCAAGCAGATCGGCTTCGACACGCTGTGCAAGGCGCAATGGCAACAAGGCGATGGCGTGCGCGCGATGCTGGCGGAGCGCGGAG
Source organism: uncultured Novosphingobium sp. (assembly GCA_964603645.1). GTDB lineage: Bacteria > Pseudomonadota > Alphaproteobacteria > Sphingomonadales > Sphingomonadaceae > Novosphingobium. Next base: position 10,296 of record CAZRVW010000003.1, on the reverse strand, counting down.
TTAAATCGGTCGCTGCTGACGGCTTCGGCGCACCCGGCGTGGTGGTTTGCTACACCGAGGATCCGGCGATTCAGAATGGCAGCAAGTTCGTTGCCGAGGGCTTGCAGATTGCCGCAGGTGTGCCGCTGATGGTCGATGAAGGACCGGACTACCGCTCTTTCCGGCTCGGGCTGTTCGGGCTCGACAAGCTCAAGGACGTGCCCGCGAGCCTCGAACGGTTGAAGGCAGCCTTCGACAAAGTTCTCTAGAGCAGGCCATGGGCCTGCGCCATTGTGAGTGCCGTCGGCCCGGGCAGGCAATTGAAATTATCCTTTGAAGGTCGGCGACCACTTTGTATCGTGATACGCGGCCTGAAGGAGCCAAGGCGATCCAATAATGATGGCTCAATTGCGCCAATGTTGAAGGGTGCTGCGATGACGAACATGAAGGAACTGCGCCGGATCGGCATGGTGGGGCTTGGCGATCAGGGCCAGCCCATGGCGCGTCTCTATATCCAGCAAGGCTGGCCCTTCGCTTTCTTCGCCCGCCGACCCGAAGTCATCGAGGAATTCACCGGGCTTGGCGGCAATTTCATGCCGACCATGCGCGAGTTGGGCGCCGCCAGCGACATCGCGCTCATCATCGTCAACACCAACGACGAGGTGGACGATGTGGTCTTCCGCCAGAACATGATCGACGGCATGGAGCCCGGAGGGGTGATTGTCATCCATAGCACCCTTGATCCCGACTTCTGTATCGAGGTCGCCGAGCGCGCCAAGCCTTTCGGCATACATGTCGTCGATGCTCCAGTCAGCGGCGGGCCTCAGCGCACGCACGACGGCGAACTGACGATGCCGGTCGGTTGCGACGATCCCGACGTATTCGAGGCGATCAAGCCCGTGCTCGATGTCACTGGCAAGTACGTTTACCGCATGGGCGAAATGGGCACAGGGCAGGTCACCAAGCTGCTCAACAACCTTTACTACGCCGCCCATCTCGTCACTGCCCGCGACGAGGCGCAACTCGTGTTCAAGCTGGGGATCGACGTCGAGTCGGCGGCAAGGATCCTGCCGACTTGCTCCGGCATGAGCGACGTGTTCCGCCAGAGCGCAATCGCGCCGGATCCGTTCCGTCCCGCAGGACACATCTACAATGGCGTCTGGCAGCCCCGTGCGACGGGTGGCCAGGTCGATCTGATACGCAAGGTGTTCAAGAACCGGGGCATCGATATCGAGACGATGTTCCCGGCCACCCAGGCACTGCTTGAGGAGTCGGAGCGCCGCGGTTTCACCTATGGAACGGTTGAGGACCCGCCTGCCGAATAGTTTCGCTTACGCCGCCTGCTTTGTCACCGCCGGATGTGGCAGGCGGAACAGCCTCGCGCCATTGAGGCCGATGATGTCCGCTTTCTCTTCCTCGCTGATGTCGATGCCATCGAACAAGTGATCGACGACTCGCCGCGAGTTCGGGAAAGTGCCCTCGTGGTGCGGATAGTCCGAACCCCAGATCAGCCCTTTGTGCCCGGTCACCGAACGCGACATAATGCAGGCGCGGTCATACTGGAACGACGCATAGACCTGCCGCTTGATGATCTCGCTCGGCTTCATCGAGAGCTTGGGCTGCACGAAGATGTCATGCCCTTCGGCCACTTCGTCCATGCGTTCAGCGAGGCCAGCCATCCAGCTCGCGCCCGATTCGACGACCATCACCTTGGCGCCGGGGAAGCGGTCCAGTGTGCCGCCCGCGACCATGTACATGATCGAGTGGATCGCATCGCGCATCTGGTCGGTATAGTTCACGATTGCCCCGCCGGGGCCTGATTCCGGGCGAATGTCCGCCCGCCCGGTCGCCGTGTGCAGCGTCAGCACCATGTCGAGCCGCTGCGCCGCATCGAACACTGCATCCCAGGCCGGATCATTATAAAGCGGGACGCCCTGCGGAATCGCGCTGGGCAGCATCGCGGCGGTGAAACCCTTGCTCGCCAGCCGCTCCATCTCCGCGACGGTGTTGGCAAAATTGCGGACCGGCAGCAGCCCGCAGCGCACGAAGCGTTCGAGATGACCCGCGAAGAACCCGTCGTTCCAGTCGTTATAGACCTGGGTCGACGCATATTCGGTGTCCTCGTCCTCGATCAGGTAATTGAGCATGCCGGTGGTGGGGAACACGATCTCGGCATCGATCCCTTCCATCTCGAGATCGGCGATCCGGGCGGCGAGGTCGGTCGCGCCCTTCTGGTTGGGCCTGCCGTTGTTGGCCGGATCGTTCTCGTCGGTAGTCGTCTCGCGGCGCAGCGGGAAGCGGTGCACCAGCTTCTCGCCGGCATAGGTCATGATGTGGCTGTCGGTCCGCTTAGTGTGAATGCCGAACTGCCGCATCGAGGCCGGCAGGTTCTCGGTGAACAAGTCCCTCGGCTCCCTCAGGTGGCCATCGCCGCTGAATACGAAGCGTTCCATGATTCTAACCTCTTCTATCTTGCCAGTTCGAACCCGACGGCCTTGCGGTCCCAGGTTGCGGGAGTAACGCCGCGCTCGCGCAGCACGTATTTCTGGACCTTGTTGGTCGGCGTATAGGGCAGACTGTCGACGAACTCGATGTAGCGCGGCACGAAGTAATATGGCGCCGTGTCGTTGACGAAACTGGCAAGCTCCTCGTGCGTGGCGGTCTTGCCCTGCTTGAGAATGACGTTTGCAGCCAATTCGTCCTCCGCGTCGAGATCCTCCGACTTGATGCCGAACACCGCCACCTCATCGACCGCGGGATGGGCGCGGAAAGCTTGCTCGACTTCCATCGTCGAAATGTTGCGGCCGGCGAGGCGCACAGCATCCTTCTTGCGATCCACGAAATAGTAGTCGCCGTCCTCGTCCTGACGGCCAAGGTCGCCCATCCGGTACCAGCCATCGGGAGTGAAGGCGTTGGCCGTGGCTTCCGGGTTCTCGAAGTAGCCTTCGAACATGATGTGGGGCTTCTTGGGCTTGAGCGCAAATTCGCCGACCTCGCCCACGGCCACATCGTTGAAATCGTCATCGATCAGGCGCAGATCGACGAGCGGCGTGACGTTGCCGAGAATGCCGGGCTTGGGGCTCGGCAGGATGGTCGGCTCGCGGCTGATGACATTGCCGATCTCGCTCTGGCCGAACCCCTGCGCCAGCCGCTCGATCCCGAACCGCTTGGCGAAGGCCGCGATGATGTCGTCGGGCATCGGCGTCATGCCTGCCGAACGGACGGGATTGTCGGCATCGTCAGGCCGCTCTGGCAGCTTCCAGAGATAGATATGCATCGCACCCAGCGTGAAGGTCTGCGTTGAATTGTAGTAGCGGGTGCGGTCCCAGAAATTACTGGCCGAAAATGTCGGATCGCTGGCACACCCAATCCCCTCGTAGAGTGCCCGGAAGATCGTCATCATCCACGAAGCCGAATTGTAGAGCGGCAGCACGTTGTAGGTAATGTCGCCGGGGATCGTCGCATAACGCTGGGCGATCCGTTCCGCCGTGTGCACCCACACGTTGTGGCTCTGCATCACGCCCTTCGACTTGCCGGTGGTGCCCGAGGTCCACAGGACGGCGTTGACATCGCCGTAGTCGATGAAGCTCATGTCGTGCGGCGCATCGGGAAACGACTTCAGGAATTCGAACGACTTTGCCTCAGGCGGCATCGGATTGTCGCCCAGGTCGCGCAAGACCAGATGATCATGCGGCACGCGATCGATGACTTCGGCGAGGCGCGGCCACAGGCGCGTGTCAGAAACAATCACCTTGGGCTTGCTGTCCGCCAGCGTCGATTGCAGCCACTCGCCCTTGTATTCGGCGTTGATAGGAATCCAAACCGCACCCAGCCGGCTGACTGCCAAGGTCAGGAAAATAACGTCCAGCGAGGAATTGGCGAAGAAGGCAACCCGGTCGCCTCTGCCGACACCAAGATCGGCGAGACCACGCGCAATCGAGTTCACGATCCTATCGGTCTCGGCGAAGGTGTGACGCGTCTCGTTGTGCATCAGGTAGACATTGTCGCCCACGGCATCCGCCTGAAGCTGCAGGATACGGCCGAGATGGCGGTCTTTCGTGTCGGTCAGTTCGAGCCGGTTCATAGGGTTTCCTCGTCCCTCGTCGTTCCTGGAGCGAATAGCGGTGCCGTGACGCCCGTCTTTAGCGCGGGATAGCCAAGGTCAGCAAAACGCACTTCCACGGGCATCCCTGCGCGCAATTCGTTCGGATCGCAATCGATCAGCCGGGTGACGAAGCGAGTCAAGCGGTCCTCGTCAATCACGACAATGGCCGAGACATAGGGTGCGATCGGCGCCAGCGGCTTGTGCAACGCGCGTTTGACGACAGCCCAGGAGAAAAGAGTCCCTCGCCCGGAAAGTTCGGTCCAGACGATGTTGCTGCCCCTGCACTGCCTGCATTCGCCTTTCGGATACCAGTCGAATGCTCGACAATCGGTACAGCGCGGCAGCGCGAACTGGCCACGTCCCGCCGCCTCCCACAGCGGCGCGGTGGCGGCGTGTGCCAGATCGGGCAAAGGGATGCTTATCGTATCCGCCATCACCCTCTCCTCAATACCATGGTTCCGGCATCGACGCCGGAAAAGCCGCCGTAGACCGCGATCTCGGCATCCGCGACCTGGTTGGCCGCCTCGCCGCGAAGCTGGCGCACCAATTCGACCACGTGATTGATCCCTAGCAAATAGGAATGGCTGAGCATTCCGCCGTGCGTATTGAACGGCAGACCGCCCTTTGCCCGCCCCCGGTCGAACCAGAGCCGGTCGCCTTCGACAAAACGTCCCGCCTCCCCCTTGGGACAGAAGCCCAGGTCCTCGATCGCCATCAGCGCGACAATCGTGAAGGGATCGTAGACCGCAAGCACGTCGACATCGCTCGGCGACAGGCCCGCCATGGCGAAAGCGCCGGGCGCGCTCATGCGATGCGGAGTCGAGGCGAATTCGGGCTCCATGGCGAAATGGATACCTTCGATGGCCCCGGCATAGCCCACGCCCTCGACGATGACCGGTCTCTTTGGGAAGTCGCGCGCCCGGTCGGAGGCCGTCATCACATAGGCGCAGGCCCCGTCCGAGATCAGGCAGCAATCCTCTATCCGCAGCGGATCAATGAACGGATCGCGCGCGAGATATTGATCCAGCGAGAGCTCCTTGTTGCGCATCACCGCGCCAGGATGGCCATTGGAGTGGCGGCGCGAGCAGACCGCGATGGCGCCAAGTTGTTCGGGCCGCGTCCCGTATTGTTCGAAATGGCGGCGCGCGACATGGGCGAAATAGGCCGGCTGCGGGATAAAGCCGAACGGCACTTCGGCATTGGCCTTGGCGGCTTCGGCAAGGTGAGAAGTGGCGGGGCCGCCGGTATTCGCCGCATTCTGGCTCGCCCAGTCGGTGCCGTGGACGTTGACGATCACGCTCGCCTTGCCCGAAGCCATCGCCTGATAGGCCGCATGAGACGCGGTGGCCGCGAAGGAGAAGGCGCCACCCTCGCCCGATTCCCAGATCTCGTGAGGCAGTCCGTAATGGGCGCGAAACCGATCGACGGTCATCTGGCCCTGAGACTGGCCCGAGAACATCAGGCCATCGACATCGCGCGGCGTCAGGCCAGCATCGTCGAGCGCCGCGTCGATGGCTGCGAACAGCATATCGTCGAGCTTGCGACCCGATGCCGCACTGTGCTCGGACTCGCCGACACCGACAATCGCGACCTTGCCCTTGATCGATTCCATCTCGGCGGGGCCGGGTTCAGCCACAAAGGCCATTCACGCTCTCCACGATCTTCTCTGCCAACAAGGTGGCCGCAAGTGCTCCCGCTTGGAAGTGTTGATTTGCGAAGTGAGCCATCGCGGATCGTCAAGGCTAGGCAGACACCGTCGCCGATGCGGTTTCGATCAGCCGTTTCAAAACTGCGGAATCGTCCTCATCGAGCCAAAGCATCTTCATCTGCGCGGAAATCCTCAGATCCTCGATCCGGCGCAGCACCACATCGGGAAACGACTGGCTCCAGTGAGTCGATGCTGGCACGAAACCTAGTCCCAGCCCGTTGGTGACGAGGCCCAGCGTCGCCTCCGCACTCGGGCTTTCCATCGCCACCCGCAATTGGACGCCGCGTTGCTCCAATTCGCGTTCGAGCTTTTGCCTAATCGTCGTCGCATGAGACTTCGGATACCAGATGAAGTCCTCGTCAAGCAGGTCTGCCAATCGGATCTCGCTTGCACCTGCAAGTCGATGACTGGTTGGCAGCGCGAGGAAAAACTCATCCTGCGCAATGACCATCGACGCGAACACGGGATCGACTTCGTCGATGTAGAGCAAGCCCGCCACGAACGAGCGATCGCGGATACCATTGAGAATGTGTTCCACCGGCGTCAGGCTCGCCTCGGTTCGCGAGTCAGGAAATGCGGCGTCGAAAGCCTTGAGCAGGTCACCGACCGACGAACTCAGGATCGCACCAGGCGAATAGGCGATCCGCAGACGGCTGGGCTCGCCCTGACTGACCTGCCGAGCGCGTGTAGCGGCCTTATCGACCAACTCGAGAATGACCTTTGCATCTTCGAGCAGCGCTTCGCCGCTTGGCGTCAGCCTCACGCCGCGCGCGTGCCTTACGAACAACCGCACATCGCCAAGGTCGCGTTCGAGATCGCGGATGCGGCGTGACAGTGCCGACTGGGCGATGGCGAGTCGCTCGGACGCGCGCTGAAAATTCAGCTCTTCGGCGACAGCGACGAAGTAGGACAATTGCCGGATTATCGCTACTTCGAGGCTGGCTTTCATGGTCCCATTTCGGTCTGCAAAGAGGCGTCAGGGGATAGCGCATTCCTGGTCGATGTGCGAGCCATCGCATATTGCGATGGCTTCATTCGCGAATCGTTTCTTTCAATGAGGCTCGCCAGCGACCATCGCTAGGAATGCGCTATCGTGCGCGACTGGGAGAGTAAGGCTGAATATGGCGCAAACGGCACTCATCATCGGCGGTTCGGGCCCGACCGGGCCGCACATCGTCGAAGGCATGCGACAGCGCGGCTTCAAGGTGAGCGTGCTCAGTCGCGGCGTGCATCCCTATCCCTTCCCCGACGATGTCGAACGCATCACCGGCGATCCGCATTTCGCCGAGCCACTGGCTGAAGCACTGGGCGAGCGCAGCTTCGACGTCGTGATCGCAACTTACGGCAGGCTCAAGGTAACGTCGAAGCTGCTGGCTGGCCGCACCGGCCATTTTCTCGCCGTCGGCGGCTGCGCTGCCTATCGCGGCTTTACCGATCCGAACGACGTCTGGCCGGAAGGGCAGCTGTCCCCCGTGCCCGAAACCGCGCCATTATGCGGAGAGGGCGACCACGTATTCGGCGGCAAGCTCGTCGCAGCCGAGCGCGAACTGTTCGCCAATCACCCCGACGCCACCCTGTTTCGCTATCCCTACATTTACGGCCCGCGCCAGATCGCCCCGCGCGAATGGTCGCTGGTGCGCCGCGTGCTCGACGGGCGGCGGACCGTGGTCGTGCTCGATGGCGGGATGGCGATTCTGTCGCACCACTTTGCCGAGAACGCGGCACACGCGATCCTGCTGGCGGTGGACAATCGCCAGGCAGCAGCGGGCAAGGTCTACAATTGCGCCGACGACGAGCAGGTAACCTACCGCCAGCTTATCGAAATCGCGGGAAAGGCGCTGGACGTGGAGCTTGAAGTGGTCTCGATCCCGAACGTCGAATCCGCACAGGGCGCGCTCATCCAGCATCAGCCGCATCACTTCATCGCCGATACCAGCCTCATCAAGGCAGACCTTGGCTACCGCGATCTGGTGCCCTCGGTCGAAGCGATCACCCGGACAGTCCAATGGTATCGCGACAATCCGCTCGAATATGGCGGCGAATACGAGCAGCGCCGCAAGGACGTGTTCGACTATGCGGCGGAGGACAAGCTGATCGCGCTCGCTCGCGCGTTCGAGCAGGCAGTGGGCGAAGTCTCCCTGCGGCCCCGCCACGAGAACTACACCGACCATCCCTATGCCCACCCCAAGGAACACAGCAATGGACGCGATGAGCGCGGACGGTAAGGATCCGCTGGTCGCTGAACTGATCGGTCCGGGCAAGTTGTTCGAGACTGAAACGGTCACTGTCGCAGGTTTGCCCCGGCAGGTGTTTCGCGGCTCGCCACGCACGCTCGCGGAGATATACAAGGCAGCGCAGGCGCTCGGCGACAAGCCGATGGTCGTCCATGGCGATTTGCGCCTCAGCTATGACGAGGTCTTTGCGCGCGCCGCCCGGCTTGCCGAACGGTTGCGGGATGAATTCGGGCTCACGCGCGGGTCCAAAGTGGCAATCGCGATGGCCAACAGCGCCGAATGGGTCGTCTCGCTGATTGCGATCACCGCCGTGGGCGGCATCGCCGCGCTCATCAACAGCCGTGGCTCGGCGGAGGAAATGGTCCATGCGATCGGCTCGGTCGGCTGCGATCTGGCGATCCTGGACGAAGAACGCGCCGCCTTGATCGACGCGGCATTCCCCGATCGCGAATGGGCCTCGCTGGTGCTGCGCGCGGGGGAACCGCAATCGAGCGCCAAAGGCCCCAAGCTGGAATGCGAACCGGTCTATCCCGATGACGGCGCGGTCATCCTCTACACGTCGGGAACTACCGGCCGCCCCAAGGGCGCATTGCTCAGCCACGGCGCGCTGGCCCACGCGGCCTCGCTCAGCAAGGTGATGGGCACCTTGCAGGACCTGCTCTACGAGCGTGAGAGCGGCAACACTGTCCCGCCGGATCGCAGCTCGATGGCAGGACCTGCCATGGTGCTCACGCCGATGTTCCACCTCACCGGAATGTTGCCGATCGTGCGCGGCATGAGCCTTGGCGCGACGATTCACATCATGGGCAAGTGGAATGTCGATGCCGCCTTCAACATGATCGAGACATCGGGGCTTTCGCGTATCGCCTTCGTCCCGACGATGCTGTTCGACATGATCCAGTCGCCGCGCGCGACGCCCGAAAACCTCTCGGCGCTGCGCCATCTCGCCTATGGCGGCGGCCCCCTGAACATGGAACTGGTCGACGAAATCAGGAAGCGGATGCCCGACAGTGTCATCACCAACACCTATGGCCAGACCGAAAATACCGGCTGGGCCTGTTCGCTGAGCGGCCAGGCCTATCTCGACAACCCGCAGTCGTGCGGCTGGGCCTGTCCGACCGTCGATGTCGAAGTGCGGCGCGAGGATGGCACCAGTGCCGATGTCGATGAACCGGGCGAATTGTGGGTGCGCAGCGCCGCGGTGATGACCGAGTATGTCGGCGATCCCGAGGCTACGAGGGAAACGCTCGATTCTGAAGGCTGGTGCGCAACCGGCGACATCGGAAAAGTGGATGCGCAGGGCCTGTTTACCGTGCTCGACCGCAAGAAGGATATGGTCATTTCGGGCGGCGAGAACATCTACTGCGCGGAAGTGGAGCGGGTGCTGTTCGACCATCCGGCAGTGCGCGAGGCAATTGCGTTCGGGGTAGCGGACCCGAGGCTGGGCGAAAAACTGATCGCAACGGTCGTCCTCCAGCCGCAGGCTGAGGCTAGCGAGGACGCACTGAAGGCATGGTGCCGCGAGCGGCTGGCAATTTACAAGGTCCCGCGCAAGATCGAGGTAACACACGACCCACTGCCGCGAACCGCGACCGGCAAGATCGACCGGGGCACGTTCGTGGCTCAGACAAGGGCGGCGCAATGACCGCCACGTTTCCCGAACCATCCCGGCACCGCTTTGCCTCGCAGGGTCTCGATCTGAGCTACGTCGAATGGGGCGATCCCGCCGCGCCGCTTGTTATCCTGGTTCATGGATCGCGCGACCATGCCCGCAGCTGGGACTGGACGGCGCGGGCGCTGCTTGCGGAAGGCTGGCGCGTCGTCGCGCCAGACCTGCGGGGCCACGGCGACAGCCAGTGGTCGCCCGATTCGGCCTACGTCACCTCCTATCAGGTGCAGGACCTTGCCGAACTGATCGACACGCTGGGCGTGCCGCGTTTCTCTCTGGTCGGTCACTCGTTCGGCGGCACTGTCAGCGCGCGTTATTCCGCGATGTTTCCGGAACGGGTCGAGCGGCTCGTTATTGTCGATGGCTTCGGCCCGGCGCCCGCCGTCTTCGCCATGTGGAACAAGGAAGGGTCGGTCGCGCGTTCGCGGCAATGGCTGGAAGCGCGCCGCAAGGCCCTTGCCCGCCCCCCACAGGTGTTCGCCAGCGTGGAAGACGCCTGTGTGCAGATGCAAGCCGCCAATCCCGACCTGTCCGCAGAGCAAGTGGCACACCTCGGCTTCCATGCCGTGCGCCGTCAGGGTGATGGCTGGGTATGGAAGAG
>CAZRVW010000002.1:0-63264 GCA_964603645.1 uncultured Novosphingobium sp. | reverse complement strand
GCAAATCTGGTTCAAGCGCGAGGATCTCAATCACACCGGCGCGCACAAGATCAACAATTGCATCGGCCAAATCCTGCTCGCAATCCGCATGGGCAAGACCCGGATCATCGCCGAGACCGGCGCGGGCCAGCATGGCGTCGCCACCGCCACGGTCTGCGCGCGCTTCGGCCTGCCCTGCGTAATCTACATGGGCGAGACTGACGTTGCCCGCCAGCAACCCAACGTGTTCCGCATGAAGTTGCTCGGTGCTGAAGTCGTGCCGGTGACCAGCGGCGCCAAGACCCTCAAGGACGCGATGAATGAGGCGCTGCGCGACTGGGTCGCAAACGTACATGACACGTTCTACATTATCGGCACGGCGGCAGGCCCCCACCCCTATCCCGAGCTGGTCCGCGATTTCCAGTCGGTGATCGGCCGGGAATCGCGCGAACAGATTCTGGCTCGCACTGGTAAGCTGCCCGACATGCTGCTGGCGGCGGTCGGCGGCGGCTCGAACGCGATCGGCCTGTTCCATCCCTTCCTCGACGATCCCGGCGTGCAGATGGTCGGGGTCGAGGCTGCGGGCCATGGCATCGAAAGCGGCGAGCATGCCGCAAGCCTGACCGGCGGAAAGCCCGGCATTCTTCACGGCAACAAGACCTACCTGCTTCAGGACGAGGACGGCCAGATCACAGAAGCGCACTCGATCTCGGCCGGACTCGACTACCCCGGCATCGGACCGGAGCATTCATGGCTGCACGAAAGCGGGCGGGTCACCTACATGCCGATTACTGACGACGAAGCGCTTGAAGCCTTCCAGCTCTGCACCAAGCTTGAAGGCATCATCCCGGCGCTTGAAAGCGCGCACGCTCTCGCCGCCTTGCCGAAAATCGCGCCCAAGATGGGCAAGGACAAAATCATTCTCGTCAATGTCTCGGGCCGGGGTGACAAGGACATCTTCACGGTAGCCGACGCTCTCGGAGTGAAAATTTGAGCCGCTTCGAGTCAGCTTTCGGACGCGGCCCCGCGCTTGTCTGCTTTGTCACGGCGGGTGACGGCGACACTGCAGCCAATCTCGATGCGCTCGTCTCAGGCGGAGCGGACGTGATCGAGCTGGGCATGCCGTTCACCGATCCGATGGCGGACGGCCCGGCGATCCAGAAGGCCAACCTGCGTTCACTTGGTGCGGGCACGACGACAGCCGACATCTTGAAACTGGCCGCCGATTTCCGCGCGCGCCATCCGGATACGCCGCTGGTGCTGATGGGCTATGCCAACCCCATGACGATTCGCGGGCCGGAATGGTTCGCCGGAGAATGCGCCAAGGCAGGCGTCGATGGCGTGATCTGCGTCGATATTCCACCCGAAGAAGATTCCGAGCTCGGCCCCGCCCTGCGCGCGGCTGGCGTGTCGCCAATCCGGCTGTCCACCCCAACCACCGACCATGCGCGGCTGCCCGCCGTTCTCGATGGCTCGTCAGGCTTCCTCTACTATGTCTCGGTCGCCGGGATCACCGGCATGCAACAGGCTGCGATCGAATCGATCGAGGCGAATGTCAGCCGCATCAAGCAATCGACTGAGCTTCCCGTCGCGGTAGGTTTCGGCGTGCGCACTCCAGAACAGGCGCGCGAGATCGCACAAGTCGCTGATGGCGTCGTTGTCGGATCGGCGCTGGTCGACCTGGTTGGCGAGCATGGTGCCAATGCCGCTGGCCCCATCCGCGAGCTAACCGCCGCATTGGCGGAGGCCGTGCATTCGGCGCGCTGACAGTGCGCGACTTCGGCACATCCGATAACCCAGCGGTCCAGGCCCAGCTGGATCGGCTCGCCTCGCTCTCCCAACCGCAAGGGCGCATCGGCATCGTCGCGGTGCGCGAACTGCTAGCGCGGCTCGGCGATCCGCAGGACCGTCTGCCGCCAGTGTTCCACGTCGCCGGCACCAACGGCAAAGGCTCCACCTGCGCCTTCCTGCGCGCCATGCTTGAGGCTCAGGGCTTCAAGGTCCACGCCACCACCAGCCCGCATCTAGTGCGTTACAACGAGCGAATCCGCATCGCCGGAGAGCAGATCGAGGACGCCAAGCTGGCCGCACTACTCCAAGAAGTTCTTGATACTGCGGAAGGTCTTGAGGTCAGTTTCTTTGAGACAACCATCGCCACGGCCTTCCTCGCCTTCTCACGCCATCCAGCCGACGCCTGCGTGGTCGAGGTCGGGCTTGGGGGGCGGCTCGACGCCACCAATGTCATCGCGCGGTCTGCCGTGTGCGGCATCGCTACGCTCGGCATCGATCACGAGCGGTTCCTTCTCGCGCCCGAGCCAGGCGCACCGGAAGAACCGCTGGCGCGCATTGCTTGGGAGAAGGCCGCAATCGCCAAAAGCAGCGTCCCGCTGGTGACACAAGCCTATCCGTCCGAAGCGAACCGCGAGATCGTTGCGATGGCAAGGCGCGTCGGCGCGCCGCTGTTCATGCGCGGCCATGAATGGTCGGCAAACTGCGGTGCATCCGGGTTCACCTACCGCGACGAGAGGGTCGAACTCGAATTCCCGTCCCCCGCCCTGCCCGGCGCGCACCAGATAGACAACGCAATGCTTGCTGTTGCAATGCTGATGCACCAGGACGCGGTCCAGGTCGATGCAACCGCGATTGGAGTGGGCCTGCGGAATGTCCGTTGGCCAGCCCGACTGCAAAAGCTTGGACCCGGCTCGCTCACCAATTTCGTGCCGGGGCGCGAAGTCTGGCTCGACGGCGGGCACAATGCCGATGCCGGTGCAGCAATTGCAGCGCATTTTGCCGACCAGCGTCTTCACCTGATCCTTGGCATGCTTTCCAATAAAGACCCGCATGCGATTACGGGGCCGCTCCAAGGCCAGATCGTCAGCCTTCAGGTCGTGCCCATTCCCGGTCACGAGCATCATGGTCCCGAAGCCTTCGGTCCAGCATCACAGGCCGTTGCAACTGTGCAAGATGCGCTCGCCGCTCTGCCGGATGACGGCATGCCTGTGCTGATCTGCGGCTCGCTCTATCTTGCAGGCGACATGCTGCGGCTCAACGAGGAACTACCCGACTAGGCCGGTTTCGCCGCCGCGTGCCCGTCATCCTCGGTGCTCGGCTGGCGCACCGTCTCGACCACAAAACCCTTGCGCCACAGGATCCACAGAAGGATCATCCCCGGCAGAGCGACCGCGACGGTAAATGCCCAGAAGCCGACCCAGCCAAGCGCCGTCGCAACATAGCCCGATGGCGCGGCAAGCCAGGTCCGCCCCACTGCCGCGAAGCTCGACAGCAAGGCGAATTGCGTCGCGGTGTAAGCCAGGCTCGACAAACCCGAAAGATAGGTGACAAAGACCGTCAGCCCGATACCGCTGGTCAGGTTCTCGGTGCCAACAGCGATACCCAGCATCAGCGGCGAATGCCCGACGATGGCCAGCACGCAGAACAGCAGGTTGCTGAACATCATCAGCAGCCCGGAAATCCACAGCGCGCGGCCCATACCGAGCCAGGCGATGAACGGGCCGCCCAGCGCCGAGCCGACGATCAGCGCGGCAAACCCGACGAACTTGTTCACCGCAATGAATTCGGTGTCGGAAAATCCCAGCTCGACGATCATCGGGTTGAGCATACCCTGCCCCATCGCATCGCCGACCTTGTAGATAAGCACGAACAGCAAGATCAGGACCGCACCCTTGCGACCAAGGAATTCGGCGAAAGGATTGACCACGGTTTCCTTCAGCCACTTGCCAAAGCTCTGGCCAGCCGCGCGTGCTGTCGATGGATCGTAGCGCCCCGCCCCGGCCCATAGCGCGCCGATCGCGGCCGGAAGCACGAGAACGGCGGTCAGCCCGTAGGCCGCCGCCCAGCCCGCACCGATCCCTTCGGTCGAGGCCAGCCACACCGTACCCGCCCCGGCCAGCAGATTGCCAGTGCGATAGCCGAACTGGTTCATTGCGGTGCCGTGTGCGATTTCCTCGTCTGACAGAATCTCGATACGATAAGCATCGATGACGATGTCCTGTGTCGCCGATAGGAAGGCTACGACGATTGCCCAGAACGCAAAAGGCGCGATATTCTCGTTGGATGGGTTGCTGGCGCCCAGTTGCCAGAGCGCTGCGAACAGCAAGGCCTGAATGAAAAATAGCCATGAGCGCCGCTGCCCGAACAGGCCGTGCAATATCGGAAGCTGCACCTTGTCGACCAGCGGCGCCCACAGGAACTTGAGCGTGTAGGGCGTTGTCAGGCCGATAGCGAAACCAATGGTCTGCTTGTCGATGCCCACCTTGGATAGCCAGAAGGTCATCGTCGCAAGGAGCAGGGTTAGCGGAAAGCCGCTGGAAATGCCCAGCAGGAAGGCCACGAACGGCATCTTCCGGCGATATGGCGCAAAACTCGGAACGACGAAGGCAAGCGCGACGATCGCGGCAATCACCGCGAACAGGATCAGCGTATCCATTCCCAAGGTCATGCGCATCTCCCGGCATATTTCGCTGCAATGGTTAAGGCTTGAAGGGCGCAAAAGGAAGCGCGGCTGCTCCAAAGATCAACAGGTTCAGGCGCGCCTGCAGTTGGAAATTGGCCACACCGCGGTTTGAAGAACCGGCCCTGGGATGGTATGAGTTCGTATCGAGAGGATGTCTGTCGGCCATGCCAATAGAACGCTGATCATGTCCTCTTCCTTTTGCCGCCTCAGGTCCCACAGGATCAATCGCAACCGCGTGTGGTTCGATGGCCTGCATCACCGCACCAGTTGCGATCGATGTGGGACAGCCATGATCCGCGATGTCGCCGGCTGGCGTACATATGGGGAGGAAGTTGGCTCCGACTTGCGCCGCACGCCCCACCCCAAAGCGCAAGTCTGACGCTTTCGCGAACGTGCACTCCGGGCTATTGCCGGGCGATGTCGGAGACTGAAAGACCCAAGGGCGAGCGAATCGCCAAATTGCTGGCGCGTGCAGGCGTTGCGAGCCGCCGTGAGGCGGAGCGCATGATCGCAGACGGCCGTGTGAAAATCGGCGACGAGGTGCTGACCACGCCAGCGACGATCCTCGAAAACCTCAAGGAGGTCTCCGTCGATGGGAAGCCCGTCGCTGCCCCTCAGCCGACCCGGCTGTTCGCCTTCCACAAGCCGCAGGGACTGCTGACCGCGGAACGCGATCCCAAAGGCCGCCCGACGATTTATACCGCGTTGCGCAATGCCTTACCGAGGGGAACGCCGCGGCTGATGCCCGTCGGCAGGCTTGACCTAAATACGGAGGGCCTCTTGCTGCTAACCAATGACGGCGAACTGAAACGCAAACTTGAATTACCTTCGTCAAACGTGCCTCGCACCTATCGCGCGAGGGCTTATGGCGAAGTGACGCAGCAGCAGCTCGAAGACCTGATCGACGGCGTGACCATCGATGGCATGCGCTATGGCCGGATCGACGCCAATCTCGAGCGGCGCACCGGTCGCAACCAGTGGATCGTGATGACCATCACCGAAGGCAAGAACCGCGAAGTACGCCGTGTGCTTGAACACCTCGGCCTCGAAGTCAGCCGACTGATCCGAACCGGTTATGGCGAGCTGGCGCTCGGCGACCTGCCTCGCGGTGCGGCCGTAGAAATCACCGGAAGGGACTTCGAGCGGTTCGAGAAGTCTCTCGGCAAGCACGCAAAATGAGGATCATTGCCGGAGAATGGCGCAGCCGTCCGCTGGTCGCGCCCAAGGGCGACACCACGCGCCCGACAGCGGATCGTACTCGCGAGACGCTGTTTTCGATGCTGGCAAGCCGAATTGGTTCGTTTGAGGGCCTCACAGTCGCCGACCTGTTCGCCGGGTCCGGCGCACTTGGGTTGGAGGTCCTCTCTCGTGGCGCGGACAAGGCAATATTCGTCGAACAGGATGCGACAGCCTTGCGCGCTCTGCGCAGCAACATCGCAAACCTGCGCGCGCAGGCGCAGTGCGACGTGCGCGCTTCGTCGGTCATGGCGCTGGGCGCCGCACCGCGGCCGGTTGACCTCCTCGTGATGGATCCGCCTTACGGCACCGGCGCCGGCGCGGTTGCGCTCGACCGACTCAAGCGGCTGGGCTGGATCGGCCCGGCGACCTGGGTGAGCGTGGAAACGGCACGCGACGAGGAAATTACGGTGAAAGGTTTCACGCTCGATGCCGTGCGCGTTGTCGGCAAGGCGAAGCTGCATTTGCTGCGGATGAGCTGAACAGCACCGCTTGCGCGCTTCGCCTGCGTTCCCTAACTGTTCACGCGTGCCCCAACCTTCCGTGCCTGCTCCCGCCGATCCGCGCGAAGCCCTGATTTCGGGCCTCAACGAGCCGCAGCGCGAGGCCGTGCTGACCACCGAAGGCCCGGTACTGATGCTCGCGGGTGCGGGCACGGGTAAGACCGCTGCTCTCACCACGCGGCTCGCCTGGCTGATTCAGAACCGCATGGCCTGGCCATCTGAAATCTTGTGCGTGACCTTCACCAACAAGGCGGCGCGCGAGATGCGCGAACGGGTCGGCAATCTGATCGGTGAGGCGGTCGAAGGCATGCCCTGGCTCGGTACATTCCACTCGATTGGCGCGAGGATGCTACGCCGTCACGCCGAACTGGTCGGACTGCAGTCAAACTATACGATCATCGATACCGACGATCAGCTGCGGCTATTGAAGCAGCTCATTCAGGCACAGGACCTTGATGAGAAGCGCTGGCCGGCGCGACAACTGGCCGGACTGATCGACCGTTGGAAGAACCGGGGACTGAATCCCGGCGACCTCGATACCGCCGAAAATGAGATGTACGCCAACGGGCGCGGACAGCAATTCTACCAGCTCTATCAGGATCGGTTGAAAGCGCTGAACGCCTGCGATTTTGGCGACCTGCTGCTCCATATGCTCAATATCCTGCGCAGCCATCGCGACGTGCTCGAGCAATACCAAAATCGCTTCAAATATATCCTCGTCGACGAATACCAGGACACCAACCAGGTCCAGTACCTTTGGCTGCGTTTGCTCGCCCAGCAGCGCCAGAACATCTGCGTGGTCGGCGATGACGACCAGTCGATCTATTCCTGGCGCGGGGCGGAAGTCGCCAATATACTGAGATTCGAGAAGGATTTTCCAGGTTCGAAGGTAATCCGGCTGGAACAGAATTACCGCTCGACCCCACAGATCCTCGCCGCTGCTTCTGGCCTCATCAGCGAAAACAGCCAACGGCTTGGCAAGACCTTGTGGACCGAGCGGCACGCGGGCGACAAAGTGCGTGTCATCGGCGTGTGGGACGCTCCGGAGGAAGCACGGCGGGTTGGCGAGGAGATCGAGCGGCTCGAGAGTGAAGGCGCGGCGTTGGACAGCATCGCGATCCTCGTGCGGGCGCAGTATCAGACTCGCGAATTCGAGGACCGATTCGTCACCATCGGCCTCAATTACCGGATTGTCGGCGGCTTCAGGTTCTACGAGCGCGCTGAGATCCGCGATGCCCTCGCCTATCTCAGGGTCATTGCCCAACCCGCCGACGACCTCGCCTTTGAGCGTATCTACAACCAGCCCAAGCGCGGGCTTGGCTCCAAGGCCCTGGAAAAGCTGCATGTCCATGCGCGCAGGCGCGGCATACCGCTTGCCGCCGCTGCGCTGGAACTGGCCGATACCGTTGAGTTCCCTGCCCGCGCGCGCAATACCCTATTGACGCTGATGCGTGATTTCGCCCGCTGGCGCGATCTGGAAAGCGAAGCCAGCCCGGCTGAGCTCGCCCGGACAGTGCTCGACGAATCAGGCTATACTGCCATGCTCCAGGCGGAAAAGAGTGCCGAGGCAGCTGGTCGCCTCGAAAACCTCTCCGAACTGGCGCGCGCCATGGAGGAATACGAAACGCTTGGCGATTTCCTCGAACATGTCAGCCTGATCATGGATAACGATGCGGCGGACGACGAAGAAAAGGTCACCATAATGACCATGCACGCAGCCAAGGGCCTGGAATTCGAGCACGTGTTCCTGCCAGGTTGGGAGGAAGGCGTCTTTCCTTCACAGCGCTCGCTCGACGAAGGCGGGCTGGCCAGCCTGGAAGAGGAACGCCGTCTTGCCTATGTCGCGATCACGCGGGCGCGCAAACGCTGCACAATCCTGCATGCCGCCAACCGACGCATCTACGGCCAGTGGACCAGTTCGATCCCCAGCCGCTTCATCGAAGAATTGCCTGATGAACACATCGAGCAGGAAACCACGCTGACTGGCGGCGCGTCATTGTGGCGGGCGCAATGGTCCGAGCATTCAGATCCCTTCGCCGATGTCGCCCGGACCCAGCCCGCGCGGACTATGACGCGGGGACCCGGCTGGCAGCGGGCGGCGGCGCAAAATTACGATCCCGCCCCCAAACGCGTCAAGGAAGCAACCCGCTCCGCCGCGAGCTTCGCCGCCAAGCCGCGCAGCGATGTTTCGCCCGGTGCACGGGTGTTCCACGACAAGTTCGGCTATGGGATCGTCGCAGCGCAAGAAGGAAACAAGCTCGAAATCGATTTCGAGACGAGCGGGCGCAAGCGCGTGATCGACAGTTTCGTCAAGCTGGCGAAATAGTCAGACCGCCACCGGTAGCTGCCTCGACATCCGCCCATAGATCAGCATCAGCACGGCGCCGACGACAAATGCGCCTCCCAGCACCATGAACACGGCATGATAGGTTCCGGTCGCATCGAACAGGTCGCCGCTTACACGGATTGCAACGGCACCGAACAAAGCCATCATTAACGATGCAAGGCCGTTGGCCGAGGCAAACGACGAAGGACCGACAACTTCGGCAAGGATCGCAAGGCATAATGGCAGCACCGCGCCGCCGATAAAGCCTATGACTGCTGCGATCACTGCGACTGGCCAATAGCTGCCCGGCACCGGCAAAAACGCGACGAGAACGCCAAACAGTATCAGTGAAACGGCGAGTGTGATCGGCTTGTTCACCCTGTCGCCAATCGCCGCAATGAACAGCCTCCCAACGATCCCGGCAATTCCCATGATCGAAATGATGCCAGCCGCCACGGTCACCGTGACGCCGATCTCTTGCACCATGGGAATAAGCGTAATGGTCACCGCTTGCATCGTCGACATCCCGAAAGCCATTGTCAGGGCGATCAGGTAAAACTTCGGCCTGCCAAGAATTTCGCGCGTCGAAAGTGGTTTATGGTCCGCCGCAGCGATTGATTGACTCGGTGAAGTTTCATCGGAACCGGCCGGCCTGGGCTCGACATCGTTTGCGCCAGGCCGGTCGCGCAAAATGAAGATCAGCACGAGAAACAGAGAGCCCAGAACCACCCCTTGCCCCACAAGCATGTGCCGCCAGCCGACGGTTTCAAGCATCCATCCAACAATGGGCGCCATCACCACCGAGCCAAGCGACATGCCGATTGTAGCGAGCGCCAAAGCCCTTGCCCTCTGCGCTTCGAACCATCGAGTCACCATCGCCATCACGCCGAAGGATGTCATTCCGCCGATAGTTACCGGCAGCACCAGCCCGATCGCCGCCGCGCTGAGCCACATATTGTGGGATAGCCCGATCGTGATACTCGCAATCGCATAGCAAAAGGCGCCCGCGGCCATCACCGCGCGGATCGAGAAGGTATCTGCCGCGCGCCCGACCAACGGTGCAATGAACGCGCCGCCAATGTTCATGAATGCGAAGCCGGTGTTGACGTCTGCCCGTGACAGGCCGAATTCTTGGCTGACCGGAAGCACATAGAGGCCGAACACGCCCACTGTCGTGCCCATGGCCAGCATCATGATGAATGCGCCCACGATCACGACGACCCAGCCGAAATACATGAGCGCCAGTCTCCTCTGTCCCGGGCGCGACCCTAGGGAGCGGCTTGCGATTGGCAAGCGCTAATCGAACGGTCGCCAAAACGGTCAGGAAATCGGTTCGCGCCAGGCGGGATCGCGCAGCGTCAGGATATGAGCTGCCAGTGCATCCACCTGCGCTTGATCGAGGTCGAAGTCCATGACTTCAGGATAATTGTGGGCGTCGCGCAGCCAGGTCGCCAGTGTTGCCTCAGACAGCTTCTTGCGATTGGCAATCTCCTCAAAGCTGGGCGAGGCAGGATTAGGCGACAATGTTCCTGCTTCGACCGCGTGACACCCACCGCAGGCCGCCTGCGCAAAGGCCAGAGTTCCCGTCTGCGCGTGAGGCTCTGGCGTTACTTCGGCGGCACCTGCGGTTGACTGCCCGCTCGCCACGGACATCGACTGACACGCGGTCAGACTTAGGGCCAGCATTGCTATCGCCAATGGCTTCGTGATGTCGCAGACCTCATATTCAATTTGCGTGGTGCCCTTGCGCCGGTGCTCTGATATCCAGTTTGATGGCTCGCAACGGCATAAGTCTCACATACGCTTCAGCGGCGATAGGGCAAGGAAAGGAACGAGGCATTGACGCAGATCATAAGGGTTGAAGAACGCATCGAAGTCGACGCGGCGATTCTGGATCAGCCCGGTTCGCTTGGCATTGCGATCCATTACGTGCTGCCCGCAGCGGACCGGATGCCGCAACGGCCGATCGTGTTCTTCTGCTTTCCCGGCGGCAGCCTGAACCGGCATTATTTCGATCTCGATCCCGGTGGCACGCAAGGTTTGAGTCTTGCAGAGGCTATGGCGGCTCGCGGCCATGTGTGTGTCATGGTCGACCATCCGGGCATCGGTGCGAGCGACAGGCCGGACGATGGCTTCACGCTCGATCCACATACGGTCGCGCAAATCGACTCGCAGGTTGTCGCCGCGGCGAAGTCGCGGCTGGGAGATGGGTTGGAAGGCTACGTGCCGGTGCGGAACTTGCGCGCCATTGGCATGGGCCACTCGATGGGCGGCATGTTGCTCGGCCTGATGCAGCCCCATCATGCGCCGTTCGGAGCCGTCGTGGTGCTCGGCTCTCACCCGTTCGGGGCGATCGACATCCTGATGCAACCGCTGCACCATCTCGCCGACAATCCGGACGCCACGCGAAATTCGCTTGCCGCTACGCTGCGGGAACTTGGTGCCGAACCATTCAAGGATATGATCCGCAATCCTGGCCCGACGACCGTATTCGAGGAAGGCGACGATGCCGGGAAAGCCGCCCTCCCCCATATCCGCACCGAACTGCTGACCGTCTGCGGCATGTTCTCGATGATACCGGGATCGTGGAAGCGCGAAGCCGCCAGTATCGATGTGCCAATTCTGCTGGCATTCGGTGACGACGACCTGTGCAAGCGGCCCTATGAAGTTCCGTCGTGTTTCACGTCGTCGCCCGACGTTACTCTCCATGTCCTCAAGGACACCGGGCACAATCACTTCGCCTTTGCCTCGCGCGGCAGCCTATACGACCGGATCGACACCTGGGCTCGGGGAGCGGTCAGCGCGGCGCCATCCTGATCGCGCCGTCGAGCCGGATCACCTCGCCATTGAGCATCGGATTGGCGATGATGCTGGCGACAAGCTGGGCGTATTCGACAGGCTTGCCGAGACGGCTGGGATGCGGGACCTGTGCACCCAACGCCTCTTGCACATTCTCGGGAAACGCTTCGAGCATCGGTGTCAGGAATATTCCCGGAGCGACAGTCATCACCCTGATCTTCAGCTTGGCGAGATCGCGCGCGACCGGCAGGGTCAGACCGACGACTCCACCCTTGGACGCAGCATAAGCCGCCTGACCGATCTGGCCCTCATAGGCAGCTACTGAAGCGGTGTTGACGATGACCCCCCGCTCGCCGTCGATTTCGTCAAGCGTGGCGGTACGCGCTGCGAATTTCGATATGACGTTGAACGTGCCGATAAGGTTGACCTCGATGGTCTTGCGGAAAGTATCGAGCGGATGGGGCGCATTCTCCTTGCCCACCGTTTTCACGGCCGGTGCGATGCCAGCGCAATTGACGAGCAGACGCGCAATGCCATGAACCGTCTCTGCCTTGCTCAGCGCCTCCGTGACGCTGGCATCGTCAGTCACGTCGGTGGAGACGAAGGTGCCGCCAATCTCGCTGGCGACAGCATTTCCCGCTTCGGCGTTGAGATCAAGCACCGCGACTTTTACACCTGCTTCCGCCAGCATTTGCGCCGTCGCCTTGCCCAGGCCGGACGCGCCGCCAGTCACCAATGCAGCCATTCCGTTCACATTCATTCCATCGATCTCCTGCAAGCCCGGTCGCCGGGGCGATCTATCCGCACTTTCGGGTGGTTGAAAGCGCGCAAGGCGATAGTCTAGCGCAGGATAGCAAAATCGCTGAAGGGATCGATGATCCAGTCGCTTGAAAACCTGCGCGCCGAATTGCGCCAATGGCTGGCAGCCAACGCACCGACAGACTGGCGCGGAGCTGACACGCACGAGGATTTTGTGTCAGGTCAGCGCGCATGGTTCGCCAAGCTGGTCGACGCCGGTTACGCGGTTCCGCATTGGCCCGCGCAATGGCCCGGCGGTGGGCGCAGCCTTGCCGAACAGAAAGTCATCTACGAGGAACTCGCCCGCGCCGATGCGCCGCGCCTGCTTCTCACTTTCGTATCCACCTACCATGCTTTCGCAACGCTGACGGAGTGCGGTAGTGCAGAGCAACAAGCGCGATACATCCCGCGCATTCTCGAAGGCGAGCTGTGGTGTCAGGGATTTTCGGAACCCGGTGCCGGGTCCGACCTTGCTTCGCTCCGCACGCGAGCGGTGCGCGATGGCGATCACTATGTCATTTCCGGCCAGAAAGTCTGGTCGACAATGGCGCAATATGCCGACCGTTGCCTGCTGCTGGTGCGCACCGACCGCTCGGGTGTGAAGCAGGCGGGCATTACCTACCTGCTAATGGACATGAAAAGCCCAGGCGTCACCACGCGACCGATAAGCCAGATCCAGGGCGACGAGGAATTTGCCGAAATCTTTCTCGACGAGGTTCGCGTGCCGGTTTCGGAGCGCGTCGGCGAGGAAGGCGATGGCTGGCGCGTGGCGCAAGCAACCCTGGCCTCGGAGCGCGGCCTCACTCTGATGGAGCTGTCCTACCGTATGCGCGGTGCCATGTGGCGGATCGCGGAATTGATACACGAGGGCGGTCGCATCGACGATGCCGGCGTGTTGCGCGACTTCGGGCGGCTTTCGGCGCGCGTCGATTCGGTCTGCGCACTCGCCGACGCCTATTTGCAGAAGCGCATCGACGGGACTGAAGGCATTGGCGACGCTGCACTGGTCAAGCTTGGCTATTCGCGGTGCCTGCGCGACTGGGCTGACCTTGGAGTCCGGCTCGGCGGCCTTGGCGAGCAGTACCGTGCGCCAATTACTTTCGGCGACCTCAACACCGGCAACTGGATGGCAGATTTCATGAATTCCTACGCCTGGACCATCGCCGGGGGCAGCGACGAGGTGCAGCGTAACATCATCGCCGAACGCATGCTGGGTATGGCGCGCGAGCCCAAGCATTGGGTTCAGGAGGTCGGGCAATGACAATGACCCGCGCCGAACTCGAAGCTGCTGCAGCTCAGGCGTTCGATGGGCTGACTCTCGTCCCAGACGCAGAACAAAGCTGGCAGACCATTGCCGAGATGGGCTGGCTGATGATGTGCGTGCCGGAAGATCGCGGTGGATTGGGTCAGGGCGGTGAAGCGCGCGCGGTGATCCATCATGCTATGGGCCGCGCGCTCGTTCCTGGGCCGACGATCGCACAGATGGCAGTGGTCGACGCACTTGCAGCCGGGGTGCGCACTGACGAGACCGATGCGTTGCTCGAAGCGGCGGTGGCTGGCGATGTAATGACGGCATCGATGGCGCTAAGCCTTGCAGAGGACGTGCTCATCGCCGTGCCCGACGCCGACCGAGCCAGCCATGTGCTGCATATGACCTCGGAACGCATCGCCCTTGTGCCGCTTGAGGGGTGCGAAGTCGTGGGTCGCGAAACATGGGACGAAACCCGCAGACTTTTTGACGTGCGGGTGCCCGGTTCGCAGGGTGTGACGATCGCCGAGGGCAATGCCGCACGCGAACTTGCCGAGACGGTTCGAGCGAACTTGCTGCTGGCGCTCGCCGCCGACGCCCTCGGCGGCGCGGAGGCGGCGCTGGCAATGAGCGTCGAATACCTTGGCACGCGCCGACAATTCGACCGACCGCTGGCGATGTTCCAGGCCCTGAAGCACCGCTGCGCGGACTTACGCGTCGCGATCAGTCTTGCCGACGCGCTGTTATGGCAGGAAGCCGCCTCACCGGACTTGTCGCTGGCGCGCGCGGGAGCGCTCAACGCATTGGCTTGTCAGGTATACAAGGAGACTGCCGAGGAAGCGATCCAACTCCATGGCGGTATCGGCCTGACACTCGAACACCCTTGCCATCTGTTCCTCAAGCGCGCCTTCCTCAACTGCGCTCTGGGCGGCGATGCCGACTATTGGGAGGAATGCGCCGGGCGCGAACGTCTCGCTGAAATCTCAGCCGCCTGAAAGCTCGCTCTGCAGCACATGCTTCAGCACCTTGCCTGCAGCATTGCGCGGCAGTTCACTGCGTAGCTCGACCTGTTCGGGCCATTTGAACTTCGCTACGCCGCGCTCGCCAAGGAATGCGGACAACGATTGCGTGTCGGGCTTCTCGCTTCCCGCCGGAACGACGACTGCACAAGCCATTTCTCCCGTGCGCGGATCGGGCAAGCCGACGATGGCAATGTCGGCAATGGCGGGATGATTGAGCAGTAAGTCCTCGATTTCCTTGGGCGCGATGTTCTCGCCATTGCGGATAATGATGTCCTTGGCGCGACCAGTGACGACCAGATAGCCGCCGTCCTCCTCGCGGGCGAGATCGCCCATTCGGAAGTAACCGTCTGCGGTGAAAGCCTCCGCCTCGTCGTCGCGATGCAGATAGCCGCGCAGCATCTGCGCCCCGCGCGCCGTGACTTCGTCCTCAAGCAGCCTCACCTCGGCAATCCCAATCCGGCCATCGGTTTCGGCGGCCTTGCCCTCTTCGCCCTGTTCAAGCGCACCCACCGTCAGAACCGGCACCTCGGTCGAACCATATACTCTTGAAACTGCTGCCTTTTCGAACTGCTCTTGCGCGCGTCGGATCAACGCGGGAGGCACCGAGGCACCTCCACAGATGAACACCTTGAGGCTGGGCAATCGGGTTCCGGCGTGCTGCGCTGCGCCCAAAAGTCCATCAAGAAAGGGCGTCGCGCCGGCCATGTGCGTGCACTGCTCGCGATCGATTATCTCGGCAGCGGCGGCAGGGTCCCACTGCTCCTGTAGGACGGCTGTTGTGCCGCACAGCAAGGGCATCTCGAAAGCGTAGATCGAACCCCCGATATGGCTGATCGGAGACGGCACCAGGAAACTGTCGCCTCGCGAAACATGCCAATGCTGTTCGATCTGACGGATCAGCGCATGGAGGGAGTTGTGGCTGTGTAGCACCCCTTTGGGCCGCCCGGTCGTGCCCGAAGTATACATCAGCATCTTGACGCTGTCGGGATCGACCCAGGGAAGCGGCTGCGGATCTTCCGCTAGCTCGAGCATCTGCTGATAGGCCGTATGAGTTCCCGGCTCGCCGCGTAGCACCACGGCTTCGACAGGCGTGTCGAGACACTCATTCACCCGATCCATCATCTCTCGGTAGTCGAACCCCCGGAACTCGGCCGGAATGAAGATCAAGCGGCTGCCGCTGTCGGCAAGCATGAAGGCCACCTCGTTGTCGCGTAGCTGCGGCACTATGGGATGGGCGACCGCGCCGACGAGAGTCGCAGCGAGGTAGATTATCGCCGCTTCGTGCCAGTTGGGCAGCATGAAGGAGACTACTTTTCCCGGCCCGATGCCCCTGGAAAGCAGTTGCATCGCCATCGCATCTGCATCGCAAAGCAGTTGCGACGCGCTCACGCGTAGATCGCTATCGACCAGCACGATGCGATTCGGGTCATCGCGCGCGATCCACCGCACCGTTTCACCAACCGTCTCGTCACACCACCAACCCTGAGCGCGCCATTCCTCGCTAAACGCTCCGGGATCGCGGAGCGACCAGCCGTGGATATCGATGCGCGGCGCAGTCACCGCAGCGCTCCTCAGCCTTCTTCCGATCCGGCCGCGACGACGTGCGGGGCAAGATATTTGGTGGTGGTCCAGCCGCCATCGATCGCGAGCACTTGCCCGGTGATGAAACGCGCCTCGTCCGATAGCAGGAACCGGATCGCCTCGGCAGCATCCTCGCCCGTGCCGGTGCGATTCAACGGAGTCATGTCCATGTTCATGCGCCGGAACACATGGGCGTTCCAGGCATAGGCGGTCATCTCGGTTTCCAGAACGCCGGGCGCGACGGCATTGGTGCGAATGCCCCGCTCGCCATATTGCGCGGCCATGTGCTTGGTGAGCGCGACGATCCCGCCCTTGGCCGCCGAGTAGGCGCCGCCACGCATGCCTCCGATCATCGCGAAGCTCGACGCCATGTTCACGATCGCGCCGCCGTCCTCCATCACCGCCAGCGCCTCGCGGCAGAAGCGGAATGGCGCACGCAGGTGGACATTGAGGAACAGGTCCAGGATCTCGTCCGTCGTCTCGTCGACCGGATGCGGCTTGCCCATCCCGGCATTGTTTACGAGATAGTCTAGCCTTCCGAAGCGGTCGATTGCGGCCTTGGCGGCGCGCAAGGGCGCATCGTCGTCGGTTACGTCGGCAGCAAGCACGGCGACCGGCACCTTGTCCGCCAGATCGGCGCATAGCTGTTCGAGCGGCTCGGCCCTGCGTCCGACAGCGACAATCGCGACATTGTCGCGCGCCAGCGCAAAGGCAGTCGCGCGGCCGATGCCGCTACCAGCGCCGGTAATTATGGCCACCCTGCCTTGGTGATTCATCGCGCCTGACCTCCGATGCCGACAATGCGTCGTCTATGAGGCAAGGTCGAGTCCGGCAAGGCCAGCCATCGCTCCCATGATACCGCAGCGGCACGAGCGGACAGCCCGTCAGGCGAATGGTATCGTGGCCGGTGAAGCAACAGATCGGGAGAAGCTGGTGCAACTCGAAGGGAAAGTCGCGGTCGTCACCGGCGCTGGTAGCGGCATCGGCCGCGCGATTGCCGAGCGCTTCGCGCGCGAAGGCGCAAAAGTCGGCGCGTGGGACATTAATGGCGCAGGCGTTCGCGAGACTGTCGAGACGATCACCAAGGCAGGCCATACGGCAATCGCCATCGAAGCCGACTGCTCCGACGCAGCTGCGATTGCGGCAGCAGCAAAGCAGACCCGCGAGGCCTTCGGAGAAATCCAGATCCTGGTGAACAATGCCGGAATCGCGCCCTTCGTGCCCTATTTCGACATTACCGATGAACTTTGGGACCAGATGATCCGGATCAACCTCAAAGGGCCGCACCTTTGCATCCGCGAGATGCTGCCCGCCATGCTTGATGCAGGGTGGGGTCGCGTGGTCAACATCACCAGCTCATCAGTGCAGAACGGATCGCCCAGCCAGGCGCATTATGTTTCCTCGAAGGGCGGCGTGCTCGGCCTCACAAAGGCGCTGGCCAACGAATATGCGGCGAGCGGCGTCACCTTCAACATGGTGCCGCCGGGTATCGTCGATACGCCGGCACTGCGCGCCGCGCCAATGGACATCGAAGCGATGGCGCAGCATCTACCGATGAAGCGGATCGGCAGGCCCGAGGAAATCGCCTCCGCCTGCCTCTTCCTCGCCAGTGAGGATTCGAGCTATATTACCGGCCAGACCATCAGCACCAATGGCGGGCGCTACATGGGCTCGGCCTGAGAGTATTTTGGAGTAAATGACATGTCAGTTCAGACCCAGGCAAAGCTCAGGCACGAACCGATCAAGGAACGGATTGCCAGCCGCATTCTCAACACCAAGGAAGAGCTGTTGGCTGGCGGCATAGGCGACGAAATTCGCGAATTGCTCGAACAGCGCGGCGTGCTGGTCTTCCCCAAGATCAATTTCACCGACGAGGAACAGATCGCTTTCACCAAGACGCTGGGAACATTTGCGCCCGAGCATCAGGGCGATCCGGAGAAAGTCAGCCCGATCACCACCGATCCCAAGATTGCCGGGCATACCGCCAATTACCTCAAGGGTTCGCTCTACTGGCACATCGATGGCACCTCGTCTGAAGTACCGATCCTCGCCTCGCTGCTGACCTGCCGCAAGCCATCTCCCAAAGGCACCGGCAACACAGGTTTTTCAAATACCTATGCCGCCTACGACGCCCTGCCGCAGGAGGAAAAGGACCGCATCGATGGCCTCACTGTGCGCCATGGTCCCTGGGCGACGCTGTTTTATTACGATCCCGAACCAGCGGTGGCGATGCTCAAGGGCATGCAGGCGATTGGCGACAGGGAACTGCCACTGGTGTGGACTCACCGCTCGGGTCGCAAATCGCTGATAATCGGCAATACCGCACATTCCGTGCTCGGCATGGACGTGATGGAAAGCACCCTGCTGCTCAACGAATTGCGCGAATGGGCGACGCGCGAGGAGTTTACCTACAGCCACGAATGGTCGGTCGGCGACCTCGTCATGTGGGACAACACTGGCACCATGCACCGCGCCGAGGAATACGATCACAATAGCGGGCGACTGATGGTCCGCACCAAGCTGGAGGGCGAGGAGCCGTTTGCGTAGGGCTTGGAGCAGGTTCCCGTTGGGAGGAGCGCTCGCTATAGAACGGTCCTCAACAGCGCCGATGTGGAATCGGCGGGACCGAGAGGAAGGCCTTGACGAGGATCGCCGGAAACGCTTCGATAAACTGGCTTGAGTGCGCGCGTTCCATCGGTCCGATGATGGATGCCTCCGCCGCGGCGGATGAAGATGCGACCGAACTTTCGCCGGAAGTCGTTCGCGCCATCGATGAAGCGGGGCTGTTTGCAATCATGGTGCCGCGCGAACTTGGCGGCGGCGAAGCACATCCCATTGATGTCATCGACGCGATCAGCGAGCTTTCTTACTGGGATGGCTCTGCCGGATGGTATTCTCATGCCGTGATGACGGGCGGCGCTGTAGCCGGCGCCCACCTTGGCCCCAAGGCTGTCGAGGCGATTTTTCCTGGCGGACGATTCCTGATGGCGGCAGGGCAAGCGGCACCCACAGGCCGAGCTGAGCGCGTAGGCGACAGCTATCGGATTTCGGGACGCTTCTCGTTCGGCTCCGGCTCGCCGCATGCGCAATGGCTGGTTGGGGGCTATATGCTTCACGATAACAACGAGCCGGTGCTCGATCGGGATGGACAGCCGATCATGCTTATCGGCCTGGCTCCACGCGAGATAGTTGTCTTCCATGGCAATTGGGACGTTCTCGGATTGCGCGGCACGGGCAGCTACGATTTCGAGGTGCGCGAACAAGTGCTGCATGAGGATTTCTTCCTCGACGCAAACATGCCGGAGCAGAAGCGCGGAGGCGCCCTCTATCGTATGGGCTTTATGGCAATCCCGTGCCTTTCTCATGCGTCTTTTGCGCTGGGAGTGTCGCGGCGAATGCAGGACGAATGGCGCGAGTTCGCCAGGTCAAAGCCACGCGGCGTAGGCATGATGAGCGATCTGCACACGTACCAGCGAGACATTGCGACTGCCACCGCTGACCTACATGCCGCCGATGCCTACGTACGATCCACATTCTCAAACCTGTTTGATTCGGCTGAAGCAGGCAAGGTAACCGCCGAGATGCGGTTGGAGGCGCAGCTCTGCACAAGCCATGCCTTTACCGTCGCGAAACGGCTTTCACACGCCGCCTTCGACGCTTGCACGACGCGGGCGGTGCGCAACGGAAATGCGATCCAGCGCTTTTTCCGCGATATTCATGTGGGATGCGCCCACGTTCTCAATAGCGAGCAGGCGCTGATCGATGCCGGCAAGGTCCTGAGCGGAGCCCATGGCGCGGTCACTCCAATGACGCGCGAGGGATATTCCTGAGGTGCACATCCCGTGATCGGCTGACGGTGCGTCCGAAGCTGCAGGGCGAAGAGCCGCTTGTCTGAAACTACTTTTCCGCCGGTCCTTCTTTTCCGCTGATTCCCTGCAGGTCCAAATTGGCGATACGCGGGCCATCTTCGGTGAGCGTCACCCACATGACATGATCGAGGCGACCGGGGCCATCGCGCAGCCAGATGCCGCCGGTGGTTGCGAGATCGACGTAGTCGCGGCCCCGCCGCCGCTCATAGGCGTAGTAGTGCTCATGCCCCGCGAAAACCGTATAGTCGCGGTTGCCCAGCATCTCTTCGACTTGCAGGAACTCGATACTGCCCAGTTGCCACGCAGGCTTGTGCATGAACACGAAGGTCCAGCCGGCGTCGGCGTGTTCGGCAAGAGCCCGCTCGACAAACGCAAGCTGCGCGGCGGAAAAATTTGCTGGTGCTTTGGGATTAGGCGTGCCGGCCATGCCTTTTGCCGCATCAAGCACGCGCGCCTGCGTCGCAACCGGATCGCGTGCCATTGCCGCTTCCATGGCCTTTGAGCGCGCCATCAGATCGGGATTGAATACAACCGGCGGATCCTCGGTATCGAGGACGAGAAACAGTGCATCCTTGTATCGAAACGCGTACCAACTCGGCCCCCGCCTCTTGCGCCACTCGGCGAGCATCGTCGCGTTGCCGATGTCGTGATTGCCCGGCACGTAGAACAGCGGCGCATCGAGCCGCGCAATCATTGTCTCGACCTCGGTCCATTCAGCGTCGAGCAGCGCTACATCTTCGCTGTAACCCTCGATGAAATCGCCAACCGACATGACCAGTTCGGGCTGCATAAGGTTCAGCTTTTCAAGCGCCGGCCCAAAAATATCGGGGCGATGACCGCCCGTACGGTCACCTATGATCGCAAAGCGCAGCGGTCCGCCGCGCTCGACGAGCGGCTGCGACGATTTTGCGACCGGCTCGGAAAAGGTAACGGGCCTGCCCAATTGAGGAGGTATTGGCGCACATCCGGCGAGAACTGCTGCGACCAGCCCGGTAAGAACTGCTTTCAGCACTTTGCGCCGACTTCCACGGGCTCGCCCGTCTTCCTGAAAGACCCCAGCCCAATGTCCCAATTCGTCACCGTCCGCTCCTTGTTGGGTTGGGCTGCGTACCATGGAACCGGGCGCGCTTCATACCCATTGGTACCGCTGGCGCCCGGTCATCGCAGTCCTGCAGAAGCGCTGGTAGTCCGGAGGACAGGGTTTGACAATCTGTGAGAGCGCGCTGACAGGTGCAAAATGGTGGGAGAATGCAGGTATGACCGGAAAAACGCGAAGAGCGGCAATCGTCGGCGTCTATGCGACCGAACAGGCGCGCGGAATGGAACGATCGAACTGGTCGCTTGAACTCGAAGCGATCAAGGGTGCGCTTGCGGAAGCCGGATTGTCCCACACCCAGGTCGATGGCCTGATCCCGATGGACTACGATACGCCCATCAGCCTGCATATGGCATGGACCGAACAGCTAGGCGGCCACCCGATCACCTATATGAGCATCGGCAATGCTTCGGGCGGCGTCGCGAAGGCCGCATCGGCGATCGAGACTGGGCTGGCCAATGTCGTGGTGATCTACTTCGGCAACGCGAACAATCCCAATGGTCCGCGCCAGCTGAAAATGCTCGACCGCGCACCGCGAGTGAAGGACTGGATGTTCCTTGTCCACGGTGCCTACATGTCAGTGTGGTACGCGATGTGGACGCAGCTGTATCTCCACGAATTCAAGGCCAATCGCGATTACTTCGCCGAATATCCTTGCAAGATGCGCGACAATGCGATCCTCAAGCCGGGCTCGCTGATGGGATCGAAGGGACCGATCACGATTGAGGATGTTTACGCCTCACGGATGATCGCCAGCCCGCTGCACCTGTTCGAATGCTCGCTCGACAATGACGGCGGGTATGCCATCGTCGTTGCGGCAGAAGACATCGCCAAGGATTGCAAGACCACGCCGATCTGGGTGCTTGGCGGTTCGGAGGCGATGTACACAGACGGCTACCAGACCATCACGGCCCCCTGGAACAATCCGGAAGGCGCCGCCGTCAAGCGGGCCACCGAAATCGCGTTCGGCATGGCGGGCATTACGCACGACGATATCGACGTCGCAGGCCTATACGATTGCTTCGCGATCACCGTTGCCCGCAATCTCGAGGAAATGGGCTTCTGCAAGCTCGGCGAAGGCGCGGACTACATGCACGAAGGACACCTGTGGCTTGACGGCAAGATGCCGTCGAACACCGATGGCGGTCTGATGTCGAACAGCCACAACGGCAATCCCAGCGGCATGCACACGATAGAGGTTGTTCGACAGCTGCGCGGCGAATGCGGAGCTCGGCAGGTAAAGGACCCAAAGATCGGCGTGACGCTGGCCCAGGGCGCCTCCGTGCACGGCCTTGCGGGCGTGACCGTGCTGGCCAGGGATTGAGGGAGAGACGATGATGGATACCGAACCCTACCTGCGCCCGCTTCCTCAGAAAGAACCGCAGAACGAGTCCTTTTGGGAAGGCATAGACCGGCACGAATTCCTCGTGCCCAAGTGCAACAATTGCGGCGACTGGAACTGGGTGCCTTATATCGCTTGCCGCACCTGTCTGTCCGAAGACCTGACGTGGACCAAGACGGCAGGCCACGGCACGGTGATGACCTTCTCGGTCGTCCATCGCGGGCCGCCAACCTTCGGCAAGGATCCCTACGGCACGGTGTTGCTGGAACTGCCAGAAAAGCCGCGCTCGGTAGTCATTCTCGGCAACACGATCGATATGGATCCCGAAGACCTTTACATCGGCATGCCAATGAAGATCGTATACGAAGAGATCCCGAGCGAAGACTTCACCATGTACCGGTTCACTCCAGCCTGACCGCTCTGCACGTCGCAGCCCAAGCCATGTTGAGCTAGCACTCTTCGCCGATCTCTTTAGGCTTGCCCGTTCCCAAGTACTTCGCGAGGTTGGTGTGCAGGCTCGCCACCGTGCGCTCCATGTAGGGATTGGGTTGTGCACCCCGGAAACCGGCACTCTTGAGGCCCTGTTGCACTGCAGCCATGTTGTCGAAATCCTGCTGGAGCACCGGTGGCCAGTCCGCCGCTTCGGTATATTCCCATTCGGTATCGGGCGCGCCGTCCTCAGGATATAATTCGTAAACTGCCGCCTCGAAAATGCACTTGTCGGGATCCGTGCCGAAAGGCCGCGCAGAATAGCACAGCATGTTGTTGACAGCATGGCCGATCTGGAAATTGGGGAAGATCTGCCATGCGGTTCCAGCCTTCGCTGTATGCGAAGGATCGACCGTGGGCCACACGACCCCGCGCTCGGCGTCTTCCTTGCGCGAGGTCTGGATCCAGTAAGCAGAGACTTCGGCAGGAGGCGTGCCTTCAGGCAATTCGTCCGCCAGCCGGTTTGCCACCTTGACCATGGTCTCGGTCGTATTGGTATTGGCGTTGGCCCAGGTGAAATTCTGCATTTCGGCGGTAGACAGCCGCGCATCGCCGATGCCGACGCGCAGCTTGCCCATGTCCTCCTCCATGTCTTTGGGCGCTTCGTAGCCAATATTGGTGTGCAGGCCATGGGTATGCGCCCAGCCCCGGAACTGTCCGAAAGCGTTGAATTCCGGGTGCGTAGTGGAGACGTGATAGGTCTCGCAAAAGGCTTCCATCGCCACCTTCCAGTTGCAATCGAACACGATCCACTTACGCCAGCGCGCACGCATGTTCTGTGGCTCGTAAGGGTCAAGCATTTCGGGAACGACACCGAGGTAGTCGGCAAGGCTCTCGCCATCTGGATCGAGGCTGATCCACAGCCACCCACCCCAGGTATCGACGCGCACCTTGCCGAGGTCCGCCCTGCCCTGACACAGCGCGCCCTGCCAGTCGTCCTCCTCCGGAATGCGGATGTTCTTGCCGTCTAGCCCGTAGGTCCAGCCGTGATAGCCGCAGGCGAACTGGCTGCGATGGCCGGTGGCGTTTCGCTTGCCGGGCGGCGTGTCGATTAGGCGGCGTCCGCGATGGGGACAAACGTTGTGATAGGCAGCCAGGCTGTCGGCACCGGTGCGCACCACAATCACCGAATCGACGCCAATCTCGTATGTGACGAAATCGCCCGTCTCGGGAATATCTTCCAACCGTCCGGCCTGCAGCCAAACCTTGCGCCACAGGTGCTCCTGCTCGGCACGGGCATAATCGGGCGAGATGTATGCCTCGGCCGGAACTTCGACCGCGTTCTCGAGATAGCCTGCGCTCATGCTGCTCTCCATTGGCTTATGTGATGAATGTGCGACGGCTGGCCATTTGACGCAACGTGCGGTTCGCTGCATCGCCTGAGCGAAAGCGAGTCGCCGTGATTGGCATCTGTGGCCCGCATGCGGCAATTCATAAGGGAAGGCTGGCGAGGGAGAGAACCATGGACGAACTACGCTTCGACGGACGGGTCGCCGTGGTCACGGGCGGCGGGCGCGGTCTCGGCCGCGCCTATGCGCTGCTGCTGGCTAGCAGGGGCGCCAAAGTGGTCGTCAACGACAACGGCAGTGCGATTATCGGCGAAGGAAACGATGCCGCCCCCGCCGATCAGGTGGTGCAGGAAATCCGCGATGCGGGTGGCGAGGCGGTGGCCTCAACCGCTTCCGTCGCAGACCCGGAAGGCGCCGCCTCGATAGTCCAGGCCGCCATCGATAACTTCGGGCGTATCGACGTGCTGATCCACAGCGCAGGGAACGTGCGATATGGGGGGCTCGACGAGATCAGCATGGAAGATTTCCACGCAGTCGTTGACGTGCACCTGATGGGCGCGTTCTATCTGGTGCGCGAGGCCTTCCCGCACATGAAGAAGCAAGGCTTCGGGCGTGTCGTGCTGACGTCATCCATCGGCGGATTTTACGGCAACAAGCGCTGCGTCAACTACGCCGTCTCGAAATCGGGCATGATCGGCCTCTCCAATGTCACCGCGCTCGAGGGCGAAGAGCATGACGTGCGCAGCAATGTGATCCTGCCCGGCGCGGAAACGCGCATGTCGGAGGGGCTCGACACCTCGATGTATCCGCCGCTCGGCCCAGAACTGGTCGCGCCGATGGTCGGCTGGCTTTGCCATGAGGACTGTACGCTGACGGGTGAGGCGCTGGCGGCTATCGGTGGACGCATGTCGAAGCTCGACATTCTTGAGACGACCGGTGTCTGGCAGCCGGACTGGACCATCGAGCAGGTCGCCGAGCGGATGGACGAGATCGGCGATCCGGCGACGCATCGCGACTTTGGCCTCAACGGCTATCTTGAACATCTCGGCTATAGTTTTCAGGTAGCCAAGGAAGGGCGCGGCCTTGCCTGAGCAAGCCCAGCAACGCAGGGGCCCGTTGCTCGGCGTCAGGGTCGTCGACCTGACGGCCATGGTCTTCGGTCCATATGCCACACAGATCATGGCCGACCTCGGTGCCGACGTCATCAAGGTCGAGTCGCCCGGCGGAGATGCCACGCGCTATATCAACAAGGGCCCTGCCCCGGACCTGGGCGGAGTCTTCACCAATATCAACCGGGGCAAGCGCAGTGTCGAACTTGACCTGACCAGCGACGCAGACCGCGAGGCCCTCAGGCACCTGATCGCTGAAGCTGACGTTTTCATTCACTCGATGCGCCACAAGGCGATCGCCAAGCTTGGCTTCGATTACGAGGCGGTTCGCGCTCTGAAACCAGACATCGTCTATACCAATTGCTACGGCTATTCGCGCCGCGGCCCCATGGGAGGCAAACCCGCTTACGACGACATCATGCAGGCCGAATGCGGCATTCCCCACCTTCAGGAATTGAGCACCGGCGAGCCCCAGTTCGCGGCGACAATCATGGCGGACAAGGTTTCCGGTCTCACCGCGCTCTATGCCACGCTTGCCGCGCTCTACCATCGCGCGACAACCGGGGAAGGACAGGAAGTCGAAGTCGGAATGTTCGAGGCGATGACCAGCTTCATGCTGGTCGAGCATGCCAGTGGGAAGTTGTTCGACCCGCCACTCGGTCCCGCGCACTATCACCGTGCCGTCTCGAGGGAGCGCAAGCCCTACAAGACGAAGGACGGCCACATCGCCGCGCTGGTCTACAACGACAAGCAGTGGAACGCCTTCATCACCGCGCTCAAGCCCGATTGGGCAACGCCCGAGTTCGACACGCTGCAGAAACGCGCGGCGAATATCGACAGGGTCTATGCGCTGCTTGGCCAAACCTTCGCCACACGTACGACGCAGGAATGGCTTGATTTCCTGACCGACCTGCAAATCCCCTGCGCCCCGGTCCGTTCGACAGACGAGCTGTTCGACGACGCGCATCTCGATGCGATTGGATATTTCGAGACGGTCGACAGCGATGTCGGCTTGATACGTTATCCCGGCGTGCCGACCTGGTTCTCGCGAACCCCCGGCAAGGTATCCGGCGCAACCCCGCATCTTGGCGAAAATCAGGGCGAGGGATTCGGCGACTAGTCAGCCGGATTTGGATTGTGTTCCGAACTTGGCCCGGCCCTCCGGCGGCTTTCCCGATTGGGTGGTGAGATCGAAATCGATTGCGTCGATGTCTTCCTCAAGCTGCACGCCGAAGCTCAAAATGGCCCAGGCCGTCATGGTGTAACTGCCGGTGGTCATGACAATGTCCATTTTCTGCGGCGTGTCGAAATGCCTGCCCAACCCTTCCCATGTCGCGTCGGAAATACGGCTTTGCTCGAACAGCTCGTCGACCGATTGCAATATGTGCCATTCGGGTTCAGCCCATCGTGCTGAATCCTTGGGAAAGGCTCTTATCGCGGCGATATCTTCAAGGCTCCAGCCGGCACCCAGCGCATAGCGCACATGGTTGTGCCATTCATATTGGCAGCGCGTCCGCCAGGCGACGCGCAGGATAAGCAGTTCGAGAAGCCGGAACGGCAGCGAGTTGTCCCGAAGCGGATATTTCGACCATTCGAGGAACGCGCGGCCCATCGGCGGATGCTGGGCCATAACCATAACGATGTCGGATACCGAGCCGTTCTCGCGCGCATTGGGTTCGCCAAGCGAGGCAAAGACCTCGCGCGCCGCGTCAGTCCACTGCTCGCGCGGCAGGGGTGGAATTCGTTTCGTTCCGTTGCTCATTTGCGGTCATCCCCTCGTTCGCTTCGGGGCATGTGATAACGCGCTGCGGGCGCCATTCCATCGAATTCAGGGTTAGTTCGCCGGGGCGATTGGCCAACCGGTCGATTCATCGCTTGACTCGCTCGCACCGCTAATCAACAGTGTTGTTCAATAAAGCGGGAGAGTCGGAATGCTTCAAGGGTCGAACAAGGCCAGAATTGCGCGCCGGGTTATCGAGGTTCTCGAATTCTTTGACGACCGGCATGGCGAGGCGACGGTGATGGACATCGTACGCCGCTACGAACGTCCACAATCGAGCACGTCGGAACTGCTCTCCAGCCTTGTCGAACTCGGCATCCTCTACAAGGATCAGCAAAGCCGCTCCTACCGACCCACGCCGCGGGCGGCGATGCTCGGCGGGAGCAATCAGGCGCCGATCGTTCGCGACGGTCGCCTCACTGAACTAATGGACCGCCTGCGCGCGCAGACCGGTCTGGCGGTCGCCCTGTTCGGAATGGTCGGCGTCGACGCGCAGATCTTCGACACCCGCTCGACCCGTGACCACACGCAGGAGCAGATTACGCATCGCACCTACAACGGCAGGCGCGAACGCCTGACTCGCAGCGCGGTTGGTCGACTGCTGCTCTCGACACTCTCGCGGTCACGCCGCGAAGGGATCGTGCGTCGACTTAACGCAGAAGCATCAGGCGAGCACATGCCGCTGACCGATATGCTCGCCATGATCGATGATTGCGAGCGGCAAGGCACTGCGGTCGGCGAGTCCGGTTTCGGCTGCAATGCGGAGGTCTGCGCGGCGCTTCTCCCGGCCTATGCGGTCGACGAACCCCTGGCGATCGGATTTGTCTACGGGCCGTCGAACCGGATCGACGTTGACGGCTTGGCGCGCACTCTTGGCGCGTCGCTTGCCCAGATGGTCGAGCGCGATGACGATGTGCTGCCGGTAAAGCCTCTTATCGCTGTGGCCTGATCACCCCTCCGCCGCCATCCTCCCTGCGACCAGTTCGCGCAGGTCGGCGGTCTTGATCTTGGCCGAGCCGGTTGTTTCGAGTTCGTCCTCGGCAAAGAACATCACCCGGCGCGGCACCTTGTAGCTGGCCAGCGTTTCACGCGCGAAATCGCGCACGCCCTCTTCGTCGAGCGTCGCTCCTTCATGGGGCACGACCGCGGTTACTACCAACTCGCCTAACGTCTCGTGCGGCACGCCGACCGTCTGATTGACCTTCACGCCCGGGCATTTGCGGATCGCGGCATCGACTTCGAGCGGCGAGACATTGGCGCCGCCCGTCTTGATGATGTCATTGAGGCGCCCTTTCCAGTATAGCCGACCCTCCTCATCGACATGACCGGCATCACCAGTGGCAAAGAAGCCGTCTTCGTCCAACGTCTCGTCGAGCGGAACGCCGACATAGCCAATCATCAAGGTCACGCCCTTGACCGCGATTTCCCCCGACTCGCCTGACGGAACGATCTCTCCGGTCAGCGGGTCCACGATCTTGAAAGTAATGCCCGGCTGCGGCTTTCCGGCCGAGCCAGCGCGCTCCTCCATCGAGGTGCCCGATTCGTAGATCGAACTGATCGTGAAGGTCTCGGTATTGCCGTATGCGCTCATCGGCTCGTCCCAGTCGGTGCTGATCGTGGGATGTTTGCCGAAGGCGTGCGAGGGATCGACATATTTCATCGCCGACAGATCGACTTCGAGCCAGCTAGGCGCGGCCGCGAGCTGGGCCCACTGGTGCGGCCAGGCAATCGCCATTGTCGCCTTCTCGCGCGCCATAAGGTCAAGCGCTTCTTCTGGCTGGAAGGTCGATTGCAGAACCAGCGATCCACCAGCAGTCAGCGCCCCGCCGATAGCCATCCCAAAATTGCCCGAGAAGAAAAATCCGTTGGCCGACCACGCCCTCGCGTCCGGGCCGGTCTGGTAAAAGCGCTTCCACCGCCACAATTGCAGGGCAACCGCGCGATGGGCGCTGAGGATGCCTTTGGGCTTGGCGGTCGAGCCCGACGAGAAGAACAGGACCGCAGGATCGGCGGGCGTCACCGTGGCCGATGCGGCATCGACAAGCGCGGGCACAACTCTCTCGCCGCGCGCCAGAAAAGTCTCCCAATCCTCGATCGCGCCATCGCCTTCCCCGATGGCCGCGACATGGCGCAGGAACGGCAGCCGCGTCGAAGCGATTGCGCCTGGCTGCGCTGTGGCAATCTGCGGCTCAATCTCGGCCACCATGGCAGAAAAGTCCTTCTTGAGAACTCGCCGCTCCATGAGCAGTATCGAAACGCCGGAAGCTTCGAGCAAGTGCTCGAATTCGGCCTTGGTTGAGAAGGTGTTCAGCGCGGTAGCGACCCCGCCGGCGAGCGCCACGCCCCATATTCCCGAGAGAAATTCTGGTCGGTTGGTCATCAGAACGCCGACATGTGTGCCTTTGCTCGTGCCGCAGGCGAGCAAGGCGCGCGCCACGCGCCGCGCCTCTTCCATCAATTGGCGGTAAGACCAGGAAATGCGCTCGCCATTGTCGTAGAAGACAAGCGCTTCGCGTTCGCCGCCAGCCGCGCAAACTTCCTCAAGCCAGCCGCCCAGCGTCAGCGCTCCAACACCCCTCTCCTCATCGAGCGGCGGGCCATGGATAATCGAGAGCGGCCTGTCTCCCAAAGGAAAGCTCAGGCGTTGACGTTGACGATATAGCGGCCCTTGACCTCGCCGGACATGAACTTGCCGGCTGCTTCGACGGCCTCGCCGAGCCCGATTTCCTGACCGATGGCATCGAGTTTCGCAGGATCGAGATCGCGCGCAAGCCGCTGCCATGCCTTGAGGCGCGGTGCCTTGGGCGCCATCACGCTGTCCACACCGAGCAAGCGCACGCCGCGCAAGATGAACGGCATGACCGTGGCGGAGAAGTCCGCGCCTTGCGCGAGCCCACAAGCCGCAACCGCGCCGCCGTATTTGGTCTGTGCACAGGCATTGGCAAGGGTGTTGCTTCCAGCCGCATCGACCACGCCCGCCCACAGCTCCTTCTGCAAGGGCTTGCCTTTCTCGCTCATCGTCGCGCGGTCGATCACTTCGTCGGCGCCCAGACCCTTGAGGTAGTCGGCCTCGGACATCTTGCCGGTCAGCGCATGGACCTCGAAGCCCGCCGCCTTGAGCAGGGCGATCGCCACCGATCCGACACCGCCGGTCGCGCCGGTCACCAAGACCGGCCCCTGATCCGACGAAACGCCCGCATCGACGAGTGCATCGACGCACAGTGCGGCCGTGTAGCCTGCAGTGCCGATCGCCATCGCCTGTTTCTCATCGAAGGCATCGGGCAGCGGCACCAGCCAGTCGCCCTTTAGCCGCGCGACTTGCGCCAGCCCGCCCCAATGGGTCTCACCCACGCCCCAGCCATTGAGCACGACCTTGTCGCCTGCCTTCCAGTCTGGATGGCTGCTTTCGCGCACCGTGCCGGCAAGGTCGATACCCGGCACCATCGGCCAGACGCGCACGACAGGACTGGAGCCGGTGATGGCGAGCCCATCCTTGAAGTTGAGCGTCGAGTAGCCAACGTCGATCAGCACGTCGCCTTCGGGCAGCGCGCTTTCGTCAAGCTGCGCCAGCGACACGTTTTGCCCGTCGTCGGTCTTGCTTATCTGGATGGCGTTAAACATCGGATTTCCTTTTGAAGATCATATTTTCCGAGCGGCCGATTGCGAATTCGAAAGCGGTTCTTTCAGTCGCCTGACAATGTCTGGAAAAGCCTCGGGATTCATCGATCCAAACAGCGAAAACCTCAACAATTCGCGAGTCATGCGCACGGCGAGGTCATGCCGCTCCTCATCGGTCTTGGCGTGTGAGCGCACCCATACCGGCCACAGAAACAGGCCTGAGAGCACCAGCACCGACATGGCTTCGGAATCGATGGAGTCCTGCGCCAGTTCGGTCTTTGCAAAGATTTCGAGCGAGCCCTGAAATTCTTTCCAGAACGGATCGGCAA
Source organism: uncultured Novosphingobium sp. (assembly GCA_964603645.1). Taxonomy (GTDB): domain Bacteria; phylum Pseudomonadota; class Alphaproteobacteria; order Sphingomonadales; family Sphingomonadaceae; genus Novosphingobium. The sequence goes on along the minus strand of CAZRVW010000002.1, from coordinate 32,376 downwards.
CGGGGTTCTCGGAAGCGAGAATCTGGAGCAGCCAACTGCGGCACAGGTCCGAGTTTTCCATCGCGAACAGCGAGAGACGATGCATCGTTTCGGGCACCGCCTCGCCATCGACACGGCGTTCGGTAGCATCTTCCCGGTCGCCATAGACGGCGCGGAACATGCGGATCGAAATCCATTCGATGGTCGCAGCGATGAGGTCCTCACGCGAGGGAAAGTGCTGATAGGCCGTGCCGCGATTGACCCCGGCAAGGTTCGCCACCGCCGAAACGCTCACCGAATCTGCGCCTTGCTGTGCGAACAGCGAGCTTGCCGCTTCGAGAATGGAATTTCGCGTCGCAGACGGGTCGCGGGTACGCTTCTTGATAGGTTGGACGTTCACCGATCCTGAATGAAGCGCGACTCCCGGTTGCGCAAGCTAAGGGCGGGCACATCGCTTGCACGATTGTGGACAGGAGCGTCAGCCCCGCCCCGGCAGTTCGGCGACAGCCGTGCCGATGGCGCTCAACTCGCCGCGATGGGTCTCGGCACGCTGCTGGACTTCAACGAATTTGCGTCCACCTTCTTCGAATTTGCGGACAATCTCGCCGTCGATGAAGATCACATCGCCGTCAGGATTATGCCGCCGTATCTGGCACTTGTGCCGGGTCAGGAAACCATCGTCGCCGATCCAGTTGGTCATGTGGTGAGTCAGCCACGAGCAGCGCTCCGGGCCATAGTCGTAGGCACCTGGCGTACCGACCTCGCGCGCGAAATCGTCGTCCCAGTGCACCCGCTCGGGCACGTCCTTGACCCCGAAGCGATTGGCGATGCCCAGACCGGGATGCTGGTCGATGAGTTGGAAGTGCAGTTTGTTGGTACGGATGTAGAGCCCGCCCCAGCCCTGCGCATAGCCGATGAAACCGGTGACGGTCATCGGCCCCTTCATCATGCGCGGCAGAGCATCCCCGACCTGCACATCTTCCCAGTAGCGCGGCGTGGCCCCGCGAATTTCCTCGTTGCGGTAAAGGTCGAACCATTCCTCGATCTGGTCCGGATCGAGCTGTTCGACCTTGCCCTTCACGCCTTCGTACTTGGTGCCGCGTTCGCGCGCTTCGTCGCGTTCGGTGCGAAACACGTAGCTGTCACACTCGGCGACATGATCACCCTGCTGGTTGTAGAAATCGACGTGATAGATCTGCTGGTAAGCCCGGCCCGCAAAACGAGTTTCGTGGCCGATAAGGTCCTTGAGGTGAGCCTCCGTGCTGATCGTGTCATTGCGTAGCACCGGCTTGTGCCAGGTCCAGTCGGCACCGGCCCACATTGCATGAATGCCCGGAAGCCCGCCGCAATAACCAGAGACAATGCGGCTGGTCGAGAACAGGAACGAGGGCAGCGCGACAATCGCGCCGTATTTCGTCTTTTCGGCATAGGCTGGATCACACCACAGCGGATTGTCGTCGCCGATACCGTGCGCATAGTGGCGGATCGCATCGCGGGTCGCCTCGTAGTTCCACGGCTCGACCGTGTTCTCGATCTTGACGCCGATACGCTGGCGCAGGTCAGCAAGGCCTTCGTCGGTGATCTTGGGGAAACGCGTCTCCGCCGATTGGGTAGCCATTTTCGTGTTCTCCTTGAAATTCAGGCCGAGGCCGCCTGGGCTTCGCGATCGCGCAAAGCCTTGCGATTGACCTTTCCGGCAGGGGTCTTGGGCAGTTCGTCGACAAATGCGACGATCCGCGGAAATTCATGCTGAGCGAGGCGTTCGCGGGTGAAGCTCTGCAACTCGCCGATGAAGGCGTCGCTGGCTTCGCGCTCGCTGACGACGAATGCCTTGACCACCTGCCCGCGTTCCTCATCGGGCGCGCCGATCACCGCGCATTCGCGCACGTCATCGTGCTTGAGCATGGTGTTCTCGATCTCGACTGCGCTCATCGTCCAGCCTGCCGAGATAATAACGTCGTCGGCGCGGCCACAGTGATAGAAGTAGCCGTCCTCGTCGATGCGAGCACGATCCTTGGTCGAGAGCCAGCCCTGCTTGCGTTTGAGCATCAACTCGCCGATCTCGCCCGGATCGCAGGGCGAGCCATCGGGCCGCTGGACCTGCAGTTCGAGGCCCGGCACCGGCTTGCCGAGCGAGCCCGGCTTCACCGAGAAATCCGGCGCGCCGGGATAATTGACCAGAACCACGCCAATTTCGGTCGTGCCATACATCGAACAGGCATCGAGCCCGAACGTCGCGTCGATCCAGTCGAGCGTGGCCGGGTCTATCGGCTCGCCAGTAAATGACAGCTTCTTGAGCGTGAATTGAAAGCCCTCCGCCCCGCCCGCATTCTTCATCATCCGATAATGCGTTGCCGCCGCAGACAGGTTTGTGATTTCGAAATCCTGCAATGCTTGCATCAGCCGCATCGGATCGAACTTGCCCCGGCCCATCGTGCCGGTGGTCACACCCAGCCCAAGCGGCGCAAGCGTGCCATGCCACAGCCCGTGCCCCCAAGCCGGACTGGACGGACAAAAGAAGCGATCACCCGGCCTGATCCCGGTGCCGTAGAGCGCCGCAAACATGAGGGTCACTAGCGATCGGTGCGTGTGGCGCACCGCTTCTGGCAATTCGCGGGTAGTGCCGCTGGTGTACTGAAAGCAGGCAAGATCGTCGCCAGCGGTTTGCGGCTCGTAGATATCGGGAAAGTCAGCGATCGACGCCAACAGCGCCGCGTCCGCCAATTCGACGCGCAGACCCATGATTTCACGCGCCATCAGCGCCTTTTCGGCATTGGTCAGAAGGATTGCGGGCCTGCAGTCATCCACACGCAACCGCAGTGCGTCGGGTCCGAACAAGGTGAACAAGGGAACCGATACCGCCCCCTGGAGCATCGCCCCGAACAAGCACACGTAATAGGGCAGCGATGGTTCGAGCATGAATGCGATCCGCTCGCCTTTGGCCACGCCCTGCGCGTCGAGCCAGTGCGCGAAACGCGCCGCGCCAGCCGATATCTTATCGAAGCTGAGCACCTCGCTCTCACCATCACAGTGCGCGATGCAGACTGCCGCGCGACCGCTGCCGTCGGCATGGCGCAACATGGCTTCGTGGGCGATGTTGAAACGTTCGCGGTCGCCATCGAACAGGTCCCACAGCGCAGCCGACGAGGCATGGGCCTGCGCATCAGCATAGCTTGTTCGTTCTGTCAGTTTCGTCATGGCCCGATCCATGCCCACGATTCGTGGCGCCGATTGGCGCTTTTGCACACCCCACTTGAAATTGCAAATATTGAATGATATTCAATATATTGAATAATGAGGCAACAGATGAGCGCACCCGACAAGCTTGAAGCAACCATGAAGACCAGCAAGGCCCCGGCCATAGCGCGGGCGGCAGCGGTCATGCGGCTGCTCAGCAATAGCGAGACCCCGATGAGCTTGCAGGCGATATCCCGCGAGCTCGGGCTTGTTCCAAGCACATGCCTTTATGTGCTGCGCGCGCTCGTCGAGGAGGAGCTGGCCGGGTTCGACCCGGCGACCAAGCGATACGAGCTTGGCCCGGGCGTTCTCACGCTTGCGCGAAACCGGCTGCGCCGCGATCCATTTGCCGAACTGGCCCAGCCGATGCTCGATGGTTTAGCCGCCCGCCTGGGCATGACGGCGTTGGGAGTCGAGATAGCGGGTCTCGATCATATCGTCGCGGTCGCGGTCAGCGAGGGGCGCGGCAATTTCCGTCTCAGCACTGAAGTGGGCAGCCGCTTCCCTGCGCTGATCAGCGCGACCGGCCGGTGCATTGCCGCATTTGGTGACTATCCGCGGGATCGCTTGCTTGCCAGGTTCGAAAAGTTGCGCTGGGACAATCCGCCCGATTTTGAGGTGTGGCTGCAGCAGGTCGAGCAATCGCGCGAGTATGGATACGCAGTAGATGCAGGCCATTATATTGCGGGGGTAACCGTCATCGCCGCACCGGTCTGCCGTGGATCGGGGCGACCAAGTCACGCGCTTGTCTGCACCGGTCTCGACCGCTCCTTCGCCGAACCGGGGGTGGCGCACGTCGGCCAAACCATCAGGGAGGCTGCGGACGAGCTGACCGCACAGCTGCGCAGCTAGCCACCCAAATGAAAGGACTGGACGCATCCGCCCATCGGCTTCAAACTTTCGAAGGACAAATCGAGAGGAAGCGCCGATGAGCGACGAAAGCAGCGCGGAAATCCTGGCCGACCGCAAGGATTTTATGCAGGAGCACCGAGCAGCCTATCTGCAATCGGGGGGCAAGGATGGCCACATCGTCGATATCACGCCGGCAGGCGGCTACCCGTTCACTGCCCACTGCCTGATCCGGTACAAGGGACGGAAGAGTGGCAACATTTACATCACGCCTTTGATTTACGGGATCGTCGCTGGTGAAGCCGTGATCGTCGGATCGAAGGGCGGAGCGGACATCCACCCGTCGTGGTATCACAACATTCGCGCCAGCGAGACGGTGGAGTTCCAGATCGCGACCCAGGCATGGCTCGCGACATGGCGTGAACCCGAAGGTGCGGAACGCGAAAAGGTCTGGGCCTACATGGTCGATCTGTTCCCGAGCTATGCAGGCTATCAACAGTCGACCAACCGCCAAATTCCCATCATCATGATGAAGCCGACCGAACCGCTGCCAGTCTTCACTGAAGCCGACGCGACCGGTATCCGGCCACTCTAATCCTCGTGGCGCAGATCGACGTGGGTCGCCTCGCCGTTCGGACCCATGGGCGAATCGTATTCGATTACCGAGCAGACCGGATTACTGTGCGATGCGAACAGCTTCGCCTCGTCTTCCTTGATGAAGTCGAGCCGATCGGGATCGGCGATGATCGCCTGCGAGGCTTCGAAGTCCTCGCGACTGTTCCACCAGATTTCCATGATGCAGTCGTAGCCGGGATCAATCACCTCGCCGGTGACCGGGTTTTTTTCCGGCACCAGATAACGCCGGACATAGCGCTGCGCATTGGGCAGCGAAGGAGAACGCCCCGCCTTTTTTGAAAGCTGCGAGTGCTGGTGCTCGTAATAGTCCATGAACGCTTCCATGGACATGTCGGGGCGCTTGCGAAAAAAGCAGATCTGCTTGAACATCGCTGGCAATCTCCTTGTCAGAGCGGCCGGATCGCCAGGACGCTGCCTTCGGCATCGCCAGCGACATAGACCGCGCCGTCGCCGCCAATCGCGACTCCGCACATCGGCACCATCGGCCCGGACATATCTCCCACGCCACCCAGCAACTTGGGCGTGACTCCAGGCGGCGCCTTGACCGGAAGGCCGGTGGCGAGGATCTGCAGTTTTCCGCCGGCAAGTTCGCAGGAGATCAATTCTTTGGTCCCGACATCGACCACGAACAGGGTGCCGCCCGCAATTGCGATGCCCTGCGGCTCGACGAGATCATCCAGCACCGTTTCGGCGCGACCGCTCGCGATGCGGACCACGCGCCCTGCCCCGCTCTCGCTGGCATAGACCGAACCATCGCTACCCGTCGCCACGCCCATTGGCTGGTCAAGACCTTCAGCGAGCGCCTCGACTTCGCCGTAGCGTGCCGAAATGACCTTGCCTGCTGCGCCATCGGCAAAGACCGCAGCGCCATCCGGTCCCGAAGCGACTCCGTAGAGCAACTCATGCCCCTCCGAAACCACTTCGCTTTCGCCGCGCTCCGGCCACCAGCGCATGACCGCTCCCATCGAATTCGTCGTCAGCCACTCGCCCGGTCCGCTACTGGCCACACCCCGCGCGAAGCCGGGAAAGCCGGGGCTGAACAGCATGCCGAGCAGATCCAACTCGCCGCCCGGAGCCAGCGAGTAGGTAAAGCCGCCGTCAGCCACGAACAGAGTGCCGTCCGACGCGCAAGCTAGCCCCATGGGCCATTGCAGTCCGCGCCCGACCAGCGAACGCACGCCGCCATCGGGAAGGATCTCCACCACCTCGCCGGGAATCGAGGACACGAACAGCCGCTCGCCCGCAAAGGTGCAGTTGTCGAGGCCCGGCGAGAGTTGCGCCAGCACCTCGCGCGCGCCGCTCTGCGGATCGATCCGCAGCACCTGCCCACTTGCCACCTGGGTCGAAACGATCCGCCCCTTGCTGTCGAACTTGACCGAGTCGGGCACGCCAAGGTCCGCCACGACCACTTCGGGCTCGCCGCCCGCGGGATCGATGCGCCAGATCGCGTTGGCGCCCATTAGCGGGAAATAGAGCTTGCCGTCCGGCCCGATCTCGAAGGCGTTCGGCATCGGCGCGTCATCGAGAATCAGTCTCCGCGCGCCGCCGTCGCGCGACAATTCGAAGATGCGTCCGCCCATCCGGCATTCGCCCGCGATTAGCCGGTCCTGATAGACAGTGATCGGATTAGCGACTGGCATATCATCATCGATCACCCGGTAGTCGCCACTGGACGTCAACATCGAGACTCGCCCCAGGGTTATCTCGGTCGCATAGAGGTTATGTTGACTGTCGAAAGCGAGATCATCCGGCCCGGTGATCGGACCGTCTATGGCCGAAATGACCTCCGCTTCGCCGCTGTCGATATCGAGTGCGGTTACCGCACTGCCCGCGACCTGCGCGACATAGACTCGCCCGTCCGCCCCGGCGCGGATGCCATTGGCGCCGAACAGCCGGCTTGGCGCCACCGCGCGCGATAAGGACCAGCCCTCGGCTGCGCTTGCGCTTGCCGCACCGGAATAGCGGCTGTTCTTCATGTATTTACTGCGTGCCTTCAGCGTACCAGGTACGGAATTTCTCGTACTTCGGCATCTCTTCCGAGTTCGCCTTGGGATCGATGTTGACGTGGATCACACCGACCTTGCCGCTGGCATAGGCGCGCTCGATCGCGGGCCGCAAATCCTCGATCTTCTCGACGAATTCGCCATGGCAACCAAAGCCCTCAGCCACCTTGTCCATGCGCACACCGTCGCTCCAATGCGTGCCTGTCTCGGCACTGCCCTGCCCGAAGGTCCGCTTGTAGACGCCGACTTCGAGGCCCCACTGGAAGTCCACCCCGACAATGCAGACCAACGGGAGCTTGCAGCGTACCGCCGTCTCCAATTCGGCGACGTGGAACAGGAATGAACTGTCGCTGGTCAGCAGCATTCCAGGGCGAGACTTACCGGTGGCGGCCCGGTCGGCCAGCATGGCCCCTGTCGCATAGGGCAGTCCGGTGCCGATGTGGCCGTAGTTCTGGTTCCAGATCACATCGTGCGGCTTCGCCTGCGAATAGGTCCACTGGTAGATCACCGTGGCGCCGCCGTCGCGAATGAGGATGCCGTCCTCCGGGAACGCACGGGTCGCTTCGACCACCATGCGCGAAGTGTGGATCTGCGAATTGCCGCCGCCACCCGACTTGGTCTCGGACTCCTTGGCGATCTCGTCCAGCTCGGCCTGGCCTTCGCGCATGAACTTCTCGAGCCCCGGCGCGGGATCGCGCGGGTTGTCCTTCATGGCACGGACCAGTTGCGGGACTACGCCGCGCAAGTCGCCGACTAGCGGTACATGGACCGGGCGGTTGACGCCAATCGCAGTCGCATCCTGCTCGACCACGATCCATTTGCGATTGGCATCGCCCGAGGCCCACCACGACCACTTGCCGTAATGAAGCGGTTCCCCGATCTCGGTGCCGAGCGCGAGCACAACATCGCAGTTCTCGACCGCTTCGAGCGAGGCATCCGAGAACACATACTGGAAGGTGCGGTCTTCGAGCCCCTCGATATAGGACGTGCCGCCCGACGTCTGGATCACCGGGCAGTTCATCAGCAACGCCAGATCCTTCACAGCCGCACCCATGCGCGTGGTGTGAACCGCGTGGCCGACCAGCAGGATCGGGTTCTTCGCCTCACCGATCAGCTTCACGGCCTCGGCGATCCGATCCACGTCAGCCCCCTGATTGACCAGGCGGTACTGCTCGGGCTTCTGCACCGGCGGAAGGTCCGGCTCCTCAAGGATCGTGTGCGCCGGATACTCGACATAGCACGGCCCCGGCTTGCCCGAGAGTGCTTGCCTGATCGCCTCGCGGATCACCTCGTCGACCTGATCGGCATATTCGATCGAGCCCGAATACTTAACCGAATCCTCGATCATCGGCTCCTGCCGCACGAACTGGATGCGCCCGCGCCGCACTCGACGCTCCGTAATCCGCGCACGCTGGCCGCCGAGGAAAATGACCGGCGAATTTTCGACCATAGCGCACTGCACGGCTGGCATCATGTTGGCCATGCCCGGGCCTAGCGTGCCGATGCACAGGCCCGGCTTGCCGGTCATCCGGCTCGCGGCCTCGGCCATGAACCCGGCTGCCGCCTCATGGTGCGGAGCGACCACTGTCCAGCCGCGCTGTTCTGCTTCGAGGAACAGGTGGACGAAATTCGGGTCGGGTATGCCGAACAGGGTGTTGATGCCTTCGGCCTCGAACAGATCGAGAATACGCTTGTAAACGGGCGTGCCCATTGGGTTTCCTTTCAGGACGAAACTTAAATATCGAGCAGGCGCGGCGCGCCCCGACCGACGAACTCGGCGAGGTTGCGGTGCAGGTTGATGACCTTTTGTTCCTGGTGCGGATTGGGCAGAGGACCGCGGAATCCGCTCGACTTCATGCCCTTGTGGACGAATTCCATATTGGCGAAGTCCTGAGCAAGAACCGAGCCCCAGTTCTCACCAGTGGGTTCGGCATAGACCCATTCAGTCTCGGGCTCCTCGCCTTCCGGAAAGCGTTCGAGCGCATAGCTTTCGAAAATGCACTTGTTCGGATCGTCGCCATAAGGCCGCACCCGGTAGCACAGCGCGAATGTCACGCCCTGCATGATATTGCCATTGGGGAACAGGCCCCATGCAAGGCCGCCCTCAGCCACAATCTCGGGCGGGATTTCCGGCCAGACCACGCCACGCGCAGCGTCGTCGGCCTTGGCCGAAGCCATCCAGTGCGCCACCACGTCACCCGGAGGCGTGCCTTCCGGGAGTTCGTCGACCAGCCTGCTGGCCGCATTGATAAGCGTTTCGGTCGAGGCGGAGTAATTCACCGTCTCATAGTTTTCCTTGATCAGCTCGTAGGTCGAGACGCGCGGATCGAGTCCGCTTTTGCCCGCGCGGACCGTGCCCGCGCTCTCACTCATCTGAAAATCCTCGGCGCGGGTATCGTAACTCGACACCGAGTGCAGGCCGTATTGCTTCGAAAGCGCGTAATAGTCGCCGTATTGTAGCAACTGGGTGTGAGTCCCGGCGACGTGATAGGGCTCGAGAAAAGCTTCGATCGCGACTTTCCAGTTGCAATCGTAGATCGCCCACTGGCGCCACTTGTAGCGCATCTTGTCGAGTTCGTAGTGGTCCAGGATCTCGCCCGCGCGGCCCATCCATTCCTTCAACGAGACGCTGTCGGGATCCATATTGATATAGATGAAGCCGCCCCAGGTATCGACCTTGACCGGCGAAAGGCAGGTCATTTCGCGCGTCAGCTTGTTGTCCCAATCCTGTGGGTCGAGAATGTAGGTGTTGTTGCCGTCCTCATCGTAGGTCCACCCATGAAAGCCGCAGACGAAGCCAGTGCGTTGGCTGCCGCGCACATCATGGACACCATCAGGCACATTGATCAGCTGACGGCCACGATGCGGGCATACGTTATGGAACGCGACAAGCGATCCGTTCTGCTTGCGCAACACGATGATCGATTCGTCGGCGACATTGTACGTCATCCAGTCGCCAGGATTTGGCAGATCGGTCTCGCGTTCGACCATCTGCCACACGCGCGGCCACAGCCGCTTCTTCTCTACCTCGAGATAGTCGCGCGAGAAAAACGCCTCTGTCGGATAGGTGACGAGCCTTTCGGCATCCATATCCTCGGCGCTGATGTTCGCGGTATTGAAGCTGCCTGGCTTGTTCATGTGACCTCTCCAGCCTTTGCGGGAATCCGCAGTTCCAGACCCTTCATGTCGCCTGCCTCGCGCCATTCGGCAAGGAAACGCTGAAAGTCATGCCAGCCAGCGCCCCAAGGCCGGAACAAGCCCCATTTGTGTTCCTTGGCTCCGTCGTTGTTGAAATAGCTCGGCGGACAGGCGTTAAGGAAGTCGGTCTGATCGATCGTGGTCGCCTCGAAATGAGCGACGTAATCGTCCATCGCCTGCTTGGTGACTTCGACCCGGTCGGCCCCGCGCTTCAGCGCCTCGGCAATGATCCAGGCGATATGCTCGCCCTGCCGCCCGAATTGTTCAGTCACGGAAGCATTAAGGCCGCCCTGGATATAGCCAATGAAGAACAGGCCTGGAAAACCGTGAGTCATGGTGCCGTGGAGGGTCAGCGGACCCTCGCGCCAGAAGTCATAAAGCGACTGACCGCCCTGCCCTTCGATCCGCTCGATTCCCCAGCGCTTTTCGATATCGCTGGTCACTTCGAAACCGCTGGCGAAGATCACGCAGTCGCAGGTGTATTCCTGCCCATTTGCGACGAAACCGGTCTCGGTCAGCTTTTCGATGCCGCGCGTTTCCGAGACGTCGATCAGTTCGACATTGTCGCGGTTGAAGGCAGGGTAGAAGGTCTCGCTCGAAAGCGGGCGCTTGCACATGAAGTAGTAATAGGGCTTGAGCGCCTCGGCGGTCGCGCCATCCCTGACGAGTGCATCGACGCGGCGGCGCATGCGCTCCATCACGCGGTGATCCATTTCACCGCGCCGGTTCATCATCTCCTCGAGAGAGATTTCCGGGCAGCCTTCCTCGGCCAATTCAGCGACAACATTGCGCGCAACCTCGGTCCAGAAATCCTCGACCAAGTCCTCGTCGTCGGGCGCGTAGGCTTCCATTGCGCCCTTGTGGAAATTGTCCTTGCGCGCCGCCTGCCAGCCGGGCGGCTGCGCGCTGAACCAGTCCATGTCGGTTTCGGGATTGGGTCGAGCGTCGACGGTCGCGGGCGTGCGCTGGATGACGTAGAGCCGCTTCGCATATTCGGCGAGCAACGGCACAGCCTGAATCGCGGTGGCTCCGGTGCCGACAATAGCGACAGTCTTGTCGTGAAGCTTGTCGAGGACCGGATTGTCCCAGCTACCGCCAGTATAGTCATGGTCCCACCGCGCCGTATGGAACAGCTTGCCCTTAAAGGCATCGATCCCTTCAAGCGTAGGCAGCTTCGGCATGTTGAGCACGCCATTCGCCATAATGACGAAGCGAGCCGCGATCCGGTCTCCGCGATTAGTCCTAACCTGCCAGCGACCTAGCTCGTCATCCCAGACCAGCGCAGTCACCTGAGTGTGGAATACCCCCTTGTCGGCAAACCCGAAATGCTCGGCAATCTGTCGAATATAGCCCTGAATTTCCCAGCCATCCGCGAATTTCTTGGACGGGACGAAGCCGGTCTCTTCGAGCAACGGCAGGTAGCAGTACGAATCATTGTCGCATTGTATGCCGGGATAGCGATTCCAGTACCACACGCCCCCGAAGTCGCCGGCGGTATCGAGCAGGACGAAATCGTCCTGACCCTGTTTCTTTAGATAATAGGAAGCAAGGACGCCCCCAAACCCTGCGCCAAGCACGACCGTGTCGATATCCCTCTCGATCGGTTCCCGCGGAACAATCTCGGTGTGCGGGTCGATGCCATAGTCGGGCAGGTTATCGACCTTGAGCTGGACATAGGCGCGCGCGCCCTCCTTGCGCAGCCGTCGCTCGCGCTCGTGCGCATAGCGCGCCACCATTGCCTCGACGTCGATTTCGTCGATTGGCGGTACGTCGCTTTTCCTCAAGACCATGGCGATTCCCGGCTGCAACTTCTTCTGCAATCTGCATGTCCGGAGCCGGCCTTGCACCTTGCCTCGCGGGATTATCGCTTGTGCGATGGCGGGGCCGGGATCATGCCTTTCGAACGTAGGTTTTCTCGTCCGGACCGGGCCTTTCGGGAAATACGCCATAGTCTGGCGTAGGCGCGAGGTCGGCGGAAAGGTCGATGGGACCGCGATACTTGAAAGACCAGAAGCGCTCGCGAAACAGCCACTGCCCGCCCTCCTCAACATAGCGGTCGTGATACATGCCGATACTGATGGCTTGCGTGCCATCTGGCATCCAGGCGAATTCGGTCATGGAACTGCGGGCCAGCACTTCGCCTCCCACCACATCCAGCATCGGCAGGCCGGTGACGAGATGGACGCGGGTGCAGCGCCCGACCAGTTGCCCGAACGCCTCTTCTATATTACCGCGACCGGAAAAATGCATTCCCGCAATCTTCCATTCGCCGTCTTCGGAAAAACAACCTGCGAAACTCGCCGAGTCCTGTCGCCAGACTGCGTCAGCGAAGCGCGCATGGCATTGGCGGATCCCGAAATCCGCCTTGATGAGATCGGTCATCGGTCTCGTCCTCCCGTCTATCCTTGTTCTCGCATCGCGATCTGCGAAAAACCGGTTCTCACTTTTTCGCGCGATGCTTCAATCCGGCTTCTTCGGCAGAATGATCTGCCCGGTACCCGTCGCCATAACCGTGCCCAGCTGGTTGGTCATGCGGTGCTTGACGTGGACCAGGTGCCGCCCTTCCTCGTCCACTGTCTTGTCGACGACTTCGGCAGTCTGCACGGTGATGTCGCCGGTCAGCGCCGGTCCGCGATAGTTGGATAGGGCATGGTGGACCGCGCCGTGCTCGCCGGCCCATCCAGCGAGATAGTCGGTCACCCACGAGCCCATCGATGCGCCATAGCCGTAAGCGCGCGGCATGCCGATACGGCGCGCCCAGTTCGGGAACAGGTGCCCACGCGATGGCCCATAGTAAGCGCCGTCGGTCAGATTGGGGTTGACCAGCACCATGTCGGGATCATTCTCGAGACCGGCCATTTCCTTGGTGAAGCCCATGCCTTCAAGGTCCTGCTTGCGGAACTTGAAGGCGCCCCAGACCGACATGTAATAGGCGCGAAACTCGGTGGTGAAACTGGCGACCGAATGCGGGCCGAATACCCGCTCGGGCAGGTCGTCGCCGATCCTCACATCGTCCCACCAGCGCTCTCCGTGCCCCAGATCGTGCATCATCTGGATCCAGGCAAACTTGCGATCCTCGAGCTCTTCAAGCTCGTCGTCGGTCCAGACCGGCTCCTCGAACTGGTCCTCGTTGGTGCTCTCCCCCCCAGCCTCGGCCGAGTAGCGGATTGTGGTCGAGCGCTGGACCGCGATCTCTTCGCCGTCCTGGTTGGTGTAAATGTTGTCGCCTCGCTGGAAACAGGTCGGTCCGGCAAACCCGGTTTCGGTGACGCGATAGTCATATGGAACGCGCAGCACCGAGACATGATCGCCCGGCCGGATCCGCACATCGCGAAAGAACCATTCGTCGCCGCCGAACAGCAAGTGCGATTCGGGAATCTTGCCAACGCAAGCAGGGGCAGCGCCGTGCCCGTCATCGCAAGCAATCGCGAAGCTCTGCGGGGCGATGATACGGCCCCAGCGGCTCTCGGCAGCGAAATCGGGATCGTAATGCGCTCTGTTGGGATACTGCATGCCATGCACCCAGCGGCGAATATCCGTAACCGAAACGGGCTCGCGCAGAACCGAGCTATCCACCGGCACGCCGAGATATCGGTCGATGTCCTTGGTATCGAGGGTCTTGGTCGCCACTGGCATGCTCCACACTGTTGATAGGGTGGACTGTCCGCGCGCGGCCATGTCGAAGCAAGCTTGCCTGCCTGCACATCGGCTCGGCGATACGAGCGACCTATCGCCGGTGCGGTCAATTCCGCCCGGCCGTGCATCGCATGCCTTCGACTGCTTTGTTGCAATCCGAGCTGACGGGAGGGGAGAACGACATGGGCAAGTTGCGAGTCGTCCAGTGGACTACTGGCAGGGTCGGGACAAAGGCTCTCGAAGCCCTTATCGACCGCGACGAATTCGAACTGGTCGGCCTCTATGCCTACTCGCCGGAAAAGGTCGGGCAAGACGCCGGAGCGCTGTGCGGCAGGCCGGACTGCGGCGTTGTCGCGACATCGGATGCCGAAGCTCTTATCGCGCTTGCGCCCGACGCCGTACTCTACACCCCATTCATGGCCGATCTCGACCATGTCGAGCGGTTGCTCCGGGCGGGCATCAATGTCGTCAGCACGAATCTGTTCCTCAATTGCGGCGGCATGGCTGGCGAGACACGCGAGCGGGTCGAGGCGGCCTGCGACGCGGGTAAGAGCTCGATCTATGTCACCGGAGTGAATCCCGGCTGGGTCAATTCGGTCGCCGCCGCGCTCACCGCAGTGTGCCGCCGGGTCGATTCTGTCTCGATTGCCGAATCCACTGACGTTTCGAACTACGCTTCGAAAGAGACCTGGGACGCGATGGGCATGGGCCGCATGCAAGCCGATGAGGCTGTCGTGGCGGTAGCTCAGGGTGCGATGGTTTCGTTTCGAGATGCGGCGCTGAGGGTCACCGACGCTATGGACCTGGCGCTCGACGACCTTGCTTTCGAAATCGATTTCGCACGGGTCGGGCAGGACATCGATCTCGGCTTCATGGTGCTGCCCAAGGGCAGCCACGGGGCGTTGCGCTCTGCCTGGGTAGGAACCAGCGGAGGCTTAGAGCGCATCCGGGTCAGTGTCGCTTGGTATCTTACCGACGAACTTGTGGAGAACTGGTCCTTTGACAAGGAACACTACCGGCTCGGAGTGAAGGGCGATCCCGATATCGACTGCCGCATCGAATTCGTCGCCCCCGACTGGCGGGACAGCGACTGGAGCGTGCTGACGGCCCTGCCCGCTGTCAATGCAGTGGCAAAGGTCGTCGCCGGAAGGGCCGGAATTCTGGGGCTCGAAGACATTGGCCTCATCACGACACCGTTTCACCAGCGGTCGGCGGATTCACATATATGATTTGATAATTTCTGCTTTTCAGCAATCCAGGAAAGAATAGGTCTTACGAGTTCATATCGCTGGCACGAAGTGATGATTGAGGGAATTGTCTAACCAAAACTTACCGGCTAGAAAGCGATCAATTGTCATTTTTGCTGCTTCCGCCATGCGGAATGCCAATCGAGAATGTTCATTGGGGAGGAATATATGGCTTTGAATTCACGCAAGTTTGCGCGTCGTGGGCTGCTCGCCTGCACGGCCCTGACCATGGCAACCGTTGCCGCGACACCGGCGCTTGCTCAGGGTGCCGAAGATGATGACAGCGGTCTGGGCGTCATTATCGTTACGGCGCAAAAGCGCGAACAGAGCCTCCAAGACGTTCCCGTTTCGGTTACAGCGATCACCGGCGACACGCTTGCGGCGAACCGCGTCCAGAACGTTATCGACCTTTCCAGCCTTGCGCCGGGCATGACGGTCTATCCGTCTGCCGGTGGCTCTGCGATCCCCGTGTTCTCGGTGCGCGGCCAGCTAAGCTACGGCGTCGCCGCCGGTTCGGACAAGCAGACTTCGGTCTATCTCGACGGTGTCTACATCGCTTCACCGCGTGGCTCAATCTTCGACCTGCCCGATGTCCAGCGGATCGAAGTCCTTCGCGGCCCTCAGGGAACTCTGTTCGGTCGTAACGCCACGACCGGCGCGGTCAGCATCACTACCAGCGATCCGACCGGCGAAGCTGGCGTGACCGCGGGTCTGACCATCGGCAACCAGGATCACAGGCGCTATCGGCTTTCCGCCTACACTCCTCAGATCGGCCCGTTCAGCGCCTATTTCAGCTACGTGCACGAGCAGCGCGACGGCGACATCAAGAATCTTGCACCGCCGTTTACCTGGAACCGTCTGGCGTCCAACTATGGGCCGGTCGCCAAGATCGACCCGTCGGTTGATAGGCTCGGCTCGAAGGACGTCGACAGCTATTTTGCGGCGCTCAAATTCGAGAGTGGTGATTTCAATGCGGTCTACAAGTACGATCGCGGCGATTCGAATCAGACCCCCGAAGCGGTATCGCTGGTTCACCTAAACCGGTCAGCCGGAGGCGGTCTGCTTGGTGGTCTGCTTGGCGCACTGGTCGATTCGAATGGCGTCCAGGACGCCGACGACTTCGGCAAGCGCCCCGATGGCGTCCACAACGGCTGGTCGATACCAACGGTCATGAAGCATCAAGGTCACAGTCTGACCATGAACTACACGGCGACGGATTCGTTGTCGTTCAAGGCGATCGCGGGTTATCGCAAGTCACGCATTTTCGCGACTTCGCCACTTGACGGTTTCTCGGCGCTGCCATTCACACAAGAAACGCTTGTCCCCTATGCGACCTTCATCGCGTTTTCCTCGATCGGCCGCGCGCCTGGCATCAATACGCCTGCAGATGCACAAGCGGCAATTCCATCCTTTGTGCAGCGCTTCACGCCATTGGTAGGACAGCCATTCGTCGGCATCGTTTCTGGCGCGCAGAGCCGTTCCGAACAGTGGAGCGCAGAGCTACAGGCGAACTACGATTCAGACCTTCTGACCGCAACAGCTGGCCTGATGTGGTTCAAATCCAAGGACCGTGTCGCCGAACACTGGCTCAAGAACACCACGAGCTTCGCCTTCATCCCGGGTGGCGTCTTCTCGCAGTCCGACATCGGCGAATATTACAATACCAACCGCTCGATGGCCGCCTACGCCCAGCTGGAATTTCACCTCACCGACAAACTCGACGTTGTGGTGGGCGGTCGCGTCACGAACGACAAGAAATACGGCTCATTCCTGTTTGGCTTGAGCCCCGCTTCGCTCGACTTCACCGATTCAACCTACAAGGACACACGGTTCAATTATTTGCTCGGCGTGAACTACAAGTTGAATCCCGATGTCCTGCTCTATGCCAAGTACTCAACCGCCTATGTGTCTGGCGGCACTTCGGCGAGCTTGCCGTTCGAGCCGGAGACGGTGAAATCGGCCGAAGCGGGTATCAAGGGTGAATTCTTCAATCGCAAGCTGCGTACCAACGCCACCCTTTGGTGGGCAGACGTCAAGCACCTGCAAAGCCCAAGCAGCGCCAACACAGCACCTGAAACCTTCGCCGAAATCTGTGCGATTACGCAGAACCCAGCGTGTAACGGCAGCTTTATCTCCGTGTTCGTGCTCGATGTGGGCGGCAAGGAATCGTGGGGCCTGGAATTCGAGGCCATGGCAGCCCCGGCTCGCGGCGTGACGATCGGCGGCAATCTTGCCTACACCCACGTTTCGGTGAACAATGTGCCCGATGCGATCATCAATGCCTTTAACGGCAACTACAATGGCAAGCTGAACACGCCGAAGTGGACCGGTTCTGTTTTCGGACAATACGATACGCAGCCTTTGTTCGGCGATGCCTATCTCACGGCTCGCGTCGACGCGATCTACAAGGCCAGGACCCTGTCCAACACTAACCCGCAGGATGCCATCTACCAGCCTGGGCAGGCGCCTGATGCGCTTTACGGGAAGTCTTATTGGCTGGTGAACGGCCGCGTCGCGCTTAAGGATCTCGATCTGGGCGGCGTCAACGCTGAACTGGCTGTCTGGGGACGCAACCTGTTCGATACCCAGCGGTTCTCCTACGGGCTGAATATCAGTAACATCTTCATTGGCGGCAATTACATCCCCGCCCGTTCCTATGGCATGGACCTGACCGTCTCGTTCTGACGGTTCAATAGATGCATTACCGGACGCCCGGTCTGCTCTGGCAGGCCGGGCGTTCGTGATTCTGGTGAACCATTATTGCAGTCCTCAAGCTGCTCACACCACTTACTGCAGGCCTATCTTGCCCCTGCGAGTTCCGCCTTGCGCATCTGCTTGAGCACGACGCGCTGGATTTTTCCGCTAGGTGTCTTGGGCATATCGTCGACGAAGTGCACCACGCGCGGATAGGCGTGTGCGGCGTACCGGGCCTTGACCCATTGCTGCAGCTCGCTCGCCAAATCGGGAGAAGCGCTCGCGCCGCCGCGTAGCACCACATAGGCCTCCATCACCTCGCCCCGGATCGGGTCGGGCACCGCAATTGCCGCACTCTCGACTACGTCGGGATGTGCAGACAGCACCGACTCGACCTCGAACGGGCCGATTCGGTATCCCGCCATCATGATGATGTCGTCGTCGCGGGATGAGAAGAACACGTAGCCCTGCTCATCTACGCTGCCGACATCGCCTGTGTAATACCAGCGACCGTCTGGCGAGAACTTCTCTGCGCTCTTCTCGGCCTGTCCATGATAACCGGTGAAATAGGCGAAAGGACTGCGTGACAGGTCGATCGCCACGCGCCCCACCTCGCCCGGCATCGCAGGCTCGTCGCGGTCCTCGGCCAGCACCAGCGCGCACCAGCCGGGCATCGAATGGCCCATCGAACCGATCTTCACCGGGCGGCGAAGCGCAGGATGATGATGGTTGTTGATGAACATGCCCATCTCGGTCTGGCCGTAGTGGTCGTGAACGGAAAGCCCAAAGGTGGTTTCTGCCCATTCGTTGATATCGGGCGTGAGCGGTTCGCCTGCGCTCGACAGGCAGCGCAATGCAAGGCCCGAGGACCCAGGTAATTCGGAAGACGCAAGCGAGCGATAGACGGTCGGCGCTGCCGCGAAATTCGTGACGCCAAGGCGCTGCAGCACGTCGAAAGTCCGTGCGGCGTCAAAGCCGCCTTCAAGCATCACACTGGGAGTGCCGGTGGTCAGCGAAGCAAGGATCCCGCAATAAAGGCCGTAGGCCCAGCCAGGATCGGCCGCGTTCCAGAATACATCGTCGGGTCTCAGATCGTAGCCGAATTCGCCATAGGCCCTGAAAGTCGCCAGAGCCTTGACCGGCACGACGACGCCCTTGGGCTCGCCCGTCGTGCCCGATGTGTAGATGTGGATGAGTGGATCGTCGCCGGTGCGCATAGGCGTTTCCGCTTCCGGCAAATCGTCGGCCAGCAGCGATGCGAGGCTTACATTGCCTCTGTCGCCCGCCCCGGTTGTGATCACTTTCCACGGCGCATCGGCGGGAATGGCTTCGCCGGGATCGAGCTTCGCTTCCTGCGCCGCATCGCAGACGACGACTTTCGCGCCGCTGCCTTGCAAGCGGAAGGCAATTGCGGGCGGAGCGAACGCCGTGAACAGCGGGACGTGGACAGCTCCCAATCGCCAAATGCCGACCAGCAGACAGAGCAGGTCGCGACTCTTGCCCATAAGCGTCGCGACCCGGTCGCCAGCCCCAATCCCGAGCGAAGTTAATGCGCCTGCGTAGCGCACTGATTCGTCGCGCAAATCGCCGTAGCTCAGGGTGGAGACTTGGCCGTCCACGCCAACCAAATGATAGGCAATGCGGTCAGGATCGTGGCCGTCGCATAGCAGGTCAGCGGTGCAGACCTTGCCAGAAAACGGCGCCAGTAACTGCGCGACCCGCTCGGTCAATTCGGGTGTTTCACCTGGCGCGCTCATGTCCCACTCTCCCTGTCCCGAAGCCCGGCACACTTTCGGGTGCTAGGATTATCGAGATCGGGGCAAGTCACGGCAAGCGGGATCAGATCATATCGCCAGCGTGAACGCCGATCCGGGTCAGGCAGCCAACAACACCTTCGCAGTACCGGTCGCGAGCATGCGATCGTTGTTGTCCTCGGTCCAAAGGTCGAGTGAGACCAGCTTGCCCCCCTCCACATCTTCTACCGCCGAAATCCGGCCCTTGGCGGAAACGGTCGTATCCTTGAGGTTCACGTTCTGCCACTGGATCGAAAAGTTCGTGATCTTGCCCTGATCGCCCATCCAGTTCCGAAGAAGGTTATGCATGTAGCTCGACTGCAGGTTGCCCATGCCGAAAGCACCCGGCATTCCCGACTTCTTCCCGGCCTCGTCGTCCATGTGGTGCGGAACGAATTCGTCCATCACCGCGGCAAAGCGATTCCAGTTCTCAAGTCCCGTTTCGCGCACAAAGGGTGGCAGTTCCGTTCCGATTGAAAGGTCCATGGTTCGCTATTTCCTTGTCAGAGCCGGATCACGGTGCTGGTGGTGCGCTTGACCATCTCGCCGCGCTGGTTGGTCCACTCGTCCTTCATCGAGCTAAACAGCAGGGTCCCGCGCTTGCCCTGCTTTTCAGTATAATTGTCGAGCCGGTTGGTGGCGGTAATGACATCGCCTTCCATCATCGGCACACCGTATTCCACCACTGTCCCGCCGTTGAGGATAGTCTTCGTGTCAGGCGGCTTGATGCCGAGCTGGTTCTCGAGGAATCCGGCGCTGACGTCCGGCTTCTTGGGTTTCTTGCCCGGTGCGGCCCAGGCGAAAGGATTGAATTCCTCTGGCGCAGTCAGCGGCGCGTCGGGACCGCCGGCCCCGGTATATTTCTCCGGCGGCGACTCCGGGAAATAGACCGCAATCACCCATTTGCGAATGTCCGAAGCGGAGATGGGAAAAGAGCTGCGTGTTCCAATGACCTTGCCGATAGCTGCGCGCATTTCATCGCTGATGTAACTCTTGGCTGTGCTTGCGTCGCTCATCGCGGGTGATCCATCCTGTGCTGCATGTGACGCAAAACGGTAGATAGGATTATCTCTTTGTCAACCAGCCGCGAACCGCCGAAAGCCGCAGTCCGCTCAGCTGATTTTTATGAGCCACCTGTTGTCATAAATTAGCTGACACCTTAGAAAGGCATGGTCGCAATCGAGGTGCTGTGCTCAGCACCGAAACGTGCCAGGAATACAGTCATGAACGCCCACGCCGATGTCCTCAAAGACAATACCTACCGCCTCTCGCCCAACGCCATCGACGCTATCGAGGAGTGGCAAGCGGCCAATCCAGATCGCGTACCGGTCCACACCCAGCGCTGGGATGTAGGCAATCCGGCAATCTATGCCGAAGACCGGTGGCAGCCAATCTTCGCCGAAATGCGCGCCAAGGCACCGCTAAACTGGATTGAGGGTACTCCCAACGGCGATATGTGGAATGTCACCACGCTGAAGAACATCCAGCATGTCGAGGCACTGCCGCTGGTGTTTTCCTCCGACATGAACAACGGCGGCTTCGTCATCTACGATCCTCACAGCGAGGATGAGGTGCAGAGCCATGGCCGAAATTTCCTCGGCATGGATCCGCCCGAGCACACCCCGCGGCGCCGCAGCATCGCGCCTGCCTTTACCCCAGCCGAAATGGTTCGACTGACCGGTCTCGTCCGGGAGCGCACCGCCGAAGTACTGGATGAACTGCCGCGTGGAGAGCAGTTCGACTGGCACGAGCGCGTTTCTGTTGTGCTTACCACCGCCATGCTGGCGACAATTTTCGATTTCCCCTGGGAATACCGGCACTACTTGCCATTCTGGTCAGACTGGATGAGCGACGGCCGCCTTGGCGACGATCCGGAACTCGCCAAGATGCGGCTCGATGCGATGATGGAAATGGCCGATTGCTTCCTCAAGCTGTGGGACCAGCGGCGCAACGCGCCCGAGGCGCCGGACCTCTTGTCGCGGATGATCCACTCCGAAGGCATGGCAAATCAGGACCCAATGGAATTCATGTCGAACATGGCGGTGCTGATCGTCGGTGGGAACGATACCACCCGCAACACCATGACCGGCATTGTCGAAGCCCTCGACCGGTTCCCCGAGGAGCGCGCCAAGCTTGACGCCGATCCCTCGCTAGCGGCCAACGCGGTTCAGGAATGCATCCGCTATGTCACGCCCGTGGCGCACATGCGGCGCACCGCCATGGAAGACTATGAACTCGACGGCCAGCTGATCCGCAAGGGTCAGAAATTGGTACTGTGGTATATCTCGGCGAACCGCGACGAAACGATCTTCGACGATCCCGACCGTCTTATCGTCGATCGCGAAAATGCCCGCCGCCATGTGTCGTTCGGCTATGGCGTCCACCGTTGCGTCGGCGCCCGCCTGGCCGAACTGCAATTGCGCGTGCTGATCGAAGAAATGATCGCCCGCAATATCCGCCCGCGGGTCACGGGCGACGTCGTGCGGCTCAAACAGAACTTCATCCACGGGTTCAGCAAGGCTGAAGTCACCATCGACAGGAACTGATCGCGTCGCGCCTTGGCAGCGCTCCACGGTTTGGCCTATCACCCCCCGCACGACCGTGACGGAAAAAGGAATTCATATGAGCGATCAGGCCGACATTCTTGCCGATGGCGATTATCGTTTGTCGCCGAGCGCGCAGGAAGCGCTCGACAGGTATCTGGGCGATCATCCCGAAGCGCAGACCGTGCATGACCAACCGTGGGACGTCAGCGACCCGAAGAAGTTCGGCGACGAATCGGTCCATGAAATCTTCAAGGAAATGCGGGCGCAGCAACCCGTCAACAAAGTGACCGGGACGCCGCAGGGCGATTACTGGAACATCACGACCATCAAGAATATCCAGCATGTCGAGGCTTTGCCGAAAATCTTCGCTTCCGCTTTCGAAAAAGGCGGCATGGTGATTCAAGACTCGACCGAACAGGCGAAGAAAGAAGGTCGCGGCAAAACCTTCATTGCCATGGACGCGCCGGAACATAACAAGCGTCGCAGGGCTGTTGCCCCTGCCTTCACACCCGCAGAAATGGTCAGGCTGAGCGGACGGGTGCGTGAGCGAACGATCGAAGTTCTCGAAAGCTTGCCGCGGGGCGAGCAGTTCAACTGGGTCGAGAAGGTATCGATCGAGCTGACCACCGGAATGCTCGCCATCATTTTCGATTTCCCTTGGGAGCATCGCCATGCGCTGACCTACTGGTCCGACTGGCATAGCGACCTGAGGCTGGGCGCGACCAAGGAACTGGAAGAGCTGCGTCAGCAGATCACGCTCGAGATGGGCACCTGCATGTACAAACTGTGGCAGCAGCGGCACAATGCCCCGCCCGCCCCTGATCTGCTCTCGCGCCTGATACATTCGGAGGAAATGCCCGAGATGGATCCGATGGAATTCTCGGCGAACATGTCACTACTGATCGTCGGCGCTGTCGATACCACCCGCAACACCATGTCAGGCATTGCCGAGGGCTTCCACCGTTTCCCCGAGGAGCGCGCCAAGCTCGAGGCCGACCCTTCGCTGATCCCCAATGCGATTCAGGAATTTATCCGCTTCGTGACGCCCGTGGCACATATGCGTCGAACGGCGCAGGAGGACTACGAGCTGGATGGACAGACCATCAAGAAGGGCGACAAGGTCATCCTGTGGTATAAGTCAGCCAATCGCGACGAGACCGTGTTCGACGATCCCTACGCGCTCAAGGTGGACCGCGAGAACGCCCGCCGCCATGTCGCATTTGGCTATGGCGTGCACCGCTGCATCGGCGCGCGGCTGGCCGAACTGCAGCTGCGCACCCTGATCGAGGAAATGATCCGGCTCGACATTCGCCCGCGCGTGACCGGCGAGGTCAAGCGGCTCGAGAACGTCTTTATCAACGGTTTCACCAAGGTGGAGGTGACACTCGATCCGGCGTGATTGAAGCTATTTTCCGCTGAAGCGCGCCTCACGCTTTTCGAGCATGGCGCGCACACCCTCGGCGGCATCGGCGGAGGCAAAGGTTTGCGGCTGTGACCGCTCCTCTTCGTCGATTTGTTCTTCGTAGGATCGCGACCAGCCTTCCCAGAACAGCCGCCGAGTAATGCCGATCGCCAAGGTCGGCCCTGCCGCCAGTTCGCGGGCCAGAGCCAAGGCTTCGACACGGAAAGTGGCATCGTCGTAGACGCGATTGACAAGGCCCCATTCGAGCGCCTTATCGGCGGGAAGGCGGGTGCCCATCACCATCAGTTCCTTGGCCCGCGCCCAGCCGACAATCTTCGGAAGCATCCAGCTAAGGCCACCGTCTGGCGAGACGCCCAATCGCCGGAATGCCGAAAGGAAAAACGCGGATCGCGCCGCCACCACCATGTCACCCGCCAGCGCGAAGGAAAAGCCGAAGCCGGCAGCAGGGCCATTGACTGCGGTGACCACCGGATAGGGCAGATCCTTGAGCACTTTCATCATGTAATGAAGATGCGTGCCAAGGGTGATGTGGGTGATCGCGCCGTCCGTACCACCATCGTCGATCATGTTCACGCTGCCACCCGAGCAGAAGCCCCTGCCCGCACCGGTGATCATCAGGCAGCGTGGCCTGTCCGTTTCCATGCGAAGGCAATGAATCGCGTCGATCAGGTCGCCCAGCATCTGTTCGGCCAGTGCATTGAGCGTAGGCGGATCGTTGAGCGTGAGCACCGCGACGTCCCCATCGCGTTCCAGCAGGACCTTCTTCCCGTCGCATGTCATGCGCGCTCTCCCGGCAATCAGCTTTTCGCAAAGGCGGCGATGTCGCGCGCAGTCGATGCGCTGATATCGGGGCAGACAAGGAAGGTCTCGGTGCCGTGGATCGTGCCCATGGCGACATTGCACTGCGCGGGGACGCCGGCATCAAGCAGCTTGCGATAAAAGGCCACGCCCTCATCCATCAGTGGATCGCATTCGTTGACGCCGATCTTGACCTTTGGGAGGCCCTTCACATCGTCGACCGAGGCGAAGCCGGGCCAGGCTAGCGGGTCTTTAGCATGCAAGGCCTCGATGCCGTAAGCCAGCGCGCCATTGTCGACCAGCAGGTCGAGCAGAATGCCGCGATTGGCCGTGACCGAACCGCCATCGGCTTCGGTCCAGTTGCCCTTGATATAGGGACACAGCGCATAGAGCCCGGCGATCCGGTCAATCTCGCCGTCGCGCTTCATGGCGAGACCGGTAGCAAGCGTGAGATTGCCGCCGCCACTCTCGCCTGCGACAATCACGCGGCTGGCATCGGCGCCGATCGCTCCCGCATTATCGAGCACCCAGCGCAGGCCCGAAACGCAATCGTTCAGACCCGCCGGATAGGGCGCGACTTCGGGGATCGTGTTAGGCGTTCCGGAGTTGCGGAACTCGACCAACACGACCACGACACCGTTGGCCGCAATCATCCGCCCCCAGGCGCAGAAATGCGGATCGTAGGCGCTCATCGACATCATGCCGCCGCCGTGGATGTAATAGACGCAAGGCAGGACCTCATCGCCTTCAGGACGGATCACGTTGAGGCTTATCGTGTTGCCGTCGGGCGCGGAGGTTATCTCGCGCTTGCTCACGGAAAGACCCTCCGATGGCGCAATCGCCTCAAAATCTTGCGCTTCGAGAACCGCGCCGAACCCATCCGGATCGGGATTGGCCGCCACGTGGGCCATCGCCGCTAGCAGGTCCTCGCGCTTGTCTAGCTTGCGCCCTGCCATTTGCGGCGTATTCGCGAACATGGTCTTGATGCGCGGATCAATGCGCGGGTCTTCGACGATCTTGTTGGCCATGGTTCATTCTCTCCCGATCTCGGTCAAATCGATAGGCGAAGCTGAGATGACCTGCCAGACCCTTTGACAGCCTGCATGGCTCGGCTAAGGATCACAGATCGGACCGCATAGCGAACAAGCATTCGCGATGACGAAAAATGGATACGGGAAAGGATGATCGCCAATGGCGGACCACGGAATGACGCCAATGCCGCCAAGCCTGCGCGAACACAGCCGCAAGGCTTCGATCGTCGGCGTTGGCGAGACCGACTACGCCAAGGACTATGCCGCCGAGCGCAAGCGACCCGAGGGCTGGGAGCCTCCCACCATCGACGACCTGTGCAAGCTCGCTTTCGATCGCGCCGTGGCCGATGCCGGAATCGATGCGAGTGAGATCGACGCGCTTGCGCTGCACTACACCTTCGGCGGCCCTGAGCCCGAAGAGATGACGCGTCACCTCGGCATCTCGCCGGAAAAGGCCTGGGTGAACGGCCACATCTTCGCCGGTCCCCTGCCCAACATCGTCGGACGGATCATCTCGGGCGAAGTAAAGACCGTCGCCATGTTGTTCGGCATCGGCAACCGCTCGTCGGGACGACAGTTCGGCGGCAACACCTACAGCGCGGGGATGGCTGGCCCCGCTTCTTACTATTACTTCCATCCCTGGGGCTGGTCGTCGCAAGCGGCACATTGGGCGATGATGGCGCAGCGCTATTTCGCCAAGTTCGGCAAGCGCGAGGAAGACCTCGGCCACGTGCCCATGATCGTGCGCCAGCACGCAGGGCGTAACGACAATGCGATCATGCAAAAGCCTTTCACCATCGATGAATACATGGCTTCGCGCTACATCGTGCGCCCGCTACACCTATTTGACATCTGCCTTGTCAACGACGGCGCGGTCTGCCTGATCGTCACCACGGCGGATCGCGCGCGCGACATGCCCAAGACGCCGGTCGACATCGCAGGCTGGAGTGAAGCCTATATCGAGCAGGACAAGTTCCGTGTCATGGTCGATGAACGACTACGGCCGCAAATCCAAGCGGCGGGGAACGAGGCGCTGGCCATGGCCGACCTCTCCATCGATGACATTGGCCACTTCGAAGGCTATGACGTCGCATCGATCCACCTGGTCAACCAGATCGAAGGTTTCGGCTTTACGCCAGACGGAACCGGGATAGACTTCGCCCAGGACGGCCAGATCACGCTGGGCGGGCGGATTCCCACCAATATCGCGGGCGGCAACATGTCGGCGAACTACATGCAGGGCTGGGGCCAGGTGCCCGAGATTGTAAGGCAATTGCGCGGCGAAGGCGGGGCGCGGCAAATCGACGGGCTAAATACATCGCTGTCGGCCATGACCCAGACCGACTGCGTCCATCCTGTCATTTACACGAGGGGAGACTGACCATGGCCGAGAAACGTCCTCCGCGAGCTCTTGAGCCGAAGGACAAGCCATTCTGGGAGGGCTGCGCCAAAGGCGAATTGCTCATCCAGAAATGCGGCAAATGCGGCCATCGTCCTTGGCCCGTGGTGCAGGAGTGCGAACAGTGCGGCTCCGACGCTCTGACCTTCGAAAGGGTCTCGGGCAACGGCAAGCTCGCCTCTTGGTGCACATTCGAGCGGCCCTATTACGGCGACCTGATGCCAGTGCCCTATGATACGATCCTCGTCGAACTCGAAGAAGGCCCGTGGTTCATTTCCAATCCGCTCGGCTTTGCCAATGCCGAAGCGGAGCTGGGAATGCCGGTAAAGGTGGCCTTCATCGACTGCGAAGATCAGCACGGCGCCTACAGGCTCCCAGTGTTCGAACGCGCCTAGCGAATCACGAACAGGAATTTGATTGCCTGCCGTTGTCGTGAACGGGCCGAGCGGTGTAAGCCCTTCGTCACAACATGAACGACGGGGGACATCGGAGCATGAATTCGCCTGAAAAGGGAGCATTTGAAGCTGCTTTCGAACGGTGGACCGACCCCATCGTCAATGTGTCCGACTTTATTTGGGGCGGCTCTTGGCAGGGCGAGGAGCTGCTGCCGTTCCCTCCCATGGTGATCGTGCTGTTCGGCATCGGTATCTACATGATGATCGGTTTGCGCTTCTATCCACTGCGCAACCTGGTTTCGGCGTTCAAAGCGCTTTTCAAAGGCGGACACGACAAATCGGAAGGTGAGATTTCGCCGTTCGCGGCCCTGTCTACTGCCTTGTCGGGCCAGGTAGGCACCGGCAACCTGGCCGGCGTCGCCACAGCCATCGCGCTTGGCGGCCCCGGTGCCATCTTCTGGATGTGGATCACCGCACTGATCGGTATGGCGCTAGCCTTTTCCGAAGGTGCGCTGGCGATCAAGTTCCGGGAAAAGACGCCCGATGGCACAATTCGCGGCGGGCCGATGACCTACATCACCATGGGCCTTGGCAAGAAATGGACGTGGCTGGCCGTGCTTTTTTGCCTCGGAACACTTTTCTCTTCGCTCGTCACCGGCAACGGCATTCAAGCGAACAGCTTTGCCGATTCGATGAATGAGCTGACCGGGCTGGACGAATGGATCGGCGGTCTGATCGCGGCAATTGCCGTGTTTGTCGTCATCATCGGCGGCATCAGGTCCATCGGTGCGGTGGCTGAGAAGGTCGTGCCGTTCATGGCCGGGGCCTATATCGTGATGGCACTCGCCGCCGTCGTGCTGAACATCGGCTACATTCCTGAAACCTTCAGCCGGATCTTCAATGGAGCTTTCAATGTGCAGTCCGCGTCCGGCGGGTTCACCGGCGCGATGATCATCATCGCGATCCGCGCGGGCGTGGCCCGCGGCCTGTTCTCGAACGAAGCCGGACAAGGCTCCACGCCGATCGCCCATGCGGTCGCCAAGACCAGCGACCCCGCCGTTCAGGGCCGCTTCGCCATGCTTGGTACATTCATCGATACTATCGTCATCTGCACGATGACCGCACTGGTGATCCTCACCGTCCGCGGTGATTTCACCCATGTCGATGCGGCCGGCGCGACCATCGCGGTAGAACATGCGTGGCAATCAGACCTAACCGGCTTCAAGATGACGTCAGGCGCCTTTGCCGCGGCATTCCCGTTCGAGGTCTTCGGCATCGCCTTTGGAACGCTCGTCGCTTCGCTGGCCCTGCTGCTGTTCGTTTTCACGACACTGCTGACATGGAGCTACTACGGCCAGCGCGCGATCACGTTCCTTTACGATCTCGTGCCGGGATCGAGCGCTCGCGGCGAAAAGGTGCTGCACCTGATCTGGCGGATCGTCTGGTGTCTTGTGATCTTCGTCGGATCCTTTGCGCCGCTTGGCTTTGTCTGGCGACTGGGGGACATCTCAAACGCGGCCATGGCGCTGCCCAACCTGATCGCGCTCGCCGCGCTTTCAGGCGTCGTTTTCGCCATTGCGAAAGGTGTGCAATCGCAGGATTCGGCGGGCGGCGACTAGCCGCCCATCCCCAACTTAGGTCGGCAGATTGTAGACCCGCTCAGCATTGCCCGAGAGCACCATGACCCGTTCCTCCTCGGTAAGGTCCGCCAAGGCCGATTCGACATCGTCGATCGGATAAAGGCAGGTCGGGTGCGGGAAATCGGTCTCGAACATCACCGTGTGTACGCCAAGTTCCTTGATCGTCCACGAGAGGTTCTTGCGCTCGAACCAGAAGCACGAGAGAAAATTGCTGGCGAAGTATTCGGACGGCATCTTGCGCAGCTTACGCGATGACGGGTGCGCTTCCATGTACTGCGCATCAAGCGCCTCGAGCGTGAAGGGAATCCAGCCGACGCCGCTTTCCACGGACACCAGTTTCAGTTTCTCGTGGCGGTCGAGAAGCCCCGACATGATGAGGTTGATCATCGTGCGCCCGTTCTCGACAAAGATCATCGTCGAGCCGATCCGCATCGCGATATCGCGGTCAGTGCCCGGCCAATGTTGCTGGCCGAACCAGTCCATCACCTGATCGCTCGCGCCGATATGGAAATTGACGGGCAGGTCGAGCGCCTCGCAGGCTTCCCACATCGGGTTCCACATGTCGCCACCCAGGTTCGGTAAGGGCTCACCGTCGAGACCGACATGGTTGTGCGGATCGGAATTGATGTTGGTCCCGCGCAGGCCCATCTTGTGGCAGCGTTCGATCTCGGTGACAGTCTGCGCGCAGTCCCACCAGGGCAACAGCATCATCGGGAAGATGCGCTCGCCGCTATCTACCTGCAATTCGGCCATGGCATCGTTGTATATTTGGATGCAGGCAAGGCGCAGATCGGGGTCGACTTTCGCTGCGTTCTGCCCGCCGAAGCCCAGGATGTTGGGGTAGATGATTTGCGACGTAATGCCGCAGGCGTCCATCAATTCGACGCGATCCTGCGTGCTCCATGAAGCAGCATGCACGTCCTCGATCTGGACGCCGAAGAAATCGATGCCTAGCAGCTTCTCTCCATGCTTGTTGATCGTGCTCGAGGGGCTGGCATTCATGCCGATCACAACATCTCCGTCGATAACCCAGGAACGTGTGCCGTCATCGAGCTTCTTCACCTGCGGCACCCGATCCTTGAGCGAGGCTGGGGCGCGGCTGGTCCACAGGTCATGCGGCTCGGACAAGTGAGTATCGACATCGACGACCTTACGGCCACCGAATGGATTGTCCGTGTCTTTGAAGATGAACGATTTATCGATTGCCGTCATGATCTCATCCCATCAATTTCAATTTTCTAGACCGGCAGGTTGTAGACCCGTTCGGCATTGCCCGAAAGCACCTTGACCTTCTCTTCCTCGGTAAGGCCGCCCATCGCGCCGTCGACATCGTCGATCGGATAGAGGCAAATCGGGTGCGGGAAATCGGTTTCGAACATGACCGTCTCCGCGCCAAGCCTCTTGATTGTGCCCGAAAGGTCACGCCTCTCGAACCAGAAGCAGGACAGGAAGTTGGTCGGATAATATTCCGAAGGCATCCGCCGCAATTTGCCCTGACGAATGCCGACTTCCAAATATTCCATGTCCAGAGCTTCAAGCGTGAAGGGAATCCATCCCAGTCCGCTCTCGACCGAAACGAAGGTCAGCTTTTCATACCGGTCGAGCAGACCCGAGTAGATCAGGTTCGCCATGATCCGGCCGTTGTTGACGAACAGCATCGCGCCGCCAAGGCCCATGCGCAGGTCATAGTCCATGTCGGGCCAGGCCTGATTGCCGAACCAGTCCATCATCTGGTCGCTCGCGCCGATGTGGAAGTTGACCGGCATGTTTAGCGATGTCGCGGCGTCCCACATCGGGTCCCACATCGTACTACCCAGGCTCGGCAGCATTTCTCCGTCGAGCCCACGGTGTGTCTGCGGATCGGAATTGATATTGATGCCGCGCAGGCCCATGGCGTGGCAGCGCTCGATCTCGGCAGCCGATTCCTTTGCATCCCACCATGGCAGCATGGCCATCGGGAAAATGCGCTGGCCGCTCTCTTCCTGCATCTCGGCCATGGCATCGTTGAATATGCGCACGCAGGCCGCACGCAATTCGTGATCGACCTTGGCGGTCTGCTGGCCGCCGAAGCCGAGGATGTTGGGATAGACAATCTGTGCGGAAACACCGCAGGCATCCATCAGTTCGACACGTTCCTTCGTCGAGTAGGACGCCGGATGGCACTCCTCGATCTGCTTGGACATGAATTCGAGGCCCGGCCACTTGGTACCGTCGGTCTTGACGGTGCTCGAAGGATTTGCGCCCTCGCCGATGATGACATCGCCGTCGATCACCCACGAACGCTTTCCGTCGATCATCTTCACCTGCGGCACACGCTCCTTTAGCGAGGCCGGGGCGCGGCTGGTCCACAGGTCATGCGGCTCGGTCAAGTGGGTGTCGACATCGACCACCTTACGGCCGCCAAAGGGGTTGTCGGTGTCCTTGAACACCAGCGACTTGTCGAGTGCGGTCATTGCTTCTCTCCGTTGAAGTTCATGATCAGGCTGGGATCTGTGCGCGTTGCCGCTTGGGCGAGCGGAACGCTTCCAGCGTCTCCTCGCGGTCGGCGACCGGCACGCCCGCCTTGTTCGCCAATTCGACGACGCGACCGATCATCTCCTCGTTGCTGAGCTGTCGTTGCGGGTGGAGATAAGGCTCGATGCCTACAAGCACATGCCCGCCCTGCTCGATCGCGAGTTGCGGAAGATCGCTGTCAAAAATGTCGCCGCCCCAGACAGACACTGTCCATGGCAAATCGACGTCGCCGAGAATGTCGAGATAGGCGCGTAACGATGCCTCGGTCGGCCTGAGACCGAACGGCATCGAACGCTCGCCGCCTAGGCCATAGTCACCACAAAAATAGAAATTGCACACCGTGCCTTCGGGGAGCGCACCAGCGGCATGAAAGGCGAGCACGATGCGCATGTAATGCGGTTCATAGATCGCCATTTGCGGACCAATTCCGCGCTCCTTGAAGGTCGCGAAATCGGCGCGGATCGATTCGAGCGAATTGGCATAATAACGCCCAACAGGAAGCCCCTCTTCATCAAGCTGGGCAAAAGGCACGCCGCCCGGATCGATGCAACCGAACTCGAGGCCGACTTCATCGTCGATCGCGAGGATGTGCCGGATTTCTCCGCCCCAGCCGCGCGTGAGCGTCGGATACCACAGCGAGCCGGGTCGCTTCTCCAGAACCGGCCGCCATGACTTGAGATAGTCTTCCGCCGACTCGTCGGCCAGCAGGCTCATGTCGGTGGCGTGAACGTGGATGATCGAGGCGCCCGCGTCGTAACTCGAAAGAGCCGTCTGAGTGATCTCCTCGTGAGTGCGCGGGCTGTGGCGGTTCTGTTCCTTCGGCCGCTCGCCATTGATCGAGGCGGTGATGACCAGTGGCTCTGTGCGCGCCATCGCATGCTCTCCCGTTTTCGCTATTGCCACAGCTTACCCTATCGTGCGAGCCGCGCCACCCCTCAATCTCGGCGCGGGCAGTGCAGCACTTCCAGCGCTTCCTCGTGGCTTGCAATGGGGCGACCAGCTGCTTCGGCCATGGCAACCGCTCGCTCGACGAGTTCGGCATTTGTGGGCGTGCGCTCGGCATGGAAATAGGGCTCCAGCCCAACCATTACGTGGCCACCCTGCGCGACGGCGAGATCCGGCAATGGCGTGTCGAAGATGTCGCCGCCCCAGACCGATACAGTCCACGGCAGGCCACTTCCTTCGATCAATTCGAGATAGGCGTTTAGCCCCGTTTCCGTTGGAGGCAGACCAAACGGCATCGAGTTTGGCCCGAACACGCCATGAGCGCCGCTGAAATAGAGATTGATCACCGCCCCCTCGGGCAAGGCTCCTGCCGCATGGAATGCCAGCACGATGCGCAAGTAATGCGGCTCGAA
>CAZRVW010000001.1:0-82946 GCA_964603645.1 uncultured Novosphingobium sp. | reverse complement strand
ATACCCTTCGGCAAGGCATCGACGGCATCGAGATATTCGCTGAAGCACTCCCACTTCCATTCCATGCCCGCCGCCATGGCGTCGGGCGAGATGTCCTCGGCGCGTTCCAGATTGCGCACGACGAAGGCCTCTTCACCCTTTCTGACCGGCGCGACCGAAAAGCCGCAATTGCCCATCACGACCGTGGTGATGCCGTGCCAGCATGAATTGCGTCCGATTGGATCCCAGTTGACCTGCGCGTCCATGTGGGTGTGCCCGTCGACGAAGCCGGGGCATACGACGTGGCCTTCGGCGTCGATTTCGCGCGCGCCCTTGCTGTCGATTTTTCCAATCTCGACAATGCGATCGCCGGCGATTGCGACATCGGCCGTCTCGCCTTTCGCGCCGGTCCCGTCGATTACCGTGCCGCCCCTAATGACGGTATCAAAGCTGCTCATGGTAATTTCCTCTCGTCTCACACGCCGCGCCTGCCGGGCGGAGTCCTCTGGCGCGATTGTTTCCCCTTTTGCCCGCCTTGGCAAGGGGGGCGTTTCTTGCTCAGGCGTTGGCGATTGCGGCAGCGGCGTTCGCGATCTCGCTGCCGATAGCATCGCGGTGCGGCGGCGAGAGTCTGGCGACCGGTGCCGAGAGCACGAGCACGGCCGCGAGCGCCCCATGGTCGTCGAATACCGGCGCGGCTATGCTCACCGTGCCGCCGCCGCGCTCGCTCTCGAGCACGGCGAAGCCCTTGGCGCGCACATTTTCGATTTGCCGCTGAACCTTCAGACCGGGTTCGGCGCCCAGAATTGCCACCTGTTCTGTTCGGGCTAGCCAGGGCAGGGCCGCTAGCGAACTGGCGCTAACCGGCCCCGGCACTTCAAGCCCGATGGTCGGCACGGCGCGCAGGAGTGCTTCGCTCTCCACGACATCGATCACAATAAGCCGGTCCCCGTCGATCGCGACCAGCGAGATAGTTTCACCAGTCCGGTCCCTCAGTTCTTCCATGACTGGCCGCGCCAAAGAACGCAGGTCGGCTTGCGGGCAGGCGAGATCTGCTAGGAGCCGCAGCCGCATGGTTGCTCGCCATTTTGTCGCCCTGTCGCGCTCGGGTCTGATCCAGCCCTGCTGCGCAAGGGTGACGAGCATGCGCTGCACCATGCTCTTGTCCTCACCGAGATGGCGGGCGAGCGCGCTGACGCCGATAGGCTGAAGTCGCGCCACGGCATCGAGCACGCTGAGCGCCTTGGCGGCGGTTCCGCTAGCCTTGACAGCCAATGGGGAAATTCCGAGCGTATCATTAAATTAAAACTTGTATTAAATAATGACATATTCGAGATGGATGTAAAGCCATTTCGATTGGAGAGACGGCGATGAAGAAAGCCAGCACCGCAAAACGCAATAGGCCCGTCAATGCCGTGTTGGACGATCCGGCAGACCGCTTTGGCCTGCCCTTGCCGTTTGGCTGGTTCGCCGTGGCGCGCAGCGAAGAGCTGGTTGAGGGCGAAGTCCTGCCCATCGTGCTCGGCGGCGAGGAATATGTGCTGTGGCGCGGCGAGGATGGCGAAGCACGGGGCATCGACGCGATTTGCCGTCACCTGGGCACCCATTTCGGGCATGGCGGCAAGGTTGTGGGCAACGACCTGCGCTGTCCGTTCCACCACTGGACCTGGAAGGGCGACGGCGGAGTCGCCGCCATTCCCTATCAGGAGAAGGTTCCGCTCAAGCTGTCGAAAGCTTGCGACCTTGCGCTTCCGATCCACGAGGACCTCGGTATCGTCTTTGCCTGGTGGCATCCCAAGCGCGAAAAGCCTCTGTTCAAGATGAGCCGGGTCGAGGAGGTAGCCGACCAGGGCTGGATCGCGGCAGACTATCGCGAGTGGATATTCGACGTTCACATTCAGGAGATCACCGAGAATGGTGCGGACGTCGCGCACTTTCCGGCGCTGCACAATTTTCCCTCGCCGCCGGTACCCGAATTCAAGGTCGACGGCTATTTCCGTTACTCGTCGGCTTCGAGCAAGATGCCGACGGCGCGCGGCATGGTCGAAGGCAAGATCGACGTGCGTGCGATCGGACCGGGCGTTTCCTTCACGCGCTTCTGGGGCATTACCGACATGCTGCTGCTGCAGATGCAGACCCCGCTCGACGGATCGCGGACCGGGCTGCGCCACATCTATTTTCATCCCGCCGATCTCGAGGAATCTAAGGTCAACGTCACGGCCAAGCTGATCCGCAACACCGCGATCCAGCTTGAGGAAGACGCCAAGGTCTGGCCGCACAAGCGCCATCTGGCAAAGCCGCTACTGGTAAAGAACGATGGGCCGATCCTCGAATATCGCCGCTTTTACTCGCGCTTCTATGCAGATGCGGACTGAGCGGCTAACGACCCTATCAATTCTATTCGCACATCGGAGAGCCCATGCCTTTTCCCAAGGACGTCCCCGTCATCGACCTGATGATGAACATCCCATCCGACGAGCATAATCTCGCCGGGTATCAGTCGATGAATACGATGCAGCGCGACCCGCCGGGTGTGAATACCGTCATGCCTGCAGGCTACATGTTCAAGAACGTTCCCAGCATCGGCTCCGACCCGGCGAAATTCGTCGAAAACATGGTCGCCGAGATGGACAAGTACAATGTCGCCAAGGCCATGCTGCCGATCGACAACGCGCTGCAGTATCCCGAATCGCTGGGCAGGTTCAAAGACCGCTTCTTCTGCTCTGTGACGATCAATCCGATCTTGGGCATGGAGGAAATCCGCCGCGTGCGCCGCATGAAGCAGGAGCATGACATCAAGGCGGTCACCTATTTCCCCGCTGCCTCGGTGCCGCAGGTCGCGCTCAACGAACGCGAGCTCTACCCCTTCTATGCCGAATGCATCGATCTCGACATTCCCTTTGTCGCCAATGCCGGCGTTCCGGGGCCGCGCTTCCCGTTGCGCACCCAGAAGGTGGAACTGATCGACGAGGTCTGCTGGTTCTTCCCGGAGCTGCGTTTCGTCATGCGCCATGGCGCCGAGCCGTGGGAGGAGTTGGCGGTCAAGCTGATGCTCAAATACCCCAACCTCTATTACATGCCGAGCGCCTTTGCGCCCAAGCACTACCCAAAGGCCATTATCGAATATGCGAACAAGCGCGGGCCGGACAAGATACTTTACGCAGGCTATTTTCCTGCGGGCCTGAGTTTGGAACGCATTTTCGGGGAACTGGAAAACGTGCCGTTCAAGGACGAAGTCTGGCCGAAATTCCTGCGCGAGAATGCGGTCCGGGTATTCAATCTCGACTAGGGAGAGACACGACATGAGCGCAAACCGGCACCGCATCGGCATCGTTGGCGGCAATGCAACCCGCGCCTGGGCGCACGATGCCCACGTGCCTGCTCTCAAGAAGATGACCGACCGGTTCGTGATCGAGGCGGTTTCCGCGCGAACGCAGGAACTGGCCGACGAGGCCAATGCGGCTTTCGGCGGCAACCGCGCCTTCGGCGATTCGCTGGCGCTGGTGCGCGATCCCGGCATCGACGTCGTCGCCGTGACAGTGAAGGTGCCCGAGCATCGCGCGATCGTGCTTGCCGCGCTGGCGGCCGGCAAGAATGTCTATTGTGAATGGCCGCTGGGCCGCGATCTTGCAGAGGCCGAAGAAATGGCCGCCGCCGTGCCCGAGGGTGCACACGTGATGATCGGCACGCAGGCGCTGTCTGCTCCGGCAGTGCTTCATGCGAAGAAGCTGATCGACGAAGGCTATCTTGGCGAGCTCATGGTCTGCCGGGTGTTCGCACCGACTGGCGCCTGGGGCGATTCTGCCCCGCAGCACTATGCCTATCTTCAGGACAAGGCGAACGGCGCGACGCTGGAAACAATCGCGGGCGGGCACACGCTGGTGATGATGGAATTCATCCTCGGCCCTTATCGTGAGCTCGATGCACGCACCTCGATCATGCGCAGGCAAGTGCCGATCATCGGCACCGACGAGGTGGTCGAGCGCACATGTGCCGATCACATGGCCGTTATCGGCAAGCACGAGAGCGGTTGCGTTTCGACGCTCGAAGTGCCCGGAGGTGTCACCGACCACACGTTCTCGCTGGAGCTGGTCGGAACAAAAGGGTCGCTGGTGCTCAAAATGGCCGAGAGCTTCCCCGGTGGCTATCAGGCCGGCAGGCTGGAGCTGGAGACGAGCTTCGACGCGCCGCCGGTTCCTGACCATGTCGTCGAAGGGCTGAAATATGCGCCGGTCAATGTCGCCGAGGCCTGGGCGCGCTTCGCCGACGACATCGAGAACGATAGGTTCACCGTGCCCGATTTCGATGACGCGGTTCGCCTGACAAAGCTGCTCGATGCCATCGATGCGGCATCGGCGAGCGGGTCACGCCAGCAGCTCTAGCCCCGCCGCACCTTGCGCAGGTCGCCGAGCATTTCAGGTCCCTTGGTGCCACCGTCCTGCGACCAGGTCTGGCGGCTGGCGATGCGCCATTGGCCGTCTGTCTCGCGCACCAGTTCGAGTCGTGACGCAGATAGCCGCCAGATGTAATAGCCGTCCTCGCCCTTGCGCGGGATCATGGTGTGGCAGGTCGCCGCCGCCTGATCGCCATCGACGACGATGTAGGGCGGCAGGGCGACATGCGCGACCCCGCCCGCGACCAATGCACGGTGGCCTGCATCGTTGGTGATGCTGGCGACACGGTCGCGGCCCTGGAAATCGAGCACGTCGTCGACCTTGTATTCGCCGTTCTCGGTGTAGAAGTCGGCGACCGAATCGTAGTTCAGCCCGTCGACCGAATAGCCGTATCCGGCGAGCACTTGCCGGATCGCTTCGTGATCCTCCAGCCTTTGCAGACGCTCCTCGATTGTCTTACCAGTCCCAGCCATCCTCGTTGCTCCCTTACCCGCTCACCGTCCGGCCCTGCCAGTAGCTGTCCTTCAGCGCCTTCTTGGAAATCTTGCCATTATCGTCGCGCGGCAACTGCTCCTGGAAATCGATGGTCTTGGGGCATTTGAGCGTTGCCAGCTTCGACTTACAGTAGTCGATCAGTTCCGCTTCCAGCTTCGGCCCAGCGGCGGACCAGTCGGCGGGCTGGACGACGGCCTTGACCTGCTCGCCCATGTCGGGGTCGGGCACGCCGAACACAACGACGTCGCTGACCTTGGGATGCAGGATGAGCGCGTTCTCGGCCTCCTGCGGGTAGATGTTGACCCCGCCCGCCACGATCATGAACGAACGCCGGTCGGTCAGGAACAGATAGCCGTCCTCGTCCACCCGGCCGATGTCGCCATAGGTGCGCCAGCCGCGCGCCTTGGGATCGAACGAGCTCTTGGTCTTCTCGTCGTCGCCGAGATATTCGAACTCGGCTTCCGGCCTTTCAAAATAGATGAGGCCCTCCTCACCGACCGGTAATTCGTTGCCGTCTTCGTCGCAGATATGCAGCGTACCATGCGTTGCCTTGCCGACCGAGCCGGGCTTCTTGAGCCATTCCTCGCTGGTAATCTGGCATCCGCCGACGTTCTCGGCCCCGCCATAGATATCGAGGAAGATCGGTCCCCACCACTCGATCATCTCGCGCTTGACCTCAACCGGGCAGGGGGCGGCGGAATGGAGCGCCAGCTCCATCGATGACACGTCGTACTTTTCGCGAACTTCCTTCGGCAGTTTGACCATACGCGTGAACATGGTCGGCACGAACTGACCGCCGTGCGGTTTGTAGCGGTCGATCACCTGCAGCATCTTTTCCGGGTCGAACTTCTCGAACAGGATCACCGTTCCGCCCAA
Organism: uncultured Novosphingobium sp.; assembly: GCA_964603645.1. Taxonomy (GTDB): domain Bacteria; phylum Pseudomonadota; class Alphaproteobacteria; order Sphingomonadales; family Sphingomonadaceae; genus Novosphingobium. The sequence goes on along the minus strand of CAZRVW010000001.1, from coordinate 77,202 downwards.
CGCCAGGATTGTCATGGCGAATGAATTTGCGCCCGAATGGTACATCGGGGCGGAAATGATGAAGTCCATGCGCGGCCTCATCCCATACCAGCCCACCATCAGCGGCAAGTGCTGGCTCGGCTGGCCGTAGGGAACATCAGGCAGCGGATGCTTGACGCCCTTGGGCTTGCCGGTGGTGCCGGAGGAATAGATCATCGGCACGCCGACGGCGGGATCGGCGATCATTTCGGCAGGCATGACTGAAATCGCCTGTTCCCAGCGTTCGAGACCGGCAATGTCCCCGCGCACGGCAAAGGCGTGTTCGACGTTCGGGCAAGTCGTCGCGATATTGGCCGCAAGGTCGGCGCCGTGCTTGGTCGTGGAGTCGATGATCGCGATCCGCGCCTCGCAGTCGTTGATGATGTAGGCCGCCTCTTCGGCATTGAGGCGCGAGGCGATTGGCACAAGATAGAGCCCGCTGCGCTGCGCGCCGTTGTTGATCTCGAGAAACTCGATCGAATTGCCGACCAGCGTGACGATCGTGTCTCCGCGCTTCAGCCCGAACTTGCGGAACAGCTGCGCGGCGCGATTCGCCTGGCCGTCGAGCTCGGCGAAGGTGATCGACTTCTCGTCCCAGACAGTGATGACAGCCGGCTTGTCGGGCTGAATCTTCGCCCATCCGTTGAGCGTGCCCACGGCCATCGGATCGTTTAGGTCGACTTCGCTCATTTCCTTGCCTTTCACGCCGTATCCATTGCCCTTTGGGCCGCCTTGCACGGCAACAAGCGAGATTCAACACTATCGTTAAATCGGCAAGGTGCGATTCGCACTTGCCTGTGCGGCTCAATTGTCTAACCGATTGTCGAAACGCCGACGTGGCCAAGAGGAAAGAGACCGATGAACCTGGAACCCACCGACGACCAGCAGATGATGCTCGACGCCTTTACAAAATTCCTCGACGAGGAAAGCAGCATCGCGCGCGTGCGCGCTGTGCTCCCTTCGGGCTTTGACGCTGAGCTGTGGAGCGGCCTTGGCGAGCTTGGCGCGCTCGGCCTGCGGGTTACAGAGGACAAGGGTGGGCTTGGCCTCGGCTTGTTCGATGCGGTGCTGCTGATGGAGCAGGCGGGGCGCACGCTGGTTTCGGGGCCGCTGGCAGAGGCGCTCGTCGCCAACAGCCTGCTGGCCGATCTCGGAGGGGACAGCGATCTGCTCGACGAGGCGATAGCTGGAAGCCAGGTCGTGACCATCGCCATGCACGATGTGAGCGAGCAGCCGGTGCAGCTTGTTGCCGGCGCCGCCGCTACAAGCGCAATTATTGCAAGGCGTGGGGATGACGTGGTGCTGGTGCGTCGTGCACCGAACAGCGAACCGGAAAAGTCCCTTGCCTCGACTCCGATCGACCGTATCGATTTGTCGGCGGGCGATGCTTCGGTGCTCGCCAGTGGAAGCGACGCGACAACGCGCTTCGCCGCCGCGCTCGAGGAATGGAAACTTCTGATCGGATCGGCGCTCATAGGCCTGTCCGCAGAAGCCATCCGGCTGGCCAGCGAATATGCGTGCGAGCGCGTGCAGTTCGGCAAGCCCATCGGCGCCTATCAGGGAGTTTCGCATCCGCTCGCTGATGCCATCGTCGCAGTCGATGCCGGGCGTCTGATGGTGTGGCGCGCGGTCAGCGATATTGCGCGCGAGCCGGAAACGGCCGGCGAAACCCTGGCCATGGCGGCATGGTGGGCCGGTAATGCCGCCGAGCAGGCGGTCATGCATTCGCTTCACACTTTCGGCGGCTATGGCTTGACGCTCGAATACGACATTCACCTGTTCAACCTGCGCTCGCGTGCATGGCTGCTCATCATGGGCGACCCCGAAACCCTGCTCGATGAGGCTGCGGAGCGTCGCTACGCGGGAGCCACGGCGTCGCTGCCCGACGCGGGAGATGTCTCGGTCAACTTCTCGCTGGCGCCCGAGGAGCTGGGCCTCGCCGAGGAAACCCGCAAATTCTTCGAGACGCAGCTTACCGAAGAGGAGTTGTCGAAGGCGCACTATTCCTACTCGGGATACGTCCCATCGGTGAACCGCAAGATGGCCGAGGCCGGACTGCTGTTTCCCGAGTGGCCCGAGCACATGGGCGGGCGCAACGCCAGCCCTTATGCGATGGAAGCCGCGATCCGCGTCTGGGAAGACTTCAACTGGACCGCCCATCCGCGTGGCACAAGCAACATCATCGGCATGATGATCGACAAGTTCGGTACCGAAACGCTGAAGCGCGAGGTGCTCGACAAGATCATCTCGGGCGAATCGATTTGTTCGCTTGGCTACAGCGAGCCAGGTTCGGGGTCCGATGTCTTCGCCGCCAAGACCAGGGCGGTGAAAGAAGGCAACGCCTGGCGCATCGACGGTCAGAAGATCTTCACCAGTGGCGCCGAACATGCCGACTTTGCGATCCTGCTCACCCGCACCGATCCCGATGCGCCCAAGCACAAGGGCATCACGATGTTCATGGTGCCGCTCAAAGTGCCCGAAGTTACCGTGCAGGCGGTCCATACCTTCCAGGACGAGCGCACCAACCAGACCTTTTACGATGGCCTCAAGGTGCCCGACGAATGGCGCCTGGGTGAGGTCAATGGCGGGGTGCAGGTGCTCGCGCTGGCGCTGGAGATCGAGCAGGGCATGTCTTTCGCGCCCTATCAGCACCGGCTGGTCGAAGCCGCCGAAGAGCTGTGCAAGGACCTGACTCGCGACGGCAAGCCGCTGATCGAGCATCCTGGTGCGCGCCGTCGTTTGACCAAGGCGAACGCCAATGCACTGGCCTCGGATTGCCTGCGCAAGCGCATCCTGTGGGTCGGCGCGGAAGGCAAGCCGAACTTTGCCTATGGTCCAGCGAGCAAGCTGTTTTCGGCGGAAGCCTATCGCCGGGATTCGTTCGACATAATGAATCTCACTGCGCCCGAATCGCTCGCCTTCGAGAACAAGCACGCCGCTTTCATCAACCAGTGCTTCCGCCACTCGCAGGTCGCGGTGACCTACGGCGGCACCAGTGAAGTGCAGCGCTCGATGGTGGCGGAAAAGACGCTGGGCCTACCGCGAACGCGATAGAGCATCGTGCGGAGAAGTGGGAAGCGGTTTTCCGCGAAAAACGATGCGACAATAGAAATATGTATGGCGAGTTGCTCGGCTCGGTTATCGCGCAACTCGCTTTTGCCCGGCGTTCGCGCCTAGCTCAGGTCAAGGTTGTAGCACCGCGCCGCATTGGTGCTCAGCACCTTGACCTTCTCCTCTTCGGTGAAGCCTGACAACGCCTTGCTCGTCGAGGCCAGCGGATCGGGATAGAGGCAGGTCGGATGCGGGAAATCGCTTTCGAACATGATGTTGTCGATGCCAAGCTTGCGCGCGACATGGGCGAAGTCCTCCTGCTCGAACCAGAAACATGAGAAAATGTTGCGGCGGAAATATTCGAGCGCGCTCATAGAATAACGTCCGCCGATGCCGGCTCCGGATTCGGCAATCTGGTAATCGAGCGCCTCGAGCAGGAATGGCAGCCAGCCCACGCCGCTTTCGACGGAGACGAATTTAAGTTTTGGGAAGCGTTCCAGTAGGCCGGAAATGATGAGGTTGCCGATCACCTGGCTGTTGGCGATGAACATCATGGCCGAGCCCATCGCCAGCTTCTGGGCATTATCGAACGAAGGCCACGGCGAATTGCCGAACCAGCTCGATGACGAATCGCTCGCGCCAATGTGGAAATTTATTGGCGCGCCCTTGTCGCTGCAAAGCTCCCACAAAGGCGTCCAGTAATCTTCCGACAGGTCGACCATGCCGTTGAGATGCGGATCGGAATTGATGTTGACCCCTGTCATGCCCATGTCGAAGCAGCGCTCCGCCTCGGCGACTGCCAGCTTGATATCCCACCACGGCAGCAGCGCCTGTGGCAACATCCTCCCGCCAGACTGCTCCTGCATTTCTGCGCCGGCATCGTTGTAGATCTGGGTCGACATCAGGCGCAGGTCGGCATCGACGGTCGCCGCACGGTTGCCGTCGGCGGTCAGCCGTCCCTGGCCGCCGAAACCCATGACGTTGGGATAGAGAACGTGGGCCCAGATGCCTTGCTCATCCATCATTTCCAGGCGCGGGCCGACCTGCGAGCAAGCGGGATGTACGTCGTTGACGCCCCATTTGGTGAACTCGGTTCCGATAGCCTTGCGACCGGTATCGTGGACGACGCTCGAAGCGGAGCCAAGACCCATCGAAATGTCGCCATCGATGGTCCACATCCGCTGGCCACTCGAATCGAGCTTCATCTGCGGTACGCGATCCTTCCACTTGGCAGGCGCGCGGCTGGTCCACAGATCTTCTGGCTCGCTCCAGTGCGTGTCGACGTCGATGATCTTGAGCGTCTGTCCGGCCCTTGCCTGAGGGCGCTCCTGGACTTGCGTGTTCATAGTTGGTCTCCCGATATGCGGCCAAGTGTCCGGCATATCGCTGGTGGAATCAAGCGGGCGATTGTGCCTTGATTTCGCGCAAGCGGGGCGCATAGCCTTTCGAGACAATCTTTTTGGGAGAGAACGATATGGCAGGTGACCGGCTGAAGGGGCGGCGAATCGTCGTCACCGGCGCGGCGCGGGGCATGGGCCTTGCCACGGCGGAGATATTCGCTGCCGAGGGGGCGAGCCTCGCCTTGTGCGACCGCGACGAGCAGGCCGTGCGCGCCAACGCTGACCGGTTGGGACAATTTGGCGCGGGTTGCGATGTCTCGGACGAGGCCGATGTCGAGCGATTTTGCGCCGAAGCCGAGCAGGCGCTGCGCGGGATCGATGGCCTGATCAACGCGGCGGGTATTCTCAACATGAAGCCGCTTCTGCAAACCTCGCTCGCCGAGTGGAACCGGGTGCTGGATGTCAATCTCACCGGAACCATGCTGATGTGCCAGGCCTTGGCTCCTGCAATGAAACGCGCCGGGGGAGGCACGATCGTCAACATCTCATCTATTGGTGGCCTGCGTCCTGCGCCGAGCACGACTGCCTATGCGGTGTCCAAGGCAGGTGTCATCATGCTGAGCAATTGCCTCGCCATGGAATTGGGGCCTGACGTCCGGGTTAACACGGTGTGTCCTGGCACCATCCCGACCGACATGGTGACCGAACTGCTTGAAACATCGCGCGACCGACTGACCGAGACACCGGCGCTCAAGCGGCTGGGCAAGGCTGATGACGTGGTGCGGGCGATGCTGTTCCTGACATCCGATGAATCGAGCTACATCACCGGCGACACTTTGACCGTCGACGGCGGCTGGGCGTACCGCTGATGCCCGTCCTTTTCATCCACGGTGTTCCCGCCACCGCCCGCCTGTGGCAACCGATCCTCTCGCGCATCGACCGCGACGACGAAGTGCTCGCGCCCGATCTTCCTGGCTTCGTCGCTGAGCCGCCCGAAGGCTGGGAGCCAGTTAAGGAAAGCTATGTCGATTGGGCGATCGAACAGATCGAGGGTCTGCACGAACGCGGCGGGCCGGTGCACCTTGTCGGCCACGACTGGGGCTGCCTGATCGCCCTGCGTGCGGCATCGCTCCGGCCCGAACTGCTGCGCTCGCTCGCGGTCGGCAATGCGCCGATCGATCCGCATTGGCCGATCCACAACCTGTGGACCGAATGGATGAAGCCGGGGCTGGGCGAGCAGATTTCCGATGCGCTTGAAGGCGGGCAGGCCATGGCGCCGATGCTGGAGCGCATGGGCTTTCCGCCCGACGATGCGAAACACAACGCCTTCGAATATCCCAAGAGTGTGCACCGGATCATGAGTCTCTACCGCTCGGCGATCAACATCGGCACCGAATGGGCGGACGACCTCGCGAAGATCGTCATTCCAACGGCCTTTATCTGGGGCGAGAACGACCTGGTGGTTCCGACGGAGATCGGGCGGCGCATGGCCAACCGGATTGGAGCGGAATTCAACACCGTGCCAGCCGATCACTTCTGGCCCTACGAAGCACCGGACGAGGCAGTGGCGGTGCTCAAGCGGCTGTGGAAGCGCAGCGAATCGCGTCCGCACACGATCCTGACCCAGCCGCCGTTCGGGGGCTAGGACTCGATCCGATCAGCCGCGAGGAACGAGGCGGGGAGTTCGACCGGGGTCGAGGCGTAGGCCACGATCATCCAGCCGTTCTCTCCAGGTTCCCAGACCGAGAGAAACAGCGAGTCGAATTTCATCAGGGTCGTGTCGAGATGCGACTTGCCCTTCAACAGCGCGTAGCCCTTGCGCAGTTCCACTTCGATGTCGCGCGCGCTGGTCGCCACGATCCGTGCCGGAGAATCGAGGCTGGCGCGGGTGCGCTCGAAGTACTCCTCGCGCGTTTCGACCAATCCGGAAACGTGGGCATAGTGAAAGTGATCGGCCGTCATCGCTTCGAGCGCATCCATTTCGAGTGCGACAATTGCCGCGCGGCGCGCATGTTCGGCCGCGATCAGGCTCTCGGCGGTCAATTCAGCCATTTCGGTCCTCCATCTCAGGCCTAGTTCCTGCCGGTATGGACAGTGCTTGTCGAGTGCTGCAAGGCTCAGCGGGAAACTGTCAGACCAAGGTAATCCGATGAGTGAAACGATCAATGTGCTGGTCGAACGCGAGGGTGAAGTCTCGATCGTAACGCTCAATGCGCCGGAAGTGCTCAACGCATTCTCGCCCGACATGGCGCTGGAGATTGCCTCGACGATGACGGGCGAAGTGGCTGCAGGAGCCCGCGCGCTGGTCGTGACAGGTGCCGGGCGAGGCTTCTGTGCCGGGGCAAACCTTGGCGGGGCCGGTGTCGGCGAAGGCAAGACCGACGTACTTGGGATGATGGAGACCTACTACAAACCGCTGGCGCGCGCCTTCGCCGATGCGCCAGTGCCGGTGGTCACTGCTGTCAACGGCGTGGCGGCGGGCGCAGGGGCGTCACTTGCTCTTGCGGGCGACATTATCGTTGCGGCGAAGAGCGCGAATTTCGTGTTCACATTCGCCAATCTCGGGCTGACCCCTGACGTCGGCGGCACCTGGCTGGTGGCGCGCGCGGCGGGCCGGGTACGCGCTCTGGAAATGGCACTGCTGGCCGGCAAGATGAGCGCCGAAAAGGCCGAGCGCTGCAATCTCGTGACCGAAGTGGTCGATGACGACCTGCTGATGGACCGGGCTCGCGAGATTGCGGTGAAGCTGGCGGCGATGCCGACCAAATCGCTGGCGCTGATCAAGCAACAGGTGCGCAAGGCGCTTGAAGACAGCTTCGAGGCGACGCTTCAGGTCGAGGCGGAAAGCCAGCAGGCCGCTGTGACGACAGACGATTTCAAGGAAGGCGTGATGGCCTTTGCCGAGCGCCGCGCGCCTCAGTTCAAGGGAAAGTAACGCCGCGTGCGAGAATCAGGTCGCGCAGAGCGGGCATGTCGACCTTGTCCGTAACCAGCCTTGGGAAATCCTCGCCTGGTTCGAGCACCAGCCACAGCCGCGGCACCTTGAACGCACTCAGACTGTCGCGCACTGCACTGGCCAGTGCCTCGACTGACAGGTCCTTGCCCGCCACAGCCGCGCCTAACCGCAATTCGCCGTCGATGGTGACGTCGCAGACAACGGCGCGCTCCACTCCGGCGATCTCCTTGAGCGCACCTTCGGTCTCTACCGGATAGACGCTCGCCCCGGCGATCTTGACCATCGCGTCGCGTCGTCCTGAAAACCAAAGAAAGCCGTCCGCATCGAGCTGCCCCATGTCGCCAGTGTCGTACCACAGGTCTGGTGTGAACACGTCTTCGCGCTCGCGCCCGCAGATGCCCTTCAATATGGTCGGGCCGCCGACCTGGATTGCGCCGACCTCGTCGGCACCCAGCAGCGCGCCGTTATCGGGATCGGCAATGCGTACTTGCCGGCCTGGAAACGGCCGGCCCATCGAGCCGTGCTTCCCATCGGGCAGAAGCTGGTCGAGGGCATAGCCGCAATAGGGGCCGAAGCTCTCGGTCATGCCTAGCTGCGGCGCGCGTGCGCCTGTCGGCGGCGGTTCGTAGGGCATGATCTCGTCTAAGCTGCCGGGTCCAAGTGAAGAGAGATCCAGTTGCGCAAAATCGGGGTGAGCGGCCATGCGTGCGGCCTGATCCGGCCATCCGCGAAACAGCGTGACCTTCTCGCGGGCCAGGAACTTCAGCGATTCGCTGTCGTCGCCGCCAGCCTCGGTCAGCAGGGTGCAACCGGTGTTGAGCGCGGAGAACAGGCCGCCGGCAAATCCGCCGGTCCAGAACAACGGCATGGGCAGATAGAGCCGCGTTTCGTAGTTGATACAGCGCACCGCATTGCCGCTCGCATTGGCGCGGATTGCCCCGCCGTGGGTATGGATCACGCCTTTGGGCTCACCGCTGCTTCCCGAGGTGAAAATCACCGCCATTTCATCGGCAGGGAGCAGTTTGTCGGTTAGTGCCTGCGCTACCGCCGCGGCTTTGTCCGAGGCGGGCGGCAGCTCATCCATGCTGCATTTCATGCTGCGCAGCGAAGGCAGGGCGGATCGCTCGAACGCATTGAGCTCTAATCGCATGTCACGGCCGCGAATCCCGGGCTGAAAAATTAGATGCCGCACGCCTGCCACGCGCAGCTGGCTCTCGATCTCCGGCCCGCGCAACATGGTCGATAGTGGCACCAGCACCGCGCCAATCCGCATCACCGCACAGGCCCAGATCGCCCAATCCACGCTGTTTTCGGCCATGAGCGCGACACGATGGCCCTTGTTCACCCCGAGTTCGACAAGCGAGGCGCCACGTCTGGCGCTATCGCTTTCGAGGCCAGCCCAGGAAATCCGGCCATGCGGATCGACCACCGCCTCCGCATCGCCATGCTGCGCAGCATTTGCAGCAAGAAGTGCTGCGACAGTCTCAGCGCTCACTGGCAATCTCCACCAGCTTTTTCAGGTCGATCTTGCCGCTCGACAGCACGGGCAGTTCGTCCTCTGTCATGATCAGGAAGCGGCGCGGCACCTTGTAGGGCGAAAGCCGCTCGCGCAGCGATGCCGTCAGCTCTGCCGCGTCGACCGGTTCGCTGCCGACCATCACGGCGGTTACGGCCTGCCCGCGCTTTTCGTCCGGCACGCCGATCACGATGGCCGTTCGCCCCCCGGTTACGTCGCTGAGCACGCCTTCGACTTCGCGCGGGCTGACCTGCGCGCCATTGGTGCGGATGATGTCGCCGGTGCGGCCCTTGAAATAGTAGTATCCATTGGCGTCGACGGTGAACATGTCGCCCGAGTGGTACCAGCCATCGGCATCGAATGTGTCGTGCCTCTCGCGCCCGTAGTAACCCTGCATCACGTTGGGTCCGCGCAGCCAAAGTTCGCCATTGGGACCATCTAGCCCGGTTTCTGGATCGACGATCCGAATGTCCACGCCCTCGACAGGCTTGCCATAGGAACCGCGCATCTCCTCTGGCAGGTCATCCTCGGTATCGCCGACGATGCACACGCTGCCGACCTCGGTCATGCCAAGCAGATTGTGGCGCAATTCGGGATCCTTGGGTCGCACTTCAGGCGGCATGATCGGATAGAGGTTGCCGCGCCGCATGAACGAAAGGTCTCGCCCGGCAAAGCTTGGGTCCTGTTCAAGCGCCAGCATGGTCGAGGCGACGCCATTAGTCATGGTCGGGCGTTCGCGTTCGATCAGATCGAGCATGTCGGCGGGCCGGGCGGAGGAACAGAGCAGCCGCGCCCCGGCGATGAACGTCGAGAGGAACGAATAGGCGAGGCCGCCGACCCAAAACCACGGCGCATTGGCGAATAGCACCTCGTCGGGCGTGAGTTGTCGCGTCGCGTTCTGACGGCGCATGTTGCGAATCACTTGCCCGTGGGTGTGGATGACGCCCTTGGGCGCGCTCGTAGAACCCGAGGTATGGACGAGCACCATGGTATCGGCAGGGGTAACTTGCGCATCGGCGGCGAGCACCGTTGCATCGGGTGCGTCCTGACTTTCCAGCGCATCGGCTCCGAACCAGACGCGGCGCAGGGTCGGAATTTCGGGGACCATCAATAGTCCATCCGGCTCCTGCCCCAGCACACCTGTAAGCACTTCGCGGAAGTCGCGCCCGCGATAGCTCTTGGCGGCTACGAGGTATTCGCAGTCGGCGCGCGCCAGCATACCGGCCAGCTCGTGCGGGGTCGACATGGTGCTGAAAGGCAGGGCCGTGGCGCCGATGCGGGTAATTCCGAAAAATGTCACCGCGTAGTCCGAGCTGTTGCCCATCAGCATGGCGACGCGGCTGCCGCGCCCTGCACCGGCTGCGATCAGCGCCGCCGCCACCCTGCGCGAGCGGCTCTCGGCCTCTGCATAAGTACGCCGGTCATCGTCGATAACGACGAATGCCTTGTCGCCCAGCGCGGCCTGCTCCTTGAGCACCCGTGCGATTGTCTCGGCGCTCATAACTCGGCCTCGAAGAGTTTCTCCAGCTCGACCTTGCGGATCTTGCCCGAGACGGTGAGCGGCATAGCCTCGACCACGCGCCAGTGGCGCGGTACCTTGAAGTGGGCGACCCGCTGGGCGACGTGCGCTTCCAGTTCTGAGAATTCGGCCTCTGCTCCATCGGTCAGCGTCACCACAGCGCCGACCTCATGCCCCAGACGTGCGTGTGGCACCTTGACCACGGCAGCCTGATCCACGGCAGGATGGGAGAGCAGGGCGTCCTCAACTTCAGCGGGATAGATGTTCTCGCCGCCGCGAATGATGACTTCGCGCGTGCGGCCAGCGAAACGGACATAGCCTTTTTTGTCCATCGACCCGAGATCGCCGGTGCGCAGGAAGCCATCGGCCCGGATCGTTTCGGCGGTCGCCTCGGGATTGCCCCAGTATTCCGTCATGTTGCCGGGGCTGCGCGCGCAGATTTCGCCGACTTCGCCGATCGGCAATGCTTCCCCGGTTTCAGGGTGCGCAATCATCACTTCGGTGTGCGGCGATGCACGACCAATGGTTTCGCACAGAAGGTCGACTGAATCCTCGGGCACGGTATTGGTGATCGCGCCGCTTTCCGACTGGCCATATCCGGTCGCGACGGTGCCGCCGGTCTTTTCCATGACTTCGCGCACCAGCGAGGGCGGCACACTGGCTCCGCCAAGGGTGACGATGCGAACGGCTCGGTCCGAAGGGAGCGCGGGCGAAGCGAGAATATCGTGCCACATGGTCGGTACACCGCCCATTCGAGAGGGCCGCAATTCGCGCATCAGTTGGACGGTCTGGTCGCGGTTATAGCGTTCGAGCACGACAAAGGCGCTGGCCGTGGCGAGCGCGCCGACCATGATCGCGATCGAGCCGCCGATGTGATGATACGCTACTGCGTTGAGCCAGACGTCGTCCTCGTTGCCGCCATAGACCGCCGGACGCAGCCAGCCGCCATAGATCACGCAGCGATGCGATAGGAGAGCACCCTTGCTCTTGCCGGTGGTGCCGCTGGTGAACTGGATCAGGCAGGGTGCATCCGCGCCGGGATCGGGCAGGTCGCCGATCCTGGGCGTCTCGGCAATGGCTGCCACATCCGAAAGAGTTAGCACCGGGAAGTTGGCGACGGGAGCTAGTCTCTCGCCGAGATCGGCATCGCGAAAACCAAGGCCGGCGAAACCTAATGAAGGCTCGATCAGGGCGCAGGCGTGGCGCACTTCGGGATCGGTCCAGCCGGTGTTGAAATGGGCAACGACCATCCCGGCAAGCGCGCAAGCGTGCTGGACGATCACGCTTTCCAAGGCGTTACGCGACCAGATCACCACCCGCGACCCCGGTTCGCAACGATCCTTCAACCACAGCGCGACGTTTTCGGCCCGTGCGACCATTTCGGCGTAGGAGATCGGCGCGACACCGCCGCCTTCCTGTGGCACCAGCAGGGCAGGTCGATCGCCGAACCGTTCGGCCCGATCGCGCAGCATGGCCGCGAGCGAACCTTCGGGGATCGGCGGTTGGTTTCCGCCATGGCGAACTGAGAGGGCAGCGTCCGTCAAGACATCGGCGCTGCTCATTTCGGCAAGGCTCCGGTGCTGCCAAGCTGCTGGTCGAGGCCGGGGAAACTGACCGGACGCTTCTCGCGCACGGCGGCAATGCCCTCTTTCACGTCCTCGCCACGCAGCACTTCGTCGAGCAGGCGTTCGGAACGGTCGAAGCTCGGCGTGAAATCGTCCATCAGGTCATGGTAGAGCTGCAGCTTGACCGTGCGCATGGCGAGCGGCGAGCAATTAGCGGCCAGATCGCGGGCATAGGCCATGGCGCGGTCGAACACGGCATCCGGTTCCACTGCCTCGTTGACGAGACTGATGCCAGCTGCCTCCTCTCCCGAAAGCGTGCGGCCCGAAAGCATGATGTCGTTGGCCGCGCCGGCTCCGCAGAGTCGCGACAGCATCCAGGTGATGCCCATTTCACCGACGATACCGCGCCGTACATAGGGCGCACCGATCTTCGCATCGCGTGCGGCGAAGCGGATGTCGCAGAACATCGCCTGTTGCAGGCCGATGCCGAGGCATGGCCCGTGAATCGCGGCGACGATCGGCTTGCCGATAGAGAGCGGGAACCAATATTCGCGCGTCTCGGCAGCTCGCGCAGCTTCGCTCTGGGCATCGGGTGCGCGGATTATCGAGAGGTCGGCGCCAGAGCAGAAACCCCGCCCGGCGCCGCGCACGACAATCGCGCGCACATCGGGATCGCTCGCGTAAGCTTCGAGCGTGTCGAAATAGGCGAGCCGCATCGCCGGGGTCCAGGCATTGAGCTTGTCCGGACGGTTGAGCGTGATGAGGCCGACGCCCTGGTCGACCTCGCTCAGGACCGGAATTTCCTCTCCCGCGTCACTCACGAATTGGCGGTCGCGGTCAGCTCTGCGGCATTGTCGCGCATCACTTTGCGGGTGTCTTCCGCATTGAGGCTGGAGAGGCTCTCGAGGAAGTCGAGCGGTTTTTCGACACCTTCAGTGTGCGGCCAATCGCTGCCGAAAATGATCCGCTCGACGGGAATGTCCTGCACCAGTTCCTCGATCTTGTCCTCCCAGAACGGGGTGACCCAGATGTGTTCGATGAACTGATCGACCGGGTTCTTCTTGTAGTAACCCTTGGTCTGGGCATGTCCGCGGAACAGGCGCGTCAGCACTGGCCTGACCCAGCTCGCTCCGTTCTCGACCGAGGCGACGCGCAGGCGCGGGAAGCGCTCGAACACCTTGTGGCAGACCAGCGCCGCGAAGAAATCGGGCACCGCGCGCTGCGAGGTGACGACCTTGTGCAGCGGCGAAACACTGAATGCGCCGTAGCCGCCCGGCTCCCACATGTTGCCGATGAACTCATAGCCGTCATTGCCCGCGTGCGGAGCGACGACGATATTGGCCTCCTCGCAACGCGCCCAGAAAGGATCGTATTCGGGCGCGCCCGGGGATGTCGTGCCGGTTGGCGTATAGACCGGCCCGTTGCGCATCGAGATAACCTTGGCGCCCTGGCGGATCGCCCATTCGACTTCCTCGACCGCCCAGTCGGGATCGGACAGCGAAATCATCGGCACGCCGAACAGGCGGTCCTTGTAAGCGAGGCCCCAGTCCTCTGCGAGCCAGCGGTTGAATGAGCGAAGCGTTGCCAACACTGCTTCGATATCGGGCTGCATCGGCACTTCGAGAGTCACCGCAAGGGTCGGGAACAGCCAGGTCGCTCCGACGCCCTGATCGTCCATCACGGCGAGCCGCGCGTCGCGATCGAAATATTCTGGGCGGCTGGACAGCGGCTCGAGATCGCCCATCGCGGTCTTCAGATCGGCGCCGTCGAGCTTGGCGGCGAAATAATCGTGCAGGCAGCCGGGCTTGGCAATCGGATCGAACGTCGGGTTCGGGATGAAGCCGTAAAGCTTGTCGCCCAGCATCAGCCGCTTGCGCCCGTTCATCTCGATCCACTTGGGACCGCGCCGCTTCCACTCGGCGGGTAAATGGCGGGTAAGCGCGTCTTGCGCCTCGTAATAATGATTGTCGGCGTCAAATACGGCATAGCCGAGACCGGGGTCGATCTGGACGCCATCGGCCTGTTCCGGGAACTTTTCCAGTGTCGCTTGCGTGGCCACTTTCGCTCTCCTTAAGTTCATTTGAAACGTGGACCTGCACCGGCGAATCGTCAATCGCCGTCAAGGCCCGAATGGCTTTCCAATTATCTAACCTTTAGGGTTTTGCAAGGCAATCGCCGGGTGTTTGCGACCTTGGCGGTCGTAGGGGCGATCGCCAGCCGTATTGCTATTTGACAAAGTCGATGCCTTCGCGAATAGCAATTCAGCTAAAAGTTAGACAATTGATCGCCAAGGAGTGAGGCGGATGAGCGAAAGTGACCCGAAGGTTGGCGAGGGCTATGCGCACGAGGATCTCTCGAACAGCGTGACGTATGAGGTGGTCGAAGATCACATCGCCATCATTTCGCTGAACCGCGAGGATCGTCGTAACGCCATTGCCATCCCCGGCATGAACGACCTGCTGCATGAGCAGTTCGAGCGCGCCCAGGACGACGATAAAGTGAAAGTCATCGTGTTGCGCGCCGAAGGTCCGGACTTCTGTGCGGGCGAGGACACGCGCAAGACCCCGATCGAAAGCTTCGGCCTGAAGAAGGGTGCGCGACTGCCGCAGTCGATCCGCATGCGCAACATGCGTCACACGTACGAGACTCTCCAGCGCGGCATGATCTGGGGCGACAAGGTGACGATTGCCGCTTGCCAAGGTAACGTCATGGGCCTTGGCATGTCGCTGGCGCTGGCCTGCGACATGATGGTCTGCACCGATAATGCGCGCTTCGCGCGTCGCCAGTCGCGCATTGGCTTTGCCGCCTTCGACGGCCAGCTTCCGATCGCCTTGCTCAAGATGGGGCTCAATCGCGGCATGGAAATCCAGCTGACCGGTCGCTCGGTCTATGCCGATGAGATGAAGGAATGGGGGATTGCCAATTCCGTGGTGCCCGAGGATCAACTCTACGACGAGGCGATGCGCTTTGCCCGCGCCGTTGCGGCGCTTTCCACCGATGGACTGCTGTTGAGCAAGCGGGCGATGCATGCGCATTTCCACAATCTTGGTCTCGCCGCATTCCAGAACTTTGCCTCTATCGGCCACCCGCTGTTCACGAACATCGTCTGGCGCGAGGACGAGTTCAACTTCTTGAACGAGCGCAACAAGGCGGGCGACAACAAGACGGTATGGAAGAAGCTCAACAAGATCTTCAAGGATCTTGGTTTCGACTGATATTGCGGTTGCGCCAAGGCCCTGCGAATGTGGCGGCATGAGCACGCCAGTATATCCCGATCCCGAATTGCTCCCCGGCTATCGCCGGCGCATCGTCATTGAACCGAGGCGCGGCGCGGTAAGGTCCGAGCTGGAGGACGACTATCACCGCATGGTCGTTACGCTCGAGCATGACGGCGAGACGATCACCGGCGTCACCAGCGCGATGCCGCGCGGGCCGTGGACCACCTGCGACGGGGCCATGGCGGTGGTGCGCGAGACATTCCTGGGCAAGCGGTTCGACGATCCTTCGGTCCGCAAGGCGCGCAGTCTCAACTGCACGCATCTCTATGATCTTGCGACGTTCTGTGCGGGCCACGCGGGTGAGGGCGAGCGTGTGACCTACGAGATTTTCGTCAACGACATCGTTGGCGATGTGATTGCTTCAAGGCTCTATCGCAATGGCGAGCGCGTGCTCGATTTCGTGCGCGACAAGGGCAAATTCGTGGTGCCCGAGGCGCTCGCTGGCCTCAAGCTGGCGCAAATGGGTGACTGGATCGACAGTCTGCCCCGCGAGGAAGCCGAAGCCGCACGGGTGCTGCGCTGGGCGACGATGGTTGCGGGCGGACGCTCACTCAATATGCCTGCCAGAATGAAGGCTGAGGACTTAGGCATGAGGGGGACCTGCCACACGTTCCAGCCTGGCCGGATCGACGAGGCGCGGCGCAGGCCGAGCGCGAGCAAGGATTTCAGCGGTGAGGATGAGGGGCCGCTGGCGGACCGCGCGGAGGTGTTCGGGCGGCTTTAGGTTTTCGCGCTGCCAAGGAGATTGCCGGTATGGATCTGGGTCTGGTTGGCAAGACCGCCATCGTGACGGGTGGCAGCGGGGTGATCGGGCAAGGGTTGGTGCTGGGCTTTGCTGCTGAGGGCGCAAATGTCGTTTGTGCCGACCGCGACCTTGCGAAGGGTGGGGAGGTCGAACTTCTCTCGCGTGAGCAGGGCTTGCCCGGTCGCGTGCTGGCAATTGAGACCGACGTGACCGACCGGGCCTCGATCGGCGCGATGATCGCCACTTGCCGCGAAAAATTCGGCCCCGTGGACATTCTGGTCAACAATGCTGGCGGGGCGCGCCAGCCGGCAACCTTCGATCAACTGGACGACGAGACTCTCGAATGGGAATTGGCGCTCAACGTGAAGGGTACCGTGCGTGTCACCCAGGCGGTGGCGGCAGATTTTCGGGAACGCGGCGGCGCCATTGTCAACATTTCGTCCAGCGGTGGACACACGCCCGGCTCGGCGAACGACTTCGTGAACTATGCTTCTGCAAAGGGCTATGTCCTCGTACTGACAAGAGCCCTTGCGGGCGCTTGGGCGGATTGGGGCGTGCGGGTCAATGCAATCTGCCCAGGGCTGATCGTCCCCGAATCGCCCGATGTCGTGGGCGAAGGAAGCCTGTGGCACCGGTTCGGGCTCGATTCGCTGGTCACTCCGGAACAATTACAAAAGGCGCGCGAGGACAGTGCGGCAGTGCCAATGGCGCACCTTCCGATCAAGCGGTTCGGCCGGCCGGATGACATTGCCAACCTCGCCGTGTTCCTTTGCTCCGACAAAGCTGGCTACGTGACGGGACAGACGATCAGTGTCTCGGGTGGGGGATGGATGCCCTGACAGGCGGAGCAATGAAGGAAAGGCTCACTTGCTCCGGCCGCGTCAGACTGCGTCGATACGAATCCGGGTGAGTTTGAGCGAGGCGATGCGCCACTCACCGTCGATCTTCTTGTAGGTTTCGCGATAGTGTCCGTAACCGTGCATTTCGCGCATGGGACCGGCGCCTTCGGGCCAACGCAGTTTGTCTTCCATGGACCAGATGCCGGTGGCTTCAGTGTCGGAGACAATCGTGATTTCGGGCATGTGCCCATGGTGTACGGTCGACATATTATCGAGATGGCGATGCTGCTCCGCGATGAAATTGTCGACGCCATGCACGATCAACTCGGGGTCGGGTTCCTGGACCGGCAGGCCCGGCTCGATCGGGTTGCCGGCGAAATCGCGCGGCGTGAACGCTTCGGACGAATCGACCGTGGCGTCTTCGGTGAAAATCGTGCGGAACTGGTCCCAGTCCTTGGTGTCCATGGTCCGAAAATAGCGGGCCTTGAGCTGCTTGATTTCCTCGATGGCCAGAATCTTTTCGACGTCGTTCATGTCACTCCGCCTTTGTCGGGCTGGGCAAGGCCGCTTCGGGTGGGTTCATCCACGGCTCGGTGTTGCTGAGCGGCGGGACTTCGCCCTGCCGCGCGCCGTGCTCGGCAAGCAGGTCGATGTAATCCTGCATGTCCTGATCGGTCCAGAACGCCGCTACGCCTGGGCCCTTCAAAATCCCGAGTAACTCGCACCCTTCCGGCCCCGCGATCCATGGGCCGAAACGGTCACCATGGATGAGATAGATATGCGCGCCCGCCTTGCAGAGGCGATCGCCAACCATGACCTCGCCGGAGAGCACATAGACCACATGGTCCGACTGGTGACCATGGTTCAATGAGATCATCCCCGGATCCCACTTGTTGTAGAACGTGAACATCGAAGGCCCGGGCAGCAGAAACCGTTCCCAGATCGAAGCAGAGCGCCCGTCATCGAATTCGATGCGCACGACCTCGCGTTCCTCGACTTGTTCGGTATCGACAATGCGTGGTCCGCCGAACATCAGATTATGCCCTGCTCTTTTAGGCCTGCAATCGCCGTCTCATCGTAGCCCAACTCGCCCAGTACATCGGCATTGTGCTCGCCCAGGAGCGGCGCGCGCATGGCGATCCGGCCCGGCGTTTTCGACATCTCGAACGGCGTCTGGATCACCGGCGCGGGTTTTGAGAGGCCCGGATAATCAACCGGCTTGAGGTAGCCCATCGCCTTGATGTGTTCCTGCTCGAGGACCTGGCGCGGCGCGAGAACTTCGGCTGCCGGGATGCGGTTTTCTTCCAGCACGGCCATGGCGTCGTCGAATTTCTGGGTGTCGCACCACTCCTGCATGCGGGCATTAAGGATCACGCCGTTCGAAGCGCGTTGCTCGTCGCGCAGGAATCGCGGATCATCCATCCAGCCTTCCTCGCCGACCATCTTGCACCAGCGGTGGAACAGCGGCGTGCCGGTTACCTGCACGAGGATCCAGCGCCCCTCGATATTGAACAGGTCACAGGGGCCGACCGCGAGGCCGCGATTGCCGATGCGGCCATGATCCGCCTCGAGGATCGCCTGGTCGATCAGCAGAGCATCCGACACCGCAAGCGCTGACAGCAGCAACGAGGCTTCGACGTGCTGGCCCTCGCCGGTGCGGTCGCGGTGCACAATCGCCGCCATGGTCGCGATGGCCAGGTTCTGCGCTGTCGCATAGTCCACATAGGGCACCATGAAGCGGTACGGTTGTTCCTCCGGCCCGGTGCGGTAGACCGCGCCCGACATGACCTGGCCGATGCCATCAAAGCCGATGCGGTTGGAGTAGGGGCCGCTACGTCCGTAGGCTGTGGCGCTGGCAAGGATGATGTCGGGCTTGACCGACTTGAGCGTCTCGTAGTCGAGCCCGTGCGCTTCCATTACCCGGTCGGGCATGTTGACAATCACGACGTCGGCGGTCTTGACCAGCTCGTGGGCGATCTTGCGGCCTTCCCCGGTGCTGGTGTCGAGAGTGATGCCGCGCTTGCCGCGATTATTCGGCAGATAACCCGCGCCGCTACCGTCGGGAATGTCGAGCGACTGGACATAGCGGTCCTCTCCGCCTTCGCGCCTCTCGACTCTGATGACGTCGGCGCCGAGATCGGCGAAGATCGCCGCGCACCACGGTGCCGCGATGAACCGCCCGAAATCGAGCACCCGTAGCCCTTCGAATACCTGTTTCGACATGTCAGCGGCCCTTCCAGACAGGATCGCGCTTTTCGAGGAAAGCGGTGGGGCCCTCCGCGCCATCGTCGGTCTGGGCGCAGCGCACGCGATAGCTCTCGGCCAGCAGTTCCGCTTCGTAGATTGGCAGCGAAAGACCCTTGCGCATCGCCATGCGGGTGCCGCGCACGGCGAGCGGGGCGTTGCGGTTGACGATCTCGGCAAGTTCCCAGGCGCGGTCCATGAGGTTGTCCTTGGGCACGACTTCAGTGATCAGGCCGATCTCATAGGCGCGCTGCGCGGTCAGCTGCTCATGCTTGCCCATCACCGCCATGCGCATTGCCACCGGCAAGGGCAGAACGCGCGCCATCCGCACCATCTCGCGGCCAGAGACTACGCCGATCGAAACGTGCGGATCGAAGAACGTCGCATGATCGGCAGCGATGGCCACGTCTGCCGTCGATACCAGATCGAGCCCCGCCCCGCAGGCGACACCGTTCACTGCGCAGATAATCGGCTTGGTCATTTCCATGTAGGGCGGGGTTGCTTCCTGCGGAACTTCCCACTGGCGGCGATTGGCCAGCATCGGCTCACCCCACATGTCGATGCCGGTGATGTGCTCGCCCTTCTTGGTCAGTTCGAACACTGCCATGTCCGCGCCGGTACACAGCGCCTTGTGCCCCGCGCCAGTGACGATCAGGGTCCATACATCATCGTCTTCCTCGACTTCGCGATAGAGGCGGGCAAGCTCCTTCATCATCTCGATGGAGACGGCGTTCATCTTGTCGGGACGATTCAGCGTGATGCAGGCGGCGTGGCCGCGCTTTTCGTAAATGAGGGTATTCCAGCTCAATTGTCTTCTCCTTGCCCGCCGAGAGGTGGCAGGCGCTTGTTCGAATCAAGGAGCAGCGGGGTGTTGACCATTCGCTCTACGGCGCGGCCGCCCGCACGATCTAGATCCTTGCACAGGTCGATAGCGACCTTGGCCGAACCGACCGCGTCCGCCGGCTTGGCGGCAATCCTCTTGCAGAAGTCCATGACCTGCTCGTCGAAGCGCTCAGTATCCCAAACGGCCTGAACCAGCCCGGCCTTGAGCGCGGTCTCTGCGTCGATCCGCTCGCCCGCCATGCCCAGCCACTTGGCCCAGCCGACGCCGCACAGCCGCACGATGCGGCTGGTGCCGCCGCTGCCGGCGACGATACCCATGTCGACCTCGGGCAGTCCGAATTCCGCGCGGGTGGAAGCGATGCGGAAATCGACCGCGCCTGCCATTTCGACGCCGAGGCCGAGGCACACCCCGTCAATCGCCATGACCACGGGCTTTTCGACGAATTCCATTTCGTCGAAGTAGCGATGGATATTGCGCCGGTAGTCGCGCCGGAATTCCTGCATGCCGCGCGAGCCGGGGTAGAGCTGCTGGTGCTCCTTGATGTCGATCCCGGCGGTGAAGACCGGCCCTTCGGCGCGGATCAGCAGCACGCGCAGATCATCGTTGTCGCGTAGGTCGTCGACCGCGTTGAACAACACCTCGCGCATCGCGACGTTCAGCGCATTGCGCTTCAGATGGCGCGTGAATGTCACGACGACTATGCCGTTACGATCTTCCCGCTTGATGTCCTCGTTCATTGGCTCAGGACTTAAGCGCGAATTCGAACAGAAGTCCGAAATTGGCTTCAGGATCGATGGCAAAGCTGTCGGGCAGGGTCCCGGCAATGATCGGCAGGCCCTTACTTTCGAAATGAGCCTCCGCCTTGTCGAGATCTGCGATGCCGATCACGAGGGAGCGAATGCCTTCGCCCGATCGCATCATCTCGTCCATCAGCGGGCCGGGTCCGACGGGTTCGAGCAATTCAACGACATGATCCGAAATCGCGTAGCCACGCGCCTTTGCGGCGAGGGCAGGGCGGTCTGCGTCGTAGACGCGAGAGGACCCGAATAGGTTTTCGAGTAGCGCGCCGGCAGCATCGATGCTGGCGCATGCCTGGGTATAGCCGACCGGGCCGGTCATGCCGGCCGGATGCTCGTTCCGCCAGAAGTTCGCGCCGCGATCGTGCGTGGTCACATTGGGCGCATCGGGGCCGAAGAATGTGCCCTCGTAAAGCTCGTAATCGACGCCGAAGCCGTCCGCCGGGTCGGTGTGGAACGCGACTTCCAGATCGCGATAGATGCGCACGTTGTTGGCGGCGACCGCAGCGCGGCTCTCTTTCATTGGCGCTTCATATTCGACGCCAAGCCAGTGCGCGCCGTTGCGCGTGTTGAGCATGAAATTAAACGGCCCGAAGAATTCGGTGATGACCCCGCCGATCTCGATCAGGCAGGCGTTCCAGTTCGGTCCCGGCAGGTCGAGCATCATGTTGCCGTCATAGAAATCGATGAAGTGCTTCACCGCATCCTGATAATTGTCGATGACAGCATTCATGTGGCTGAGGCGTCCCGGCGTAACGCTGGTTTTCACTGTGGCTCTCCCGTGCGGCTAAGCCCCTACCGGGCTGGCCATGTCTCTTGTCAATTTCACCCGCGGGCTTGACTGTCAACGGCTTCCTCTGAAAGCCTGATGGCCAGCGAAGGGAGGCGAACTCATGCAAGCGAAGCGCGATCAGGATTTCTTCTGGGAAGGAATCGACCGGGGCGAACTGCTCGCCCAGCAATGCGATGGTTGCCAGGCACTGCGCCATCCTCCTGCTCCCCGCTGCGCAGCCTGTGGTTCGGACGAATGGCACGCCGAACCGCTTTCCGGCCAAGGCAAGATCCTGGCCTTTCTTGAGTCTGTGCACCCAACCCGGCGCGATGACGAGCCGCGCTGCGTTTGCCTCGTCGACCTGCCGGAGGGCCTGCGGATGGTGTCGAGCCTGCTCGATCCGGAGAATGCGCAGAAAGGCGCGCCGGTGCGTTTCGAGATCGCCGAACATGATGGGCAGCTTCTGCCGCTGGTGCGTACGACCGGAGGGGTGCAATGAGTGAGGCCGGAAAGACCGCGATCACCGGCATTGGTCAGACCGCCTACACCAAGGATTCGGGCCGGAGCGTGATGTCGCTGTGCGCCGAAGCCAGCGCCAAGGCGATCGAGGATTCGGGTCTTGAGCGCAGCGACATAGACGGTCTCGTCAGCTTCACCATGGACACCAATTCCGACCACGACCTGCAGAACGCGCTTGGCCTGCCGATGGTACGCTGGACCGGCAAGGCGCCGTTCGGTGGCGAAGGGGCCTATGCCACATTCCAGCTAGCCGCCGCCGCGATTGAGAGCGGGCAGGCGAACAACGTGTTGATCTTTCGCGCTTTCAACGAACGCTCCGAAGCGCGCTTCGGCCAGCCGACCTATAATGCAGGGACCATGCGCGACTTTCACAAGAGCCTCGGGCTTGTCACACCGGGGCAGGTATACGCCATGTGGCACAAGCCCTTCCTCGATGCGCGCGGCATGACCAGCGAGGACCTCGGCCATCTCGTCGTGCAGATGCGCGCCTGGGCGGCGAACAATCCCGACGCCTGGTTTTACGAACGGCCGATCACTTTGGAGGATCACCAGCGTTCGCGCTGGATCGTCAAGCCCGTCCTGCGGCTCTACGACTTCTGTCAGGAGACCGACGGCGGCGTCGCTTTCGTCGTCTCGCGGCTGGATACGGCGCGGGCTTCGGGAAGGCCGGTCGTGCGGGTCCTGGGCGTGCAGCAGGCGTGGCCGCTCGGCGAATCGATGATGTACAATTACTACAAGAAGAACCTCGTGTTCCCCGAGGATACGGTACATGTCGCCAATGGGCTGTGGGAGCAGACCGGGCTGTCGCCCGCCGAGATCGACGTTTCGACCATCTACGACAATTTCTCGCCGAGCATTCCCATCTCCTATGAAGGGTATGGCCTGTGCAAGCCGGGTGAAGTGCGCGATGCGATCCTCGCGGGCGAACTCGGGCCGGGCGGCTCGACCCCGGTCAATACCAATGGCGGGCTGATCGGCGAGGCTTACCTGCATGGCCTTAACAACGCGACCGAATGCGTGCGCCAGATGCGCGGCACGTCGCCCAACCAGATCGAGGGCGCAAAAGTGGCGCTCTGCGCAGGGCGCCAATGCGGGATGGTCTTGGTGCGGGAGTAGTGGACTACTCCGCCTTTGAGGCTTCCCGCGCCGCCTTGGACAGACCCATTTCCCTGCGTCCTTCGAGCATCGGCTCGCCCGGTTGCCACAGGCCGACCACCCTTTCGGCCGCGAGTGCATCGATTTCGGCGCGCGAATAGCCCAATTCCGCCAGCACTTCTGCGCTTTCC
Source organism: uncultured Novosphingobium sp. (assembly GCA_964603645.1). Lineage (GTDB taxonomy): Bacteria > Pseudomonadota > Alphaproteobacteria > Sphingomonadales > Sphingomonadaceae > Novosphingobium. Next base: position 53,913 of record CAZRVW010000001.1, on the reverse strand, counting down.
TGACCGAGCACGACCGGACCATACGGGATCGAGGCAGGCGTTTCGGAGAACTGGTAGGATAGGCCGACCTGATCGAACCTGCCGACAACCGGGTTGTCGAACTGCGCAGTCAGACCCATGGCCTTGATCTCGGCATCGTCGTGGAACTCCTGGCCGAAATGTGGGTCGCTGATTTCGCAGGGCACGTCTGCCGCATCGAGCAGCGCGAACCATTCTGACGCCGGGCGCTCCGCGAACACCTTTTCGAGCAAAGCGCGCAGCGCTGCATCGTTGGCCGCGCGCGCCTCCGCATCGGCAAAGCGCTCATCGGCCAGCGCGGGCAGAACGGAAACGAGATTCTTCCAGTGCTGCTCCGTCAGCACGGCAAGCGCCAGCCATTCATCCGCTGTGGGGTAGATGCCGTAGAGCGCGGTGAAGTGGCTCTGCATGCCGTCGAGATGCCAGCGTTCGAGTCCCTCGCCATCGGGCCGCGCCATGATGTGCGAAGCATTCAGCAATTGCGCATTGACGATCGAGGTGCGCAGGAACTGGCCCTCTCCGGTGCGCATCCGGTGGCGCAGGGCATTGAGCAAGCCGATGGCCGAGAGCACGCCGTTGCCGGTGTCTCCATATTGCGTCATCGTCCAGATCGGCTTGCCGCCGCGCGACATGCCGCCGTCTTCCCATTCGACACCGGCCCGACACGCGCCGGTCTGCTCGTTGCCGGGCAGGTTCTCGCTCGGACCGGGCAGGAAGCCAAGCGTGTGACAGTAAATGAGATCCGGGCGGACCGCCTTGAGGCTCTCGTAGTCGATGCCAAGCCGCTGCGCCGCGCCATAGCGCATGTTGTGCTGGACGATGTCGGCGCTTGCCACCAGCCGGTGCAGCACTTCGCGCGAGCCGGGATGCTTGAGGTCGATGCACAGGCTGCGCTTGGAGCGGTTGCAGCACATCGCGATGTGGTTGCGGTGCCAGTAGGCGTCATGGAAGGCGCCGATCTTGATGACATCGGCGCCAAGATCGCCAAGCGTCTGGGTGCCGTAGGGGCCAGCGAGCGCCAGCCCGAAATCGAGCACGCGAATGCCGTCGAGCGGAGGCTTCGCATCGCCAGCGGCGGCGGGCGCAGGCTGCGGCTCGGTGAACTTCAGCAGTTCGGCTTCGGCACGCACGTCCGCCTCGTGCTCGTTCGGCAAGGGTGCGACGCCTGAAGGTTCGCTTGGCGTGGCGCCATATTCGATGAAGCGGCCCGCCTGCCGCACTTTGCCGAACATCGGGTCGTCGACTTCGCGGATCGCGCCATAGTCAAGAAAATCCGGGTCGGTCAGTGCCTCTTCGGTAGTACGCACGATCTGCAGCGGAATGTCGGCAATTGCCCCGGCGCGGACCCATTCATCGCTGGGGAACTTGGCGACCCGGGGAGCGATCTGCTCGTTATAGTAGGCGACGACGAAGGTTTCCTCGACCGAGGTGCCGAGGCGGTCGGGATCGTCGCGAGTGGAAAGGTCCGGAGTCGAATCGAGTGCTTCGCCTGCCGACGCCCCGAGCATGAAGCGCGGATTGGGCACCCATTGGTGAATCCATTTCCCATCGGAGCACTTGAAATGGCCTTTGGGCGCCTTGCTGCCGTAGATCCAGGTGGCGAAGCCGGGCGCATCGTATTGTTCGGCGCGCTGCCACACGGTCTGGGCGGAATAGGCGCAGCCCTGCATCATCGAGGTCTGGATGTGTTGGCCGCGCCCGCTCTGCTCGCGCGAGACGAGCGCCGCGCCGATGGCGGCGGTCAGGCCGTAAAAGGTCCCGAGCGAGGCGGTGGGCACGCCCGCCAGTATCGGTCCTTCGCGCGGCGGACCTTGCTTGAGCTCCCAATCGACGTCGAAATCGGGGAAAGGATCGGGCGCCTTCGCCATGCGGTAGAGGGAGGTTTCCGGCCATGACCGGTGTTCCCACTGCAGGCCCATGCGCGCCGAGACGAGCAGGTCGTAGGCCGGGCGATCCCGGTGCGAGGTGTCGCGATAGCCGTCGATCGAGGCATGGATCAGGCGAGGATTCGCCTTGCTCAGTTCCTCGTAATCGACCCCGAGCTTCTGCGCGGTGCCCAGCGGATAGCTTTCGATCAGGACATCGGCATGCAGCGCCAGCGCAAGGAACACCTCGCGGTCCTTCTCGTCGGTCAGATCGAGCTGGATCGCGCGCTTGCCGCGATGCCATGTGCGATAACCGAGACGGCAACGCCCGACGTCGGCCAGCCAGTCGCCGCCCGGCGGCTCGATCAGGATTGTGTCCGCGCCCTGGTCGGTAAGCATCATGCCGGTCATCGGCCCGGCAATGCCGCGAGAGAGATCGAGCACGCGCAGGCCGGAAAGAATACCGTTCATTTATGCCTCTCTCCCCGTCACTTGCGATTGCATTGCAAAGTGCCCGAAACGCGTGGGAAAGCAAAGTGGGGTTTGGCGCCCGATTTTGCCGCGCTGGCATTGCCGCAGTTGAGGGTGACACAAGTGACACTTGCCACCCCGTCCGTCACCCTTGTGAAACGCGCAGGTTTCTGCGGGTTTCCGGGGCTTAGGGTGACACTTCGCGCAGAATCGGGAAACGCCGGTTTCCGGGTGGCATGAATCGCGGGGAATGAGTGCAATGCAGGCGGCGGGACTGGGCATGGTTTGGTGACTACGATAGCCGTCTGCGGTCACGTAGGAAATTGATGTTTGGTCTATGGCGTGAACGCCGCAGAATACCGACCGACACGCCGATCCGGAAGAGGCCGGTGCCCCGATCAAGTCCCGGCTGGCGTTTCCTCAACCCAGATTCAGCACTCGCCGCGCATTGTTGGTGAAGAAGTCCGGCCAGACCTCCTCGCGAAAGTCCAGGTCGTCAAGCTCGCGGAAGGTGCGTTCCAGCTCAAGACCGAACGGGAAATATCCCGCGTAGATGACCTTCTCGCGCCCGCGCGTGTTCGCGAAGTGGATGATGTCCTTGGGCAGATGTTTGGGAGCGAAGCCCGAAGTCGAATAGTGCAGGTTCGGCCATTTCAACATGAGCTTGACGGCAAGGTCCGCCCAGGGCTCGGCGCCGTGACGCATGACGATCTTGAGTTCGGGAAAGTCGTAGCACACCTCGTCGAGGTAGCCCGGCCATTGCGGCATCATCTTGACCCGCGGACCCGGCGCACCGACCGCGACGAACACCGGGATATCGAGCTCCACGCATTTCGAATAGACCGGATACCATAGCTTGTCGTTGATCGGGATCGGCGGGTGAACACCCGCCGGGAAGGTCGAGACGGCGCGGATCGCGCCCTCGCCATGCAGGGCAACGATGTCGCGGATCTGGTCCATGCCGCGATTGCCGTCGACCGCGAGGCAGCCGATGAAGCGGTCGGGATGCTCGCGCAGCGCCTTCGGCGTTTCCGGCATGGTGTGGCTGACCAGCCCGATCTCGATGCCATATTGATCCATCAGCGAGAGCGTCTCGCCGATCGAGTCGAATTCGGCCCCCTCTTCCAGCTCGTCGGGCACTTCCTTGAACATGTAGCCGTGCGGATGGTGTTCGGCCTTGTCGCTCTCGCGCAGGGCCGCGATTGCCGGGGTGACCCGCTGCGAGCGGAAGCCGATCAGCGTATCGACGATGCCGGAATGGACGGTGCGCATTGCCCTGCGTTTCTCCCTCGATGTTCGTGACTTGTGATCTAACCCGAAACCTTGCGTGACTGGTCCGCCTCGGGAAGCGGCACCATGTCGATGGGTTTGCCGCCCTGATAGGCGCTGAACACGACCTTGCCGCTCTGTTCGAGATGCTTGCGCCAGAAGCTTTCTGCCCCGGCACTGTCGCCAGCTTCGACCAGCACCGTCAATTTCTCACGGCTGCGGATATTGAGTTCGCGCATCCGTTTGCCACCGGTTTGGGAGAAAGTGCGCACGGTGACATCGACGTGCTGGGCATCGACGATGTCCTGGATCAGCGTTGCCATCGTGTCGAGCGTCAGCGAGCCGCAATGCCGGGTGAGGATCAGCGAGAAATCATTGGTGAGGTGGCCGTAGGCGACCGGGTCGTCGAGCGCGGCTTTGGCGCTCGCAATATTTCCATGCATGGCCTCGATAGCGTCACGCGACTGGCTCTCGGCGAGCATGCGTGCAGCACCAGGCTCGATCTGCATGCGTGCCGTCCACACATCCTGCAGCGTCGCGCCCTTCATCTGCAGAAAGGCGCCGACCTGCCGGGCGAGAACCGTGGGATTGGGCTCCTGCACCCGCGCGCCGCCATGCTGGCCGCGCGTGACCACGATCAGCGATTCGGATTCGAGCATGCGCAGCGCCTCACGCAGCGTCGGGCGCGAGATATCGAACTGCTCCTGCAATTCACGTTCGTTGTGGAGCTTGTCCCCGGGGCGCAATTTGCCGGTGACGATTTCGCGGCGCAGCTCGGCGGCGACGCGTCCGGCGATCTTCAGCCTTGGCTGGGCGCGGTCGCCATTGCCGGCCTCGGGGCCGCCCGCCACCGATTTCCTCAGCTTTGACATGGCCGCGTCATCACGTTCGGATCTGCCCCCGCTCCATGCCTGATACCTAGGCCTGCCCAGCCTCTGTTACCGGCGCAAATTTGTAAACAGTCAGCCGGCGTTCGGTGAACTTCCAGCCATCATCGGTCAGCACCAGCTTGTCGTCATAGCGACCAAGCATGATGATCGAGCCATCGTCGCCGCCCGCGCGTTCCTGCACGCCAAGGCTCGATGTCGCGGTCTTTTCGTCCTTGCCGATGTCGATGTTGGTGATCGAGTTGAGCTGGACGAGCCAGGTCAATCCGTCGAAGGCCTGACCGAAGAAGCCCCGCAGCGCGTCCTTGCCCACCAGCGGCCCGGTCTGACCGAACATTTCTAGGATGCCGTGCATCACTGCATCATCGGTGAAGAACGTCAGATACTCGTCGATGTCGAGCCGCGCTGCCGCGCCCGAATAGCCTTCGAGGTGCTCGCGCACATCCTGTTTCAGCTTGCGTTTGCCCATGGCGCAGTCTTTCCCTCAGTAGCCCCGGAATGCCGGAGCACGTTTTTCCATGAAGGCGAGGCCCGCTTCCTTGCCGTCGTGCGACATTGAAGCGCGCGCGTTCTGCGCTGCCTCGGTCGAAACGCAATCCTCGAACGACAGCCGCTCGGCGGCGTTGAGGTTACGTTTGATGCCGGCGTAGCTCATGCCCGGTCCAGCGGCGAACTTGGCGGCGATTTTCGCGGCCTCGGCGTCGAGCGCATCGTCGGCAAACACCTTGTTGGCAAGGCCGTAGGCAAGCGCGGTCGAAGCGTCGATCTTCTCGTCGAGCAGCATGAATTCGCGGGCCTTGGCCGGGCCGACCAGCCGTTGCAGCAGGAATGCCGATCCCGGCTCGCCGCAGCGGCCTGCGCTGGCGTAGCTCGTCTTGAAGAAGGCGGTTTCGGAGACGATCCGTAGGTCGCAGGCGGTCGCGAGCGCCAGCCCGCTGCCTGCCGCCGGACCACGCATGACCGCCATGGTCGGCTTGTTCATGCGGAACAGGCTGATGAAGATCTGGCTGTCCTCGATCATCCGCGCTGCGACCTGCTCGGGTTCGAGCCAGATCGGCTCGTTTTTCCACTTGTCGGTGATGGGATCGCCATCCTCGCCGCCCATAGCGGACAGATCGTGCCCGGCGCAGAAACCTCGCCCCGCACCCGCCAGCACGAACACCTTGACGCCGGGATCGCGATTGGCGCGGCTGACCAGTTCGTCGAGCTGCGCGATCATCGGCCAGGTCAGCGTGTTGAGGCGGTCGGGCCGGTTGAGGGTGACCGTCATCACGCCGCTTTCGTCGGTGACGAGAAGATCCTGGTTGTCGCTCATCTGTCCATCCTCTCCCGTGGTCGCGTCAGACCTTGCCGGCTGCCTTGACCGCAGTGTGATCGACGAGCACGAACTGGCCGGTCTGCGCCCAGGCCGAGTTGTGGCCGAGGTGGTGGATGTCGAAGCACGACTGGATCGCGGCATACTGACCCTGAATATCGAGCGTCTGGTTGACGACGCGCTTGGCCATTTCGAGCGCGTGGGGATGCATCTGTGCGATTTCGACCGCCATTTCGCGCGCTGCCGCGTCCAGTTCCTCGACCGGCACGACCTTGTTGACCATGCCGCGCCGCTCGGCCTCGTCGGCCAGGATCGGCTTCGCCGTAAACAGCATTTCCTTGGCCTTGCGCGCACCAAGCTCCCAGGTGTGGCCGTGATACTCGACGCCGCCGATGCCCATCATTACCACCGGATCGGAGAAGCGGGCGTTTTCGGCGGCGATGATCAGGTCGCACGGCCAGACCAGCAGCAAGGCCCCTGCAATGCAGGCGCCTTGCACCGCCGCGATAGAGGGCTTGGGGATTTCGCGCCAACGCCGCGAATAGCCAAGATACCGCTTGGATTCCCAGCGATAGAGCTCCAGCGTCCCGGTTTCCTTGATGCTGTCGCCAATCTTGCTCAGCGACTTGTCGCGCACGCCCGTCATGTCGTGGCCGGCGGAAAAGTGCGGGCCTTCGGCGCGCAGCAGGATCACGCGCACTTCATCGTCTTCGGCGGCGCGTTCCCAGCATTCATGAAGCTGGTCGAGCAATTCCGGGTTTTGCGCATTGCGTCGTTCCGGGCGGTTGAGAGTGATCGTGGCGACGCGATCTTTCACGTCGTAAAGTACCAGGTCGGACATCGTCCATCTCCGCGTTGATTAGGCTCTGCAGGCCCGAAGGGATTCGGGTTCACACACGGCTCTGGCACAGGCAATCGCGATTTGCGAGTCACGAATTGGTTAGATGATTGCGGGTCCATATTTACGGATTTGCCATGCGCGCCGCGCGCGGCGCCGGTTGCGCACGATCAATGATTGCGGCGGCAGCATGGGCTCTGCATAATCACTCGCAAATACACGCACACGGGAACGAGGTTGGACAATGGACATGGTTTCGAGCGAGGCGGGAAGCGCCACACGGACACGCGAGCTCGACGTGGTGGTGGTTGGCGCCGGATTTGCCGGTCTGGCTGCGCTCCATCGCCTGCGCGACAAGATGGGATACAGCGCGCGGGTGATCGAGGCCGGATCGCAAGCGGGCGGCACCTGGTACTGGAACCGCTATCCCGGCGCGCGCTGCGACGTCGAGAGCCTGCAATATTCGCTCGCGATAGACGACGCGATCCAGCAGGAATGGAGCTGGACCGAGCGTTTCGCCACCCAGTCCGAGATCCTCGACTATACGCAATTTGTCGTCGATCGCCTCGATCTGGGCAAGGACATCGACTTCAACACGCGCGTTGCCTCTGCCGTTTATGACGAGGCGGACAATAGCTGGACGGTGACCACCGAAGGCGGTGACGCCTATCGCTGCCGCTGGCTGATCATGGCAGCCGGCCCGCTCTCCACTCCCAACATTCCGGATTTTCCCGGTCTCGATACGTTCGAGGGTGAATTCTACCACACCGCCATGTGGCCCAAGCACGAGGTGTCGTTCGCTGGCAAGAAAGTGGTGCAGATCGGCACCGGCTCATCGGGTGTGCAGATCGCGCAGGAAATTTCCAAGGACGCGGGCAAACATTACGTGCTGCAGCGCACCGCACACCACATCATCCCGGCGCGCAACCGGCCATTGCTTGAGGGTGAGCAGGAAGAGATCAAGGCGCGCTATCCGGAGCTACGCGAATTCTGGCAAACGCTGATCGGCGCGACTTTCTATCAGAGCCTGCCGAGCGATCCGCCGATCGTGCCAGGCGACAAGTCGATCTTCGACGTCTCGCCGGAAGAGCGCGAGAAGATCTTCGACAATGCCTGGGCCTATGGCGGCTACGGTTTCCAGCGCGCCTTCACCGACACGCTCAAGACCAAGGAGGCGAGCGCAATTGCAGGTGAATATATCGCCGACCGCATTCGCGAGATCGTCAAGGATCAGGCCGTCGCCGAAAAGCTGATTTCCAGCCAGTATTTCGGCACCAAGCGAGTGATCCTCGACACCAATTATTACGAGATCTACAATCAGGACAACGTCGAACTGGTCGACGTCAAATCGGACCCGATCGCTTCGATCGACAAGACTGGTGTGAACCTGAAATCGGGCCGGCACATCGATGCCGACATGATCGTCTGCGCGACTGGTTTCGACGCCATGACCGGTTCGCTTACGCGCATGGACATCGTCGGGCGCGGCGGAAAGATCCTGCGCGATGCCTGGAAGGACGGCCCCTATTCCTACCTCGGTATCATGGTCTCCGAATTTCCCGGCATGTTCATCATCGGCGGGCCGCAAAGCTGCTCGGCGCTTGCCAATGTAATTACCGCCAATGAGCAGCAGGTGGACTGGATCGCAAAGGCCATTACCTGGCTCGACGAGCAGGGCTACACCTCGATCGAGCCGGATCCAGAGGCGGAAGCCAAATGGGTGCAGCATTGCAACGAGCTGGCCGACGCTACGATCTATACCAAGGGCGACTCCTGGTATCTGGGCTCCAACATTCCCGGCAAGCCGCGCCGGTTCCTGCTCTATGTCGCCGGTTATCCGGGCTACAAGGCTGTGACCGAGGAGGTCGCCGCAAAGGGCTACGAAGGCTTCGTGCTCGACAAGGCCAAGGCTCTCAACTAGCCAATTCTCCCGATGGGGGAGAGACCATGACTGAATCGCAAGTGGTGCCGACCGCCATGACAGGCGATCCGCGCTATGAGGCTTTGGTGCGCGCGAGGGCTCGCTTCGCCTGGCTGCTGACCTTCGCGATTTGCGCGATCTACTATGGCTATGTGCTCCTGATCGCATTCCGGCCCGACATTCTCGCCCGGCCCATCGGTGACGGTGTGACCACGCTCGGGATTCCCGTTGGCATTGGCGTAATTCTCTCGGGCATTGCGTTGACCGCGCTCTACGTGTGGCGCGCAAACCGCCACTACGATCCGGCAATGCAGGCGCTGCGTGAGGAGCACGGCGCGTGAAGGGCCCCTTCGCCGCAACTCGCTGCGCTCTGATTCTGGCGCTTGTCGCCGTCCCGGCCATGGCGCTTGCCGATGCGCTGACCGGGGAGACGCAGCAGCAAGCGACGAACTGGCCCGCGATCACCATGTTCGCGCTGTTCGTCGGCGCGACGCTGTGGATCACGCGCTGGGCGGCAAAGCGCGTGCGCTCGGCTTCCGATTTCTACACTGCGGGCGGCGGCATCAGCGGCTTCCAGAACGGCCTCGCCATTGCCGGGGACTACATGTCAGCGGCGAGTTTTCTGGGCATCTCGGCGCAGATTTTCGCTTCGGGCTACGATGGCCTGATCTATTCGACAGGCTTCCTTGTCGGCTGGCCGATCATCCTGTTCCTGCTGGCAGAGCGCCTGCGCAACCTTGGCCGCTACACCTTCGCCGATGTCGCAAGCTTTCGCTTCGCACAGACGCCGGTGCGCCTCTTCGCCGCCTTTTCGACGCTGGCAGTGGTTGTCTTCTACTTGATCGCGCAGATGGTCGGCGCGGGCCAGCTCATCAAGCTGCTGTTCGGGCTCGAATATGCTTGGGCGGTGGCAATCGTCGGCGTGCTGATGACCTGCTACGTGCTGTTCGGCGGCATGATCGCGACGACTTGGGTGCAGATCGTCAAGGCGGTGCTGCTGCTTGGCTGCGCCACCTTCATGGCCATTGCGGTGCTGGCAAGCTTCGGCTTTTCGCCCGAGGCGATGTTCGCCCGCGCGGTTGAGGTCAAGGCGAGCGTCGCTGCGGCAGGTGGTGCTTCGGCGGCGGACGCAAGCGCCGCGGGCTCGGCGATCATGGGACCGGGCGGCTTCATCAAGGACCCGATTTCGGCGATCTCGTTCGGGCTGGCGCTGATGCTCGGCACGGCGGGCCTGCCACATATCCTGATGCGCTTCTTCACCGTTCCCGACGCCAAGGCAGCCCGCAATTCGGTGCTCTGGGCAACCGGGTGGATCGGCTATTTCTACGTTCTTACCTTCGTTATCGGATTCGGCGCGATCACCCTGGTCGCCAGCAATCCGGCCTTCCTCGAAGCGGACGGGAGCTTGCGCGGCGGCGGCAACATGGCGGCGATCCACCTGGCGACCGCACTGGGCGGCGACCTGTTTCTCGGCTTCGTCAGTGCGGTCGCCTTCGCGACGATCCTCGCCGTTGTCGCGGGGCTGACCTTGTCCGGTGCTTCGGCGGTCGCGCATGACATCTATGCCAGCGTGATCCGCAAGGGGGAGGGAGACTCGGACAGCGAATTGAAGGTGTCGCGCCGCACCGTCCCGGTCCTGGCCGCGCTCGCCATCGCGCTGGGCATCGCCTTCGAGACGCAGAACGTCGCCTATATGGTCAGCCTTGCCTTCGCCATCGCGGCGTCGGGCAATTTCCCGGTGCTGCTCATGTCGGTCCTTTGGAAAGGCTGCACCACGCGCGGCATCGTCGTGGGCGGTACGCTCGGAATCGGCACCGCGCTGGTGCTTACCGTGCTTTCGCCCGCGATCTGGCAGGACGTGATCGGCAATGAGGCCGCGCCGTTCCCTTACAGCTCTCCGACGATCATCTCGATGCCGCTGGCTTTCATCGGAATCTGGCTCTTCTCGATCATGGATCGTTCGGGCCGGGCGGTGATGGACCGGGATGGATGCGAAGCGCAGCGCTTCCGGGCCGAAACCGGAATTGGAGCTGCGGGTGCCGCCACACACTGACCGCGCGCCTTGCAATTCAGTGCACTCTAATTAAAGCTGGGGCAGCTTAGTGGAGACCCCATGTCTTACGAAAATGTCCTGATTGACCGCCGCGACAACGGTGTGGCCGTGCTGACGCTCAACCGCCCCGATGCGATGAATTCGCTCGATGGCGGGTTGATGCGCGAGCTGCCGATCGCCGCACGCGAACTGGCCGAGGACGAGAACGTGCGCTGCATCATATTGACCGGCGCAGGCAAGGTGTTCTGCGCGGGCGGCGATACCCGGGCGATCGGCAAGATGGCCGACGATCAGGTGAAAAGCGCGGCGCCGCCCAAGTCGAGCTTCGAAAAGCGCGCCGCCTGGCTGGCCAAGTGCTCGCAGGCCAGCCGCGTGTTGCACGAGGCACCCAAGCCGGTGATCGCGATGATCAACGGCGCCTGCGCCGGCGCAGGTCTCAATCTCGCGGGGGCCTGCGACATTCGCTATGCCGGAGCGTCCGCCAAGTTCCGCTCGGCCTTTATCGCCATGGGCCTGTCGAGCGATTATGGCGGCAACTGGCTGTGGACGCAGATTCTCGGCACCGGCAAGGCGCGCCAGCTGTTCTTCATCGACAAGAAGCGCAATGCCGAAGAGGCGCTGGAATTCGGGCTGATCGACAAGCTGTGTGCCGATGACGAGCTTGAAGCCGAGACCATGGCGCTTGCCGAACAGCTGGCCAATACGCCGGCCAAGGGCATGTTCTACGCCAAGACCAATCTCAACGCCGTACTCCACCAGACGCTCGATCAGGCGATCGAATTCGAATCGCGCAACCTGATGCTGTGCCGAGCCGCAATTACCGAGATGCGCAAGCGCGCGGAGAACAAATGACCGCACCGACCACCACAGCGCTGACGATTCCGGGCCTCGTCACCGACGCCGCACGGTTGTGGCCCGACGATCTCGCCACCATCGACGGCGACCTGCGCATGACATTCGCCGAACTGGAGGAGGCGATGCTGAACACGGCCGCTGCCTTCGTGGCGGCGGGTCTGCAGCCGGGCGAGCGCGTCGGCCTGTGGGGGCCGAACTCGGCGGCGTGGATGATCGCCTGCCTCGGGATTCAGGCGGCGCAAGGCGTGATGGTGCCGCTCAACACCCGTTTCAAGGGCGCCGAAGTGCAATATGCGCTTGGCAAGGCGAAAGCGGCGATGGCGGTCGCAGCACCGGAATTTCTAGATGTGCGCCATGCGGAAATTGTTCGCGGGCTCGACTTGCCGGAGCTGCGCCGGGCCATCGATCTCACCGGCCCTGACTGGGAAGCCTTTCTGGCCACTGCCACGCCCGAGCACCGCAAAGAGGCGGAGGCCCGCCTTGCCGCGCTCAAGCCCGAAGACGTTTGCGACATCATGTTCACCAGCGGTACGACGGGCGAGCCCAAGGGCGTGGTTTCTGCGCACGGCCAGACGGTCAAGACCGCGCGGCTGTGGGCCAGGGCGACCTCGTTTGGCTACCGCGACCGGTTCCTGCTGCTGTGGCCCTATTTCCACTCCGCCGGATACAAGGCAGGCTGGGTCGTATGTCTGGCGATGGGCGGCACCTCGCTGCCACAGGCCGTGCTCGACGGGCCGGACCTGCTGGCGCGGGTGGAGCGCGACAAGGCGACCTTCATGCCCGGCCCGCCGACCCTGTTCCAGACCTTGTTGGCGATGCCAGAGCGCAAGCCCGGCGCGCTCGATTCGGTGCGTGTCTCGGTGACGGGTGCGGCCTCTGTCGGCCCCTGGCTGATCGAGGCGATCCAGAACGATCTTGGCGTCCCGACGGTGCTGACCGGTTACGGCCTTACCGAATGCAGCGGCACGGCAACCATGTCGAGCGTCGGCGATCCTCCGGAAACGATTGTCAACACCGCAGGCAAGGCGATCGAAGGCGTAGAGGTCGAGATCATGGACGATGACCTCAATATCCTGCCGCGCGGCGAACCGGGCGAGGTGATGATCCGCGGCATCAGCGTCATGATCGGCTATCTCGACGATCCGGTCGCCACTGCCGAAACGATCACGCCTGACGGCTGGCTGCATTCCGGCGACATCGGTTTTATGGACGAGCAGGGCTACGTCGCAATCACCGACCGCAAGAAGGAAATGTTCATCACCGGCGGCTTCAACGTCTACCCGGCGGAAGTCGAACGGATGCTGATCGCCCATCCCGCCATCTTCCAGCTTGCGGTTGTGGGCATCCCCGACGAGCGCATGGGCGAGGTGTGCTGCGTCTATGTCGTGCCCAAGGAGGGCATGACCATCGAAGAAGACGAGCTGATTGCCTGGAGCCGCGAGCGCATGGCCAATTATAAGGTGCCGCGCAAAGTGGTGGCCTGCGACAGCTTGCCCACCACGCCGACCGGCAAGGTCCAGAAATTCAAGCTGCCCGCATGAGCAGCCCGACGCAGGAACAGGCCGTGACCGACTATTCGCAGATGTCCGACGACGAATTCCGCCAGATGGTGCGTGACTTCATCAAGGAAACCCTGCCGCCCGAAATGGCGGAGCGGTGGAAGAAGATGTACCATCCCTACAAGCCCGATGTGGTCTGGTGGACCGGCAAGCTCAACGAAAAGGGCTGGTCGGTCCCCGGCTGGCCGGTGGAATATGGCGGGCCGGACTGGACGATATCGCAGCGCCATATCTTCGAGGAAGAGGTGTTCCTCGCGGGTTGCCCGGCGCTCAGCCCGCAGGGACTGACGCTGGTCGGGCCGGTGATCTGTCATCACGGGACGCAGGAGCAGAAGGACTTCCACCTGCCGAAGATCCGCTCTGGCGAGATCATGTGGGCGCAGGGCTTTTCCGAGCCGAACGCCGGGTCCGACCTTGCCGCGTTACAGTGTCGCGCGGTGCGTGACGGCGACGAATATGTCGTCAATGGCCAGAAGATCTGGACCAGTGAGGCGCACTATTCGGAATGGGTGTTCATGCTGGTGCGGACCTCGACCGAGGGCAAGAAACAGGCGGGTATCTCGTTCCTGCTGATCGACCTGTCAACGCCCGGTATCACCATCCGTCCGATCATCTCGATCGACGGCGGGCATGAGCTCAACGAAGTGTTCTTCGAAGACGTCCGGGTTCCGGCCTCGAACCTTGTCGGTGAGGAAAACAAGGGCTGGACCTATGCCAAGGAACTGCTTGCCGAGGAGCGCACGTTCAGCGCCGAGGTCAAGCGCCACAAGGGCCAGCTTGCCCGTATCAAGGCCATCGCCCCTGAGACGAAAATTCGCGGTCGCCCGCTGATCGAGGACCCGCATTTCCGGCGCCGCCTTGCCCAGCTCGAAATCGAAGTGCTGGCTCACGAAGCGACGCTGTGGCGGGTTGTCGCGGAAGAAGAAGCGGGCATTCTTGGCGCTGCGCCGACGCCCTCGATCCTCAAGGTGCGCGGCACCGAGCTGGTGCAGCGACTGGGCGCGTTGATGATCGAGGCGCTGGAGGAGGCCGGGCTGCCCTACTACTCCGAGCACGACTATTTCCTGGGCGAGCCGAACGATCCACCGGGTCGGCCCGACGCCTATGGCGTTTCGTCCGACTTCATGTTCCGCCGCTCGCTGACGATCTACGGCGGCTCCAACGAGGTCCAGCGCAACATCATCGCTGGCCAGCTGCTGAGGAGATGAGCCGATGGGCATGAAGGTACTCCCCTCAGACGAACAGGTGATGTTCCGCGATGCGGCGGCCCGCTGGGTTGAGGCAGAGGCCGGCAAGGATGCGGACATGGCCGCGCAATGGGCGCAATTCGTTGAGCTTGGCTGGCTGATGGTATCCGTTCCAGAAGACCATGGCGGGCTGGGTGGCGACGTCTACGACAATGCCATCATTGCCGAGGAACTGGGCAAGGGGCTGGTTGCCGCGCCTTATGTCGGGGTCGCGGCGACGGCGACGCAGCTGCTCCTGGCGCTTGCACCCGAGCGCGCCGAAGCATTGGCTTCGGGCGAGGAAATTGCGCTCGTTGCCCATGTCGAGGCAGGGCAGGGCGGCGATCCGTCCTGGGTCGAGACGAAAGCCGAGAAGGCGGGCGACGGCTGGGTGCTGACCGGAACCAAGACGGCAATTCTCGGCGCGCCTCTGGCAACGAGTTTTCTCGTTTCGGCGAAGATTGGTGAGGGCAAGATCGGTCTGTTCGAAGTGGCGGCCGATGCGGTGAAGGTGCGCGAATACCTCTATTTCGACATGCGCCCGGCGGGCGATCTGGTGCTCGACGGCACCTCGGCCACGCTGATCGCCGAAGATGCGCTCTCAGCCATCGAATATGCTGTCGATTGCGAACACGTCGTCGAGAGCGCCGAAGCCGTGGGCGTGATGCAGACCGCTTTCGAGCTGACACGCGACTATCTCAATACGCGCCAGCAATATGGCCAGCTGATCGGGCAGTTTCAGGCACTCCAGCATCGGCTTGCCGACATGTTCATCGAGCTCGAACAGGCGCGCTCTGTGGTGCTGCGCGGTCTCGATGCGCTGGTGCGCAATGGCTCCGACCGTTCGGCCATGGCGGCGGCCTGCCGGGTCAAGGTGGCGCAGGCGGGGCACTTTGTCGGCGCGCAGGGAATCCAGCTTCACGGCGGCATCGGCGTGACCGAAGAATATCCGGTCGGCCATCACTTCCGCCAGTTGATCGCTTTCGAGATGCGGCACGGCGGGGCCGGCGCGCAGGTCGAGCGCTATGCGGGCATGATGGAATTGTAAGGGCTGGGCGGGTGCTGGCTCGCTCGCCGATTACTCGCCCTTGAAGGTGGGCCTGCGCTTTTCAAGGAAGGCGCTGGTCCCCTCGTTCTTGTCTTCGCTCGCGAACAGAAGCTGAAAGATCTTGTTCTCGAAAGCGAGCGCGGTCGGCAGCGAAGCTTCCGCGCCCATGATCACCGCCTGCTTGCTTGCCTCGATGGCGAGCGGGGGCAAGCGCGCGATTTTCTCGGCCAACTTCATCGCGTGTGCCTGCACCTCTGCTTCGGGCACGACTTCGGAAATCAGGCCGATTTCGTAAGCGGTCTGGGCAGGCATCTGGTCGCCGGTCATTAGCCAGCGCATCGCCTGGTACTTGCCGGTGGCGCGCACGAATCGCTGGGTGCCGCCCGCGCCGGGCATGATGCCGAGCCGCACTTCAGGCTGGCCGACTTTCGTCTCGTCGCCGGCAATGATGATGTCGCAATGCAGGGCCATTTCGAAGCCGCCGCCCAGCGCATAGCCGTTGACCGCAGCGATGAGCGGCTTGCGGCAGGAGTCGAGCGCATCCCAGGCGACGCGCGACAAGCGGAACTGCTTGCTGAGGACGTCACGCTTGTTCAGTTCGGCGACGTCCGCGCCCGCGGCGAAGACCTTTTCGCCACCGGTCAGCACGATGACCCGGGTCTCGTCATCTTCGTTGAGCTCGTGAAGGAATTCGGCGACTTTCTGGCGTACGCTGAGGCTCAAGGCGTTCATTGCCTCGGGCCGGTCGATACGGATGACGGCGATGTGATCGGACGGGCGGCTCAGCGAGACTTCGGCCATGGGGACTCCCAGATAGATGCTATTTCGGCACCTTGAGCGTGCCGGGCTTGGGCGGATCGGCGGGCACCCCGGCATAGGCCTGGGCAATCGCCATCCACGCCTTGGCATTGTCGCCCTCGCAGATCAAACCGGTATCGGCGACATTGCGCGATTGGACCACGACCAGCGCGAAATCGAGCGCACTGCCTTTCACCAGCCCTTCGGCGTCGGGATTCCAGACCCATTGCTCGCCGCCTGGAGAAGTCAGCTCCACTCGCGCCACCGGCGGGCGCTCGATCTTGCGGTTGGCGAAAGTCCAGCCCTGTGTGCGAACGCCAAGCTCGCAGATGCCCTTGATCCGCTCGGTCGGCCTGCGGGTCTTGCCGAGCACGTCCCAGATCCGCTGGCCATGCGCCCAGGTCTCCATCTGGCGCGCACCGGCAAAGGAATCGGGACGCATCGGCGGGCCGAACCATGGCAGCTTGTCGTCGCCGACGACCGCTTCGAGTTTGCCGATCAGCTCGCGCCAGCCATTGCTCCACAGCGAAAGGAGCTCGGAGCGCGGCATCTGGCCGAACAGCTCGCGCGCGACGTCATAGTGGGTCTTGCCTTCGGCCTGATAGGCACGGACGGACTTGACGTAGTCGTCCCAGTTCTCGGGGTCGGTGACAGCCCTGATGCCCCACATGTCGACCTGATGCAGGTGCATCACCTGGTCGGCAATGGTCCATTCCTTGTAATCGGTGACGAGGTCCCAGTCGGCCTCGGAAAGGCCCTTGAGCAAGGCTTCCAGTTCCTCGCATTCCTCGCGCAGCCAGGCGATTGCATCGGACATTGTTCTTATCCCAAATGATTGCGCCGACCCGGCCTGAACCGAGTCGGCGCTTCCTCTCCCAAGGAATTAGGTTGCGATCAAGGCGTCGGCCGACGATGCGGCGTCGGCGCGGGCGGCTCGGGCAGCTTGACCGGGCCGTGCTCGCGGCTCGCGACCATGATCGTCGAGGTGGCGTTGATGTTGTCGTTGCCGCGCTGGTTGGTGCCGCGCAAAACGACTTCGACCACCGGGCCAAGCTTTTCGTCGATCCGCTTGTCGACAACCTCGCCGGTCAGCCAGGTGACGTCGCCGGTGTAGTTGAAGCGGCGGAACTCGAACTTGATGCGGTGGATGAAGGCATCGTCACCGGCAAAGTTCGTCAGGTAGTTCGAAACGTGGAACTGACGGACTGCGCCGATGTCGTACAGCATCTTGACGCCGACCTTGTCGGCCAGGACCTTGTCCCAGTGGACGCGCTGCAGCGTATCCCATGAATTGTGTTCATCGCGGGTGTAGAAGCCGCGCAGCTTCTTGCGGCCCTCGTAGGCGAGGCGGTTTGGCCAGCAGCCGTAGAGGATCCAGCCGGTACCCATGTGCATGTTGATCAGGTCGGTGATGGTGAAGGGGCCCTTGACCATCTTCGGCATGGCGCTCCCGACCTCGACGTCTTCATAGTAGAGCGTATCGGCGCCGCGACGGAATTCGTTGTCGTAGCAGTCCTCGATCTCCTTCAGTTCCTCGTCGGTGTAGAAGGCAGGCTCTTCCTTGGCGTATTTCGACTTCTCGTCGGTACGCTTCTTGCGTTCGGCATGAACGAACCAGTCGACGCCGTCGACATAGACCTTGTCGTTCTCGTCCCACATGCACAGGCCGTTGGTGACGATGGCGGAACGCCCGGCATAGTCCGATTCCTTGACGTCGACCTGCTTGACGTAGCGCGAGCGCCACAGCTTCACGCCTTCGGTGATCGGCGCCCAGTAGAAGTTTTCGCCGCCTGAATGGAACAGCTGCACGCCGCGCAGCGCTTTGCTGGTTTCCTTGGCGAACTCTTCGCTGGGCATGAGCGCATTGCCCATGATGCCCATGGACTTCTCGAAGCCCGGCTGCGCGATGACCTGGCCCCAGCGCGTGTTCTTCGCATATTCCGGATCGCAATAGAGCGGATTGTCGTCACCCATGCAGTAGGCGAATTTGCGGATCGCATCGTCGTTGCACGTCGTGTTCCAGGGGTCTTCGGTGAAGCCGGTGCGGACGGTCGGATTCGGATAGCCGATACGGTCTCGCATCAACTGGATCGACTCGTCGGTCAGCATGCTGCGGACGAGGCCGTCGTCCTTCGTCTTTTCGCTCGTCGTGGCCATTTTCTCGCTCCTCGGCTTAATAGGGTGTCCTCTATTGCCGCGATTTGGGGTGCATGTCGAGTCCATAATGCCCAATAGAGCATCCTCTATTGCACTTCCATCATGACGGAGATAGGGCAGGGAGGTGTCTCGGCCAGCTTCCTTCCCGGTCATTCCAGACCTGCTCTTTCCCGGCAGCGAGAACTGCGTCCATTACGGCGGACGCTGGTACAGCCGCGACTGGATGGCGAAGACGGCAGGCGCCGTGCTCAAGGCGGCGGGGCCCGATGGCGGTATCGCGCTGGTGGCGCGCAACCGCCCGGCCCATGTCGCGACGATGGCGGGCGCACTCGATGCAGGGCGCGCGCTCACCATGATCCATTCCGCGCAAAGCCCGGCGCGGCTCGCCGCCGACATCGAACGGCTGCGCAGGCCGACGATTGTGGCGGAACACGATGACTGGACCGAAAAAGTGCTCGCCGCCGCGCGCAAGGCCGGAAGCATGGCGATTGCAGTATCGGACGGTGCGGATTGCAGTGGCGTTGCTGTGCTCTTGCAACGCGGTAACGGACCGTTCGACGAGCCGCCGGCCGAAACCGCGCTGGAACTGCTGTCTTCGGGAACCACCGGCGCTCCCAAGCAGGTGCCCCTGAGCCGCGAGACCATCACCCGCTCGCTCGCCGCCAGTGGCACCATGTATGCCGGGAGCGGCGGAACAAAACCGCAGATCATGGCCGCGCCGCTGGGCAATATTTCCGGGCTCAGCTATGCCATGCCTCCGCTGATGAACCGGCAGCCGCTGGTCCTGCTTGACCGGTTCCGACCGCGCGAATGGGCAGAGGCGATCCGCGAATTCCGGCCGACGCGGGGTTCGCTCCCCCCGGCGGGCATTCGCATGATGCTCGACAGCGATGTTCCGCCCGATCGGCTCGCCAGCCTTGAAGTGGTGGGCGTCGGCGGCGGCAAGATCGACCCCGACCAGCAGGCCGAGTTTGAGGAAAAGTATGGCGTTGCGGTAACCCTTGCCTATGGCGCGACCGAGTTCGCGGGGGTCGTCGCGGCATGGACGCCCGAGCTTTACCGGGAATTCGGCAAGGCCAAGCGCGGCAGCAGCGGGCGCGCCATCCCCACTGCGAAACTGCGCGTGCTCGATGCCGACAGCGGCGAGGAACTATCGGCGGGTGAGCAAGGCGTGCTCGAAGTGCTCGCCGAACGCATCGGGCCTGACTGGATCCGCACCACCGACCTTGCCCATATCGACAGCGAAGGGTTCCTGTTCATCGACGGTCGCGCTGATGGCGCGATCAATCGCGGCGGCTTCAAGGTGCTGCCCGAGACGATCGCTTCCGCGCTGTGCGAGCATGAGACCGTTGCCGATGCCGCCGCGCTGGGAATCGCCGATGCGCGGCTTGGCGAAGTGCCGGTGGCGGCTGTCGAGCTGCTGCCGGGTAAGCAGGCGAGTCCAGAGGAATTGCGCGCCTATCTTGCCGACCGGCTGTTGGCGTGGCAGCAACCGGTGGACATCCGCATTGTGGACGCGCTACCGCGCAATCAATCGCTGAAAGTCGCTCTAGGAGAGCTGAAGGCAATGTTTCAATGAAGATCGTCGAATCCGCAGAGCTGGCGCAGTTTCGTTGGGAATGCCGCGACTGGCTGGCCGACAATGTGCCCACGAACCGGCCCGATGATGGCGAAGCCATGCGTGACTTCGATCTCGCCTGGCAGGCAAAGCAACATGAAGGCGGCTGGGCCGGGATCAATTGGCCAACCGAGTATGGCGGGCGCGGCGCTTCGGTGCTTGAACAGCTCATCTGGCACGAGGAATATGCGCTGGCCGGCGGCCCACCCTCCGGCTGCATGTTCGTGGCCCTCAGCCATGCCGGGCCGACCCTGATCGTCTCCGGCAACGATGAGCAGAAGTCGCGCTATCTGCCGACCATCCTCAACGGCACCGAGAACTGGTGTCAGGGCTTCTCAGAACCAGGTGCCGGATCGGACTTGCCCGGCCTCAAGTGCAAGGGCGAGATCGACGGTGACGACCTCGTCATCAACGGCACCAAGATCTGGACCACCTATGCCCAGCACGCCCGCTGGCAGGAGCTGCTGGTGCGCACTGACCCCGACGAGACGCGGCATCGCGGCCTCACCTGGATCATCGGCGACATGCAGGCTCCCGGCCTCGAAGTGCGGCCGATCAAGACCATGGCGGGCCTCGAACACTTCGCCCAGTGCTTCTACGATGACGTGCGGATACCGCTCAAGAACGTGGTTGGCGAAGTCAACCAGGGCTGGAAGACGGCCATGACCACGCTCGGCTTCGAGCGCGGCACCGGCACCGTCGCGCACCAGATCGAGCTGGCGACGCGGGTCGACCGGGTGATCGAGGCGGTGAAGGAGGCTCCCGGCGGCGCCGACGATGCCCAGCTCGAAATGCTCGCCGTGCTCAAGTCCGAAGTCATGGCGTTGCGCTCGCTCACGGCCGCTTCGATTTCGCGCGGCATGCACGAGACGGTGCCGGGTGCGGGAGGCAATATCGTCGCGCTCTATTTCGGCGAACTGACACGGCGGGTTAACGCGGCAGCTTTTGACCTGCTCGGCCCGCATTCGCTCGAACGCGCGGGCTACAACTACCCGGCGCATTTCCTCGAATGCTTCAAGTGGGCGATCGGTGGCGGAACCTCCGAAATTCGCCGCAACACCATCGGTGAGCGGGTGCTCGGCCTGCCGAAAGGACCAAAAGCGGTATGATCGTCGACCTGATACCCGATGAAGACCAGAGCGCGATCGAGGATACGATCGTCTCGTTCCTCTCCGACATGCTCCCGGTCGAGCGTCTCCGCGAGGATAAAGCGCACGGCGGTGCGGCGGAATCCGAAGTGTGGAGCCAACTATGCGAGCTGGGCCTTTTTGGCCTCGGCCTCCCCGAGGATCAGGGCGGGCTTGGTCTTGGCTTGCCCGAAGAGGCGCTGGTCGCCCGCGCGCTCGGCCGTCATCTCGTGTCACCCGGCGTTCTGGCGCAGCTATGCGCGCCGCATCTCGCGACTGACGAGGCGACGCGCGATGCCCTGATTTCGGGCGAGACGCGCGCTGCGTTTGGAATCGCGGACGGCTATGTCCTCGACGGCGAAGGCGCTGAGTGGGTGGTGGTGTTCGGTCCCGGCGGCGCGTCCTTGCGCGCCCGCAGTGACCTCTCGCTATCCGCCACCGATGGCGGTCTCGATAACACCGTGACGTTCGAGCGGATCGAGGGCGGGGCGGGCAATGCCCAGCCTGCGCTTCGGATTGAAGTTCTGGTCGCCGCCTACCTCACCGGCATTGCCCAGGCGACCACCGACATGGCGGTCGAATACGCCAAGCAGCGCGAGCAGTTCGGCCAGCCGATCGGCGCGTTCCAGGCGATCAAGCATTCCTGTGCAGACATGGCGACACGGGCGTCTGCGGCCGATACGCAGACGTTGTTCGCCGCGACCGTGTTTGGCGCGGGCATGGACGATGCGGTGGAAGCTGCTGCTGCCCGCACACTCGCCAAGCGCGCAGCGCTGGAGAACGCCAAGGCCAACATCCAGACGCATGGCGGCATGGGCTTTACGAACGAGTGCGACGCGCACCTGTTCCTGAAGCGCGCGATGGTGATGGACATGCTGGGCAGCGATGCGAGAGCGCGGCGGGAAGCTCTAACAGCGTCATGAAAGCCATGACGCTCAAGGCGCCTGGCGGCCTTGATAATCTGGCCATGGCGCAGCGTCCAAGGCCTGTCGTCGCATTCGGGCAGGTCCTGATCGAGGTTCGCGCGAATTCGCTGAACTACCACGATTACGTTGTGGCCAACGGCCAGATGCCGGTTGCCGATGGCCGCGTGCTGATGTCCGACGGAGCCGGGCGGGTCGTCGAGGTGGGTGAAGGGGTCGAGCAACTTAAGGCAGGCGATGACGTGTTCAGCCTGTTCTATCCCCGCTGGCAGAGCGGCGAAGCGGACGATCTCGTCCGTACCGAACTGCCTGGCGAGAATATCGATGGCTATGCGGCGCAATACGTTGCCGTGCCCGAAAACTGGGTGACGAAGATGCCAGCCGGTTACAGCTATGCCGAAGCGGCGACGCTTACCTGTGCAGGCATAACTGCCTGGAAAGCGGTGATCGACAGGCCCCGTATCAAGCCGGGCGATTGGGTCCTTACGCAAGGAACGGGCGGCGTGTCGATCTTTGCCCTGCAGTTCGCCAAGGCTGCCGGTGCACGCGTGATCGCGACGTCATCGTCCGAGGAGAAACTCGAGAGATTGCGCACGCTCGGCGCAGATCATGTCATCAATTACCGGGAAACTCCCGAGTGGAGCAAACCGGCATTGGATTTCACCGATGGCCGCGGCGTCGATCTTGTCGTCGAAATCGGTGGGGCCGGAACCCTTGCGCAATCGATCGAAGCCGCGCGAGTCAGCGGATACATCTCGCTGATCGGCGTGCTTGCGGGGCTGGCCGGAGAGATACCGACATACCGCATTTTCGGCAGGCAGCTGACGGTGCAGGGTGTCGCGGTCGGCAGTCGCGACGATCAGCTCGCCATGGTGCGCGGGATCGAAGCCACCAGCCTGCGCCCGGTCATCGACAGCACCTATCCGCTGGTGGATCTGGCCGAAGCCTATCGCCACCAGGAATCCCAGCGCCACTTCGGCAAGATATGCGTTACCTTGTAGAGCTCAATTCCGCGCCGAAACCAGCCCGCGCCCGATAACGTGCGCCTGGATTTCCGCCGCGCCCTCGAAGATGTTGAGGATGCGCGCGTCGCACAGTACGCGGCTGACCTGGTATTCGAGCGCATAGCCGTTGCCGCCGTGGATCTGCACGGCATTGTCGGCATTGGTCCAGGCCACGCGCGCACCGATCAGCTTGGCCATGCCCGCCTCGATGTCGCAGCGCTTGCCGCTGTCCTTGTGGCGCGCCGCCGAATAAGTCAGCTCGCGCGCCATCACCAGTTCGCAGACCATCATCGCCAGCTTGTCCGACACGCGCGGGAACCGGATCAGCGGTTCGCCGAACTGCTTGCGGTCGAGCGCATAGCGCAGCGCCAGGTCATAGGCATTCCAGCCCACGCCAATCGCGCGCGCGGCAGTCTGGATGCGCGCGCCTTCGAACGTCTGCATGAGCTGCACAAAGCCCTTGCCCTGCTCGCCCCCGAGCAGCCCTTCGGCATCGACATGGAAGCCGTCGAACGACAGCGCATATTCCTTCATGCCGCGATAGCCGAGCACCTCGATCTCGCTGCCGTCGAGCCCCTCGTCGGGGAAGGGCGCGGCATCGCTGCCGCGCGTCTTGCTGGCGAGCAGCATCGAGAGGCCGCGGTGGCCGGGCGTGTCGGGATCGGTGCGGCAAAGCACCGTCATAAGGTCGGTGCGCGCGGCATGGGTGATCCAGTTCTTCGCGCCATTGATCGTGAAAGAGCCGTCGTCGCCGCGGATCGCGCGGGTGCGGACCGAAGCGAGGTCGGAGCCGGTATCGGGCTCGGTGAAGACGGCGGTTGGCAGCACCGAACCGTCCGCCAGTGCGGGGAGCCACTTGCGCTTCTGCTCTTCGGTACCGTTCTCCCCGATCAGCTCGCCGGCGATTTCCGAGCGGGTTCCGAGCGATCCGGCGCAGATCCAGCCGCGCGACAGTTCTTCGGAGACGAGCACCATGGCGAGCTTGCCCATGCCGAGGCCGCCGTATTCCTCCTTGATGCAGACGCCGAATACGCCGAGGTCGGCCATTTCGGAGACCACCTCGTCGGGGATCAGGTCATCGGCCAGGTGCCATTCGTGAGCCTTGGGCGCGATCCGGTCCGCGGCGAAGGAGCGGAACTGGTCGCGGATAAGGTCGAGCGTTTCATCGTCGAGCGATTCGTCGGGGACCTGTCCCTGCGCCAGCAATTCGGCCAAAGCGGCGCGATTGGTGGCACTGTTGCCTTCGGCAAGGAATTGCGCGGCGGCGGGATCGGCGGCCAATGCGGCGGCGGCCTCCTGAAGCCCGAGTTCACCGGGGCGCACCATCTCGTTCTGGCTCATCGGCACGCCGCCGATCAGCTGGGAGAGATATTCGCCAAAGCCGATCTTCAGCACCAGCTCCTCGATTTCGCCATGACGCCCAGCAGCCTTGCCGGTTGCCGCCCACTCGGCCGTGGCGGCAAGCGCTTCGGCGGTGGTGGCGATCCAGGCGAAACCGTGAACAATGCGCTGTTCCTTGTCGGCCAGTGCAGCGTCGATCTTGCCTTCGGGCGCTATAGCCGAAGCGGTTTTGGCCTGCGCGGCGCTGGCATAGGCGCGCGCGGCTTCGGCGGCGCTTGCGGCAAGGGCGGTCCAGTCGGTCATCTTGAAGTCGCTTTCGATTGTCTGGGTCAGGCCACGAGGCCCTGGTCATGGAGCGCGCCGATCTCGCCGCTCGACATTCCGAGCAATTCGGCAAGCACCTCGTCGGTGTGTTCGCCGATCGTCGGGCTGGGCGCGGCGGGCGCGCGCTCGTCGGTTGGCAGGCGCGCAAATGCGCCCGGCGTCGGATAGGTCATGCCGCCTGCGTGGGTGACGTCGGAAAATATCTCGTTGGCGCCAAACAGGCGCGGCTCAGCGCCAAGCGACTCGTGAAGCGAGCGGTAGACCGACCATGTACAGCCCGCCTCGTCGAACATCGGCCCGAGTTTCTCGAGCGGGAAGGTCGCGATGGCCTTCTCGAATACCGGATCGACCTTGGCGCGGTGAGTGAAGCGCGCGCCTTCGTCCTTGGTCAGCGACACGCCCAGATCGGTTTCCAGCGCGGCCATTTCGCTCTCGATGCCAAGCGCGGAGACCAGGCCGTTCCACTGCTTCGGTGTGATCGCCACCAGCATCACTCGGACGCCGTCGGCGCTGACGAAATCGCGCCCGAATGCGCCGAACAGGTTGTTGCCGCTGCGCGGCCGGTCCGCGCCGGTCGAAAGCACTTCGGCGACATTGCCGAGATTGCCCATCGTCGCGGCAGCCAGGTCGGAGAGCGACAGCCGCACTTCGCGGCCCTTGCCCGATTTCGCGCGTTCGCGCTCGGCGGCGAGCAGTGCGAAGGCGCCGTAGCCGCCCGCCAGCAAGTCCCACGCGGGCAGGACGTGATTGACCGGCCGGTCGTCGTCGGCAGGGCCGGTCATGTAGGGCACGCCGACCGAGGCGTTGATCGTATAGTCCACCGCCGGGCTGCCGTCTGCCCAGCCCATCACGCGCAGCGCAATCAGGTCGGCGCGCAGGGCTGAAAGCGTCTCGTAGGACAGGAAACCGTTCACCGGAAAATTGGTGACGAACAGGCCTTCGTCGGAGGTGGCGATCCGCTGCGCCAGTTCGCGCCCTTCGGGCTTGCCGAGATTGAGCGCGATCGATCGTTTGCCCTTGTTGAGGCCTTCCCAATAGAGGCTCTGACCCTCGGGCCCGAGCGGCCAGCGCTTCGAATCCGGCCCGCCGCCGATCGCATCGAAGCGGATCACGTTCGCGCCCATCTGCGCGAGATAGAGCCCGCAGCTCGGCCCGGCGATAAACGCCGCGCCTTCGACCACAGTCATGCCGCTTAGCAGCTGATACATTCAGTCGGCCTCGTAGACCGAAAGGCCCAGCAGCGCGCGTCGGCGCAGCCACAGTGCCGGGCGATAACGGTCCGATCCGGTCACGGCCTGCATTGCCAGCATGATCGTGTGCAGCTTTTCGACGCCCAGCCAGTCGGCGATCTCCATCGGCCCCTTGGGATAGTTCTGCGCAAGCTTCATCGCGAGATCGATGTCCTCGGGCTTGCCGACGCCGATCTGCGCCAGTTCGCAGCCGAGGTTGGCGATCATGCCGAGCACGCGCTGGAGCACGAAACCGGCCGAATCCTTGATGCATTCGACCTTGAAGCCCTTCGAGCGCAGCCAGTCGGCGACCTGCGCGGCCATGTCTCCGCCGCCCGGCGCAGCCATGACGGTGAGGTGCATGTTGGTGCGCGCGGTGCAGTCCACTGCGACGGTGGTCCTAGGGTCGAGGCCGAGCCGCGCGCAGGCGGTCGTGCAATCCTCGCCAATCGGCGCGATCAAGGTAACGTCGCTGCCTTCGGTCCAGCCCACGTCGCTCGCCAGTGCATCGAGATCGGCCGAAGCCTCGCCGATGCGGGGGCTGAAGCTCGGCGGATTGGCCGATGCGGCAGGTGTTTCGGTCACCGCTCCCGCGCCATCGGCATAGGAGTAGAACCCCGCGCCGGTCTTGCGGCCATAGTCGCCCGAATGGAACATCAGCGCGTGTAGCGTCGTCGTCTTGAGGCGTGGATCGTGCTGATAGCCTTCGTATATGAAGGTCGAGGCAGGATAGTTGATGTCGATCCCGGTGAGGTCCATCAGTTCGAAGGGACCCATCCGGAAATTCATGGCATCGCGCATGATCCTGTCGAGCGTGGCGGGATCGGTGACCCCTTCCTGCACGACCGCCAGGCCTTCCTGCGTATAGGCGCGGCCTTGCAGGTTGACGAGGAAGCCGGGCCCGTCCTTCACCACCACCGGGTCCTTGCCGATCTTGTGCGAGAGTGCGACCGCTCGGTCTGCCACGGCCTGGCTGGTGCCAGGCGCGACCACGACCTCGACCAGTCGCATCAGCGGGACCGGATTGAAGAAGTGCAGGCCGCAGATGCGGTCCTTGGTCTTGCAGCCCGCCGCGATCTCGGCGACCGACAGCGACGAGGTGTTCGACGCGATGATCGCATCGGGCGCGAGCACGCCTTCCAGCTCGGCGAACAATTGCTGTTTCGGCTCGAGCCGCTCGATGATCGCCTCGATCACCGCCTCGCACTTGGCGAAATCGGCAACGCCGGTCGCCAGCGTCAGCCGCGCCCGCGCGCTTTTGGTCGCGCCGGCTTCGAGCTTGCCCTTGCCTTCCAGCTTCTCGATGAAGCCGAACATCGTTTCCGCCGACTTCTCCAGAGCTTCACGGTTGAGATCGTAGAGCACGACCTCGAGCCCCGATTGCAGGCCGATCTGGGCAATGCCCTGTCCCATCGGTCCGGCGCCGACGACGCCCAGCGTCTTTACGTCACTCATGAATCTATCCCTGTCTGTGTCAGACCTTCAGGCCCGCATCGCGCAGCAGCGAGCGGGCAATGATGGTTTGCTGGATCTGGCTGGTGCCTTCGTAGATGCGCATCAGCCGCACGTCGCGATAGAACCGTTCGACCTTGTACTCAGCCATGTAGCCCGCGCCGCCGTGGATCTGCACCGCGCGGTCGGCCACGCGGCCCAGCGCCTCGCTGGCGAAATACTTCGTCGAGGCGACATCGCGGGACACGTTCTCGCCCGCGTCAAACCGGCGCGCGACATCCTGCGCCATCAGCCATGTGGCATAGGCATCTGTGCGGCTGTCGGCGATCATCCCCTGCACGAGCTGGAAAGCGCCTATGGCCTGACCGAACTGCTTGCGGTCGACGGCATATTGCACGCTTTCCTGCACCAGTCGGTCGCACATCCCCGCTGACAGCGCCGCGAGGTGAATACGCCCGCGATCGAGAACCTTCATCGCGGTCTTGAAGCCGCGCTCGGGAACGCCGCCGATGATGTTGGCGGCCGGGACAATGGCATCGTCGAAGATGACGTCGCAGGTCATGGTGCCCTTCTGGCCCATCTTCTTGTCGAGCTTGCCGAAGCTGATTCCCGGCGTGTCGGCCGGAACGATGAAGGCGGTGACGCCCGCGCTGCCCTTCACGTCGGGCTGGGTGCGCGCCATCAGCGTGAACATGCCTGCGCGCGGCGCATTGGTGATGTAACGCTTGGTGCCGTTGACCCGGTAATTGTCGCCTTCGCGGATCGCGAGGGTCTTGACCGAACCGGCGTCCGAGCCCGCGTCCGGCTCGGTCAGTGCGAAACTGGCGAACATGCCTTCGGCCAGTTTCGGCAGCCACTCCTGCTTCTGCTCTTCGGTGCCGTCCATTACGATGCCCTGGCTGCCGATGCCGACCGTGGTGCCGATCACCGAGCGGTAGGCGAAGCTTGTTCGGCCCATCTCGTAGATGACCTGGATTTCTTCCGACGAGGTCAAGCCAAGCCCGCCGTATTCCTCGGGCACGGTGAGCCCGAACAGGCCGAGTTCCTTCATCTCCTCAATGATCTCGGGCGGAACGGCGTCCTCTTCCTCGACCCGATCCTCATTGGGGATGAGCCGTTCGTCGACAAAGCGGCGCACGGTTTCGCGCAGCAGGGAAAAGGTTTCCTGGTCCAAGGCAGTCTCCGTACGAAAGCCAGCCCGCACAGCGTGGCGAGCAGCGGGAATTGGGGTCGCTATTGCGAGAATCGCACCGATATGCAAGGCCCGCCGTCCTTTGGTGAACCAATGGACAGGGGTGCGGGAATGGCGGCGTTGGACGGTATCCGAGTGCTGGATTTCGGACGTTATGTTTCCGGTCCCTACTGTGCGACCCTGCTTGCCGATTTCGGCGCCGACGTGATCCGGCTGGAACGTCCGGGCGGCGGCGAGGACCGGTTCCTCGGTCCGGTTGCCGACAATGGCGAGGGCGCTGGGTTCCTCCAGCTGGCGCGCAACAAGCGCTGCATGACCTTCAATCCCCGAGCCGAGGGGGCGGCAGAGGTGCTGCATAGACTGGTCGCCAGCGCCGATGTGGTGGTGGCCAATGTGCCCGCCAATGCGCTGAAGCGCATGGGAATCGACTATGCTTCGCTGACCGCGATCAAGCCGGACATTGTGCTTGCCAACATCTCTTCGTTCGGCACGCGCGGCCCCTGGACGAGCCGCCCCGGTTTCGACAGCGTCGGCCAGGCGATGAGCGGCTCGCAATATCTCACCGGCCCCGGCGACGTGCCCTATCGCACGCCGGTGACCTGGGTAGATCATTCGACGGGTCTGTTTGCTGCCTACGGGGTGATGTTGGCGCTGTTCGAGCGCACGCGCACCGGCAAGGGGCAGGAGGTCGATTGCAACCTGCTTGGCACGGCATTGTCCTTCGCCTCGGCCGCGATGATCGAGGAAGCGATGACCGGCGTCGGTCGCAAGGCGATCGGCAACCGTTCGTTCCTCAACGGGCCGACCGATTCGTTCCGCACGCAGGATGGCTGGATCGTCACCCAGATCGTCGGCAACCCGATCTTCAAGCGCTGGGCGGAACTGATGGGCAAGCCGCAATGGGCCCAGGATCCGCGTTTTATCAGCGACGAAGCGCGGGCCGAGAACGGTGAATTTCTTTCAGGCCGGATGCAGGACTGGTGCGATTCGCGCACATCCACGCAGGCGCTCGACGAATTGGCCGCCGCGCACATTCCGGCGGGGCCGGTCTTGTCGCCCAAGGACGTGCGCAGCCATGAGCAGGTCGAGGGCATGGGTATGGTCGCGCCGACATTCGTGCCGCATATCGGCAAGGACGCGCCGCTGGTCCGTGCCCCGGTGGAATTGGGCGGTGCGCCTGCAGACATCCGCAATCCGCCCGCCGCGATCGGCGCACACAACGCCGAGGTTCTGGGGGAACTCGGATATAGCGCGGAGGAGATCGCGGCGCTGGAAGCGGGCGGGGTGATCTAAGCCCTAGTGCTTGCCGGGCGGCGGCAGGTCGTCGTCGGACAGAAACATGCCCACGCGCAGCGGCAGCAAAGGATCGACCCGGTACCTGGAAAAGTCGGTCACACCGGTTTCGGCCAGTAGGGTATCGTCGATGAAGAAGTTTCCGGTGCACTCGCGCGAGGGCCGCGTCAGGATCTCGTATGCGGCATCAGACATGATCTCCGGCGTGCGGCAATGCTTGAGCTGGTCGGCATCGGCGGCGGCAAACTCGATGGCAGCCGTGGCGATGCCGTAGCGCGGCCATAGAGAATTGAAGGCGATGCCGACATCGCGATATTCCTCGGCCATGCCCAGCACCGTCATCGACATGGCATATTTGCTCATCGTATAGGCGACATGCGGCTTGAACCAAGCTGGATCGAGATTGATCGGCGGCGACATGGTGAGGACGTGTGGATTGGCCGCTTTCTTCAGGTAGGGCACCGCGGCCTTCGAGACAAAGAAGGTGCCGCGCGCATTGATGTCGTGCATCAGGTCGTAGCGCTTGGCCTTGGTTTCGAGCGTCGGCGTCTTGCTTATCGCAGAAGCATTGTTGACGAGAATGTCGATCCCGCCGAAGTGCTCCGCCGCTTGCGCCATGGCGGCCTCGACCGCATCGACATCGCGGATGTCGAGCACCAGCGGCAAGGCCTTGCCGCCTGCGGCCTCGACCTCTTCGGCGGCTGTGAAGATCGTGCCGGGCAGGTGCGCGTGCGGGTCGGCGGTCTTGGCGGCGAGCACGAGGTTCGCGCCGTCGCGTGCGGCGCGTAGCGCGACGGCGAGGCCGATGCCGCGGCTACCGCCGCTGATGAACAGTGTCTTGCCCGCGAGACTCATGCTGTTGCTCCTGTTGCGACGCTGCATTGCAGCATGACGCGGCATTTGCAATAATAAAGGACACTCAATAAAGACTCCCAATGAGCCGATTTCGCGCGACCAGCCCCATATCGAACGACTGTACGCGAAAAAAGGACAGTCAATGGCCGCTCTGACCTCGCCCGATTCCGGTCGTTCGGTTGTGGACCGCGCCGCCGAGGCGCTGCGAGTCCTGTCTCTTGAAAACGACGAAGGCGCATTTCTCGGCTCCGAGGACGAGATGATCGCGCGACTGGATGTTAGCCGCGCGACCTTGCGTCAGGCAGCATCGCGAGTCGCACAGGAAAATTTCATCGCCGTGCGCCGGGGCGTGGGCGGTGGCTATTTCTCGGCGCGCCCGAGCACCATGAATGTCTCCCGCATGGCCGCACAATACCTGCGCGCGCACGATGCCGACTTTACCGACATCACCCACGGTATCGGCCCGCTCAAGGCAGAGCTGGCGGTGCTGGCGATAAACAATCGCGATCCGGTCCTGCTCGCCCGGCTTGAGGAGTTTGCTCAGCAGGACGAGGCCGCACCGCTCGAGATGGCGCACGGCTATCGCGCCTTTCTCAAGAGCGAGCGCGAATTCCTCCAGCTTATCAGCGCGCTGGCGAACAACTCGGTACTCAACCTGCTGATGGCGATCCTTTACGATTTCGCCGCACTGGCCTCGCGCAGCGAGGACGTGCTGATCGACCGGCCCGAACGCGTGCAAACCTATCGCCGCATGCGCGCGCGGCTTGCCCGCGCGGTGATCGACGGCGACGTCGAACTTGCGCGCCTCGCCAGCCGCCGCTGTTCCGAACTTGTCGACGAATGGTTCGAGCAGGATTTCAAGGGTCGCAGATTCGACGGCGAGGCCATGGACTAGCGCAATCGCGCCAATTATGTGCAGGGCGAGGCAATCGCCCGCGGTTCAGCAGGAAAGAAAACGCAAAGCATGTCCGAGACGACCGAACGTT
The DNA here is from genome assembly GCA_964603645.1 of uncultured Novosphingobium sp. GTDB lineage: Bacteria > Pseudomonadota > Alphaproteobacteria > Sphingomonadales > Sphingomonadaceae > Novosphingobium. The sequence goes on along the minus strand of CAZRVW010000001.1, from coordinate 22,289 downwards.
CGTGGCTCAGCGAGCAGATCGACCTTTATGCGAGCATCGATCCCGATGCGCCGGAGCTCGAAGTTGGCGAGCGCTGGTGGACCTGGCGCGAGATCATCGCGGCGAGTGAGGCGCTGGTCGCGATCCTGGAAGCCAATGGCATCGATCCGGACATGCGCGTGGGCATGCTGCTGCGCAATTCCGCGCCGATGGTACCTGCGCTGATCGCGATGTTCCGCACCGGCCGCTGCGTTGCCAGCATCAATGCGTCCGCGCCGGACGAAAAGCTCGTAGAAGATGTCCTCAAGTCGAAGGTGCCCGTCATCGTGGCGCTGGAAGACGAGTGGGAGCGCACTGGCCTCAAGGACGCGGCGGCCGAGATCGGTTCGATTGGTGTCATTCTGCCCGCCGAACTGACCGAAGCGCCGCGCCTGATCGAGAGCCTGCCCGGCGACCAGGCAAAGTGGGAGCATCCCGATGCGCCCGGCGTCGCCATCGAGATGCTGTCGAGCGGTACCACCGGCACGCCCAAGCGCATCCCCCTGCCGCGCGACCGTTTCGAGAAGGCGCTGCAAGGCGCTGCCGCTTTCGAGAAGGGCCGCGATCCGGCGCAAAAACCGAAGTTGCGCAGCGGGGTGCAGATCATCACCAACCCGCTCGCGCATATCTCGGGCATTACCCACGTGATGAACAATTTCCTCGGTGGGCGGAAAATCTGCGTCATCGAGAAATTCACGGTCGATGGGTTCGCCAGCGCGCTGGTGCGCCACCGGCCCAAGGTGGCGGGCGCGCCTCCGGCGGCGCTCAGAATGCTGCTCGATGCGGACCTGCCCGACGATACCTATTCGAGCCTGCTGGCCTATCGCACCGGCACTGCGCCGCTCGATCCCGATCTCGCCGACGCCTTCTTCGAGCGCTACGGCGTGCCGGTGTTGCAGGCTTATGGCGCAACCGAGTTTGCCGGTGGCGTCGCGGGCTGGACCCTGCAGGACTTCAAGGACCACTGGAAGGCCAAGCGCGGCGCGGTCGGGCGGGTCAACAAGGGCGTCGATGCCCGGATCGTCGATCCCGACAGCGGCGAAGTGCTCGCACCCGGCGAACAGGGCCTGCTCGAACTGCGCGGCGGCAATTCGGGCTCGAAGGACTGGACCCGCACCACCGACCTTGCCGAACTCGACGAGGACAATTTCCTCTATATACGCGGCCGTCATGACGGGGCGATCATCCGGGGCGGCTTTAAGATCCAGCCAACCGATGTCGCGACCGCGATGGAAGCGCATCCGGCGATCCGCGAGGCATCTGTGGTCGGCCTGCCCGACAAGCGGCTGGGTGAGGTTCCGGTCGCGGGCTACCTGCTCAAGGCTGACGCTGAAGCGCCGGACGATGCCGAGCTGCGCGCGTTTCTGAAGGAGCGGCTGATGCCCTACCAGGTGCCGGTCGAGATGCGCTGCATGGAGGATTTTCCGCGCACGCCTTCGCTCAAGGTCTCGCAGCCAGAGCTGCGCAAGCTTTTCGAATCAGCCTGAAGAATCAAGGATTAACCATGCGTAGAGCCGCCATCGTCAGCCCCGTCCGCACCGGCGTGGGCAAGTTTCTCGGCAAGCTGGCGGGGATTCCCGCAGGCGAGCTTGGCGCGATCATCATCCGCGCGCTGGTCGAACGCAGCGGTGTCGACCCGGAGCGGATCGACGATGTCGTGTTCTCGCAGGGCTACGGCAATGGCGAGGCCCCGGCGATCGGGCGCTGGTCCGCGCTGGCGGCGGGCCTGCCGGTCAGCGTGCCCGGTTATCAGCTTGATCGTCGCTGCGGCTCCGGCCTGCAGGCCGTCGTCGATGCGGCGATGATGATCCAGACCGGCGCCGCCGACGTGGTGATCGCCGGCGGCTGCGAATCGATGAGCCAGGTCGAGCATTACACGATCAAGGGCCGGACCGGCGTGAAGGCAGGCCACATCGAACTGTTCGACCGGCTGGCGCGCGGCCGTGTGATGTCCCAGCCGATAGAGCGCTTCGGCGTCATCACCGGCATGATCGAGACGGCGGACAACGTTGCGCGCGATCACGGTATCACTCGCGAGGAATGCGACGTCTATGCCGCGCGCAGCCAGCAGCGCGCCGCGGCGGCGTGGAAGGATGGCAAGTTCGACAAGGAAATGGTCCCTATCGAGATTCCCCAGCGCAAGGGCGATCCGGTGGTGTTTGCCGAAGATGAAGGCGTTCGCGGCGATTCCACACCCGAGTCACTGGGCAAGCTCAAGGTCATGGAAGAAGGCGGCGTGGTCACGGCCGGCAATGCCAGCCAGCAGAGCGATGCGGCGGCGGCCTGCCTCGTCGTGGCCGAAGACAAGCTGGAAGAGCTCGGCCTTACGCCGATGGGCTGGTTCCACTCGTGGGCGGCGGCAGGCTGCGAGCCTTCGCGCATGGGCATTGGCCCGGTCCCGGCGGTCGAGCGGCTGTTCGCGCGCACCGGCATGGGCTGGAACGATATCGACCTCATCGAGCTCAACGAGGCCTTCGCGCCGCAAGTGCTCGGCGTGCTCAAGGGCTGGGGCTGGAGCGAGGACGATTCGCGCCACGACATCCTCAATCCAAACGGCTCGGGTATTTCGCTGGGCCATCCGATCGGGGCGACCGGCGGGCGCATCCTCGCCACGATGCTTTATGAGCTTGAGCGCACGCAAGGCCGCTATGCGCTGGAGACGATGTGCATCGGCGGCGGGCAGGGCATAGCCGCGATTTTCGAGCGCGCGGCTTGAGCTGCCCTGCTTTTCCGAGAAGCTCCAATAGCAACGGCCAGCCTGCCGATTAGCAGACTGGCCGCGCCACAGACCTAATCAGGATCAGTTCGGACGGCTGCGATAGAGGCGGCCCGGACGTGCACCGGTGTCCGCATCGTTGCGGCGGGTGACCTCGCCATTCACCATGGTCGCCAGATAGCCGGTCGAGGGCTGGTGGATGCGCGGCGCGCCGCTCGGCAGGTCGAATTTCATCGAAGGCACGCCGAGCTGGAGGTTGTCATAGTCGATCACGTTGATGTCGGCGCGCTTGCCGACCTGCAGCAGGCCGCGATCGTTCATTCCGTAAAGCCGTGCGCTGTCATGCGTCATCTTGCGGACGACATATTCGAGCGGCAGCTTCGGACCGCGCGTACGATCACGGGTCCAGAAGGCGAGCTGGAAGGTGGTCTGCGAGGCATCGCAAATCAGCCTGACGTGCGCGCCGCCGTCGCCAAGGCCGGAAATGACATTGGGGTTCTTCATTATCTCGTAGGTCTCGTCGAGGTTGCCCTCGTTGTAGTTGAGGAAGAATGAGATTGCCGCATTGGTGCCGTCGCCGGCGGTGATGTGATCGTAGAGATATTCGAGCGGAGTCATGTTGGTCCTGCTCGCCAGCGCCCCCACCGTCTGCTCGGGAAGCGGTTCATAGTCCACGTGGTCGCCGATCACGGCGAACCTCGGCGCTGTCATCGGCATGCGCGAAACCATGCGCACGATCATCGGATCGCTACCTGCAGGCGGCGCATCTTCCTGCGAGAGAATGGCCGCGCGGCGCGCCGGATCGCGCATCGCCTCGGCGCGCTGGGCAGCCGGAAGGTCCGCGATTTCGAGGTAGGCAGGCTTGAATTTGAAGGGGTGATGCGAATCGAGCATCATGATCGAGCCGACGCCGCGCGAGGCACACTGCGGGTGCATTTCGAGCGAGGGGTTTTCCTTGAGCACGCGGTCGGTTTCGCTGACGAGGAATTTGCGGTTTTCCGGCTCGTCGGAAAACTCAATGACGGTGTAGGTCGAAGGGCGACCCGCCGCACGGGTCAGCCGCACCAGGCGCTCCATTTCGGCCACCCGGTTGTTGGTCATGTCGTCCTGGTCGATGATGTTGCCGATCGCGCCCTTGGGGATCATCTGGAACACACCGTGGCCCGAAGAACCCATGGCGCTGGCGATGGCGAGCAGTTCGTCATCGTTGGCGAAAGTGCCGGGGACATGGTCGCCGATGCTGGACAGGTGTTCGAGCAGACGACCGCTGGAAAAGCCCATCGCGCCGGCATCCATTGCCTCGCGTACGAGTCGAGCCATGGTCTCGATATCCTCGGGCGTGGCCTTCTCGTGGTTGATGGCGCGTTCACCCATGGCAAAGACGCGCAGCGGCGCGTGGGTGATGTGCGACGCGACGTCCATCGTGTACTTGTTCTGGTCGAGACGGTCGAGGTAGTCGCCGAAGCTCGTCCACTTCCAGTCGAGTCCTTCGTCGATGACGATTCCGGGGATTTCTTCGACGCCTTCCATCATTTCGACGAGCGGGCGGCGGAATTCCGCTTCGACTGGCGCGAAGCCGACACCGCAGTTGCCGCCGATCGCGGTGGTGACGCCGTGCGAGAAGCTGGGATCGATGGTGTCGTCCCAGACGAACTGGCCGTCATAGTGGGTGTGCAGGTCGATGAAGCCGGGCGTGACGAGCGCGCCGTCGGCATCGATCTCACTGGTGGCGGTGCCCGAAACATTGCCGATTTCGGCGATTACGCCGTCCTTGATGGCAATATCGGCGTTGTAGCTGGCATCGCCGGTTCCGTCGGCGATCTTGCCGCCCCTGATGATCGTATCGAACATGCAATGTCTCTCCCGCAAATCGGTCGGCGTCGCCATAGCAAATGAGCGACCCTGTATCAATAATGGAGCGTGCGCTCAGCGCAGGCTGGCAAAGGCTTTGCGCATTTCGGAAACAAACAGCGCAGGCTGTTCGAACGCGGCGAAATGCCCGCCCTTTTCGAGGTCTGCCCAATGGACGATGTTCGAATAGCGGTTTTCGGCCCAGCGCCGCACTCCCGGCATGATTTCGTGGGGAAAATTGCTGACCGCCAGCGGCACATCTGACTTGCCCTGTGGCCAGTTACCGAGGCTTTCCCAATAAAGCCGCGCCGAAGAGCCGCCACTGGCGGTGAGCCAGTAGACCATGATGTTATCGAGAATCTCGTCCAGATCGAACGCATCGGCGGGGCTGCGGTCGCCATGATCGGTCCAGCCGTGGAATTTCTCGTAGATCCACATCGCTTGCCCGACCGGTGAATCGACCAGCGAATAGGCGAGCGTCTGCGGCTTGGTGCTCTGCACTTCGGAATAGCCGCGTCCCTGCTGCGACCAGAGGCCGATGCGCTCCATCAATTCCTTCTCGTACGGGGTGGGATCGGCGGCCTGTTCGGGGCTGGCCGGGGCAATGATCATGTTGAGGTGAATCGCCAGCAGGCTTTGCGGATTCTGTATGGCCATGGCCGAAGTGACGGCAGAGCCCCAGTCGCCGCCCTGGGCGATGTATTTGTCGTAGCCTAGGCCCTTCATCATCGCGTCCCAAGCGTCGGCCGTACGCTGCACGGTCCAACCGGTCGCGGTCGGCTTGCCGGAAAAGCCGTATCCCGGCAGCGATGGGATCACGAGGTGGAAGGCATCATTGGCGCTCCCGCCGTGCGCTTCGGGATTCGTGAGCGGATCGATGACCTTGAGAAATTCGACCACCGAACCCGGCCAGCCGTGGGTGAGCACCATCGGCAGGGCGTTTTCGTGCTTCGAGCGGATGTGCATGAAGTGAATGTCGAGCCCGTCGATCTCGGCGAGGAAATTGTCGTGCGCGTTGAGCTGCGCCTCGCAGCGCCGCCAATCATACTTATTGCGCCAGTGATCGACCACTCGCCGCGCTTCGGCGAGCGGCACGCCCTGTTCCCAGCCGCCGACCGTTTCCTTCTCCGGCCAGCGGGTCAGATCGATTCGCGTGACGAGATCGTCGAGCGCCTGCTGCGGGATGTCTACGGTGAAGGGGCGGGCTTCCAGGGCCATCATTCTCTCCGGTAATTGACTTGTTGGATTGGCGTTACGTCAGGTTGAATAGGCAAAGCGCATGTCTTCTCCAGCGCGATAGCGAGCCATCCATTCCTCGAAATATTCGGGAACCCTGGCGCTGCCGGGCCGGTGCCATGGCATCTGCGATGCGAGTATGCCGTTGCGCATCTTCTTGAGCGCGGCGGGTGGTATCGCCTCCACGCCGTCGCCAAGTCCGTAGGTGCGCGATCCGGGCACATTCTCGTGGAACACTTCGTAGATCTTCTCTGCCAGCATCCTGGTGTGGCCGAAAACACTGCGCAGCCTGAAGAACCGGGTGAAGGGAATGCGCACGATATCATTATAGATGATGTGGGCGGATGCGCGGTGCTCCATTTCCTCGACGAAATGCCACAGGAATAGCGAGGAAATTCGCGGATCGCCCCCGGCGAACAGCACGCCGCGATGCTCAATGATATTGCCGAACAGTGGCGTGAAGGTCGCCTCGATATTGGCGCAGTATGACAGGTGATACCTGAGATCGCGCTCTTCATAGAGTTTTTCATATTCGGCGTCGCAGTAGTCGAGAGCGTCCTGAAGTCCGGGGTGCTTCTCGACGAGCACTTTGGCGTGCTTGCGATGGGCTTGGCTGTGAACCATTTCCTGCGCGTTGAAGGCGCGGATTTCTTCGGTGATGTGTGGCTTGCGCGAGATTTTCTCGGCCGCGTTCATCGCCTTGCAGATATACTTCTCGAAGGCGATCGCCTGGAAGGTGATGGCGTTCATCATCACCGCGAAAGCGGGATTGGCAGGATTCCAGATAGATTCGACTCCTTCGAAATCGAAGGGGATCTTGCGGATGACGAGATTGGTCATGCGTCTCTCAGGATTGGCCGATGCGTCTTGGGGCGTGGCTACTCGCTGCCATCCGCCAGATTTCCTTGATTCGCTCATAATGGTCAAGAAGTTATGAGATATCCTGTCTCAAAGGGCGGGTTGGCCAGCTGCCCAAACCAGTGGCAGCGATTCGATGGTCAGCACGCCGCCGCCGCGCATCGGCACCTTAGCGTCAGGCGCGAGCCTAAACGTGGGCAGGCGGCTCAGCAATTCCTCGAGCATGGCCACGATCTCGATGCGCGCGAGATGCCGCCCGAGGCAGCGGTGCGGCCCCGAGCCGAAGGCAATGTGATTGATACGCTCGCGGTCGATATCGACCGTGTCGGGATGGTCGAACACGCGCGGGTCGATATTGGCCACCGGGTAGTTGAGCAGCGCCATGTCGCCCTTGCGCAGCGGCATGCCGCGCCAGTCTTCGTCCTTGGCAATGATGCGCACCACCGGCGCGACGGCATGGCGGCGGATCATTTCCTCCATGGCATGGGGAATCTTTTCCGGCTCGCGGCGCAGTCTCGCCTGAAGCTCCTGATCCTTCGCGAGGTAGTGGACGATGAACGACATCGCATTGGCGACGGTGTCGAGTCCGGCGAAGAACAGCAGCTTGCAATAACCGAGCACCCTGTCGTCGCTGACCAGCTCACCTTCGATTTCGAGATCGAGCAGGTAGGAGATGAGGTCGTCGCGCGGATTGGCGCGACGCTCGGCAATCACCTGGGCCAGCAAGTCCGACCCGGCCTGAACAGCCTTGAGCCTGATTTCCTGATCCGGCTCGCTCGCCGCCGCCTTTGCCATGTCGCGGTATTCGCGGAAATGCGCGCGTTCGAGCCCCATGATGTCGATGAAGATCAGCACCGGCAGCTTCTCGGCGACGGTGTCGAAGAAGTCCGCTTCACCGAGCGGCGCGATGGCCTCGATCAGTTCGACAGCGAGCGCGCGAATCTGGTCGACGCGCTTGTACATCTGACTGGGCGTGAACACCGCATTGAGCGGCGCGCGATAGGCGGCATGGTTGGGCGGATCGAGCTGGAGCGGAACGTTGAGCGGCGGCTCGGGCAGATCGGGCCTGGCCGGGATACGCATGTAGCCGCTGGAAAACAGGTCGGTGCGGACAGCCGCATCGACGATCGCTTCATGGCCCTGCACGACCCAGTAGCCGCCAAGCGCGGTGCTCCAGAACAGGTCCGGCGCCTCGTCGCGCAGCGTGGCCATCGCTTGGGGAATGCCGCCCTGTTCGCGATAGCGCCGGTCCGAATAGTAATCGAAATCGATCATCAGCGCCGGATCGATCCCGCGAAAGCTCTTGCTATCTGCCAGTGTTGCCATGACCGACTCCCTGCCGTTTCAGATCGTGTCCCAGACCAGCGGCAATTGGCCGATCGACAGGACAGCTCCCCCGCGCATCGTGACGTCCCTTTCCGGATCGAGCCGGAACGTGCCCAGACGCTTGAGCACTTCCTCGAGCAGTACGACGATCTCGATGCGTGCGAGATGCCTGCCGGCGCAGCGATGGACACCCGCGCCGAAGGCGATGTGATTGATCCGCTCGCGGTCGATGTCGACCGTGTCGGCATGGTCGAACGCGCGCTCATCGATGTTGGCGGCGGCATAATTGAGCAGCGCCATGTCGCCCTTACGCAGGTTGAAGCCGCGCCAGCATTCGTCCTTCATTACCGTGCGCTGGACGGGGGCGACGGCATGGCGGCGCAGCAGCTCCTCCATCGCGTGCGGAATCTTTTCGGGCTCCTCGCGCAGGCGCTGCTGCAATTTCTGGTCCATCGCCAGGTAGCGCATGCAGAAAGCCATGGCGTTGGCGACCGTATCCAGCCCTGCGAAAAACAGGAGGATGCAATAGGACAGCGCCAAATCGTCATCGACCGGCTCGCCGTTCACTTCCATCTGGGTGATATAAGTGACGAGGTCGTCCTTCGGATTGACGCGCCGTTCGCGGATGCATTCGGTGACAAGACGGCGGGCGTCGCGGCCCGCATCGATCCGCTCCTGCATGTCGGTCGAGCTGATCCCTGCCGTGGCGATATTGCGGTAGGTCCGGAAGTCGGCGCGATCCAGACCCATCAGGTCGATGAATATCAGCACCGGCATCTTCTCGGTCACCGTCTCAAAAAAGTCGGCCTTGCCGAGGGGCGCAATAGCGTCGACCAATTCGATGGCCAGATCGCGGATCTGGTCGACCCGCCGGTACATCTGCGATGGCGTGAACACCTTGTTGAGCGGTGCGCGCAGGGCCGCGTGATCGGGCGGATCGTAGTTGAGCGGCGCGGACTGGGTCATCAGTGCGTCTTCGGGGCGCGGCGGGATACCCATCTTGACGCTGGAGAACAGGTCGGTGCGCTTGGCGGCATCGACTATCGCCTCGAAGCCCTGGATCACCCAATAGCCGCCCAGCGCCGTCGACCAGAAAGCGTCGGGCGCCATATCGCGCAGCTCGACCATGGCTTCGGGAATGCCGCCGGCGCTGGAGTAGAGCGGATCGTCGTAGAAATCGTAGTCGATGACCAACGCCGGATCGATGCCCTTGGGCGGGGGTGTGTCTGCCAGCGTCGCCATGATCGTTCCCCTCGTCTCAGTCCGTCTGCCAGACGATCGGCAGGCGGGTGATCGACATTACACTGCCGCCCATCATTGGAATGTCCTCGCCCGGAGCGAGGCGGAAGGTCGGCAGGCGGCTGAGCAATTCCTCGAAGAAGATCACGATCTCGATCCGCGCCAGATTCCGGCCCAGACAGCGGTGATGGCCCGCGCCGAAAGCGACATGGTTGATCCGTTCGCGGTCGATATCGACCTCGCGCCCGTGTTCGAACATGCGTTCGTCGAGATTGGCGGCGGAATAGTTGAGCAGCACCGGATCGCATGCACGGAAATTGAAACCGCGCCATTCGAAATCGTGCGTCACTGTGCGCATCACCGGGGCGACAGCATGGCGGCGCAGCAGCTCCTCCATGGCATGCGGGATCTTCTCAGGCTCGTCACGCAGCCGCTGTTGCAGCTCCTGGTCCATGGCGAGATAGCGCACCGCGAAAGTCATGGCGTTGGCGACGGTGTCGAGCCCTGCGATGAACAGCAGTTCGAGATAGGCCAGCGCCAGCTCGTCGGTGATCGGCTTGCCTTCGACTTCCAGCTCCAGCAGCCGCGAGATCAGGTCTTCGCGTGGGTTCTCCCGCCGTTCCTCGATCTCGCCCTTGAGTAGCTGGTAGGCCGCAAGCATTGCATCGTAGCGCTCGTCGCGATCCTGCGAGGCGACCGCCGCCTTGGCGAGCGCGCGATAGAACCGATAGTCCGAACGCTTCAGCCCCATCAGGTCGATGAAGATCAGCACCGGCAATTGCTCGGTCACTTCGTCGAACATGTCCGCCTGACCGTTGAGCCGGACCTTCTCGATCAGTTCGACCGCAAGCTTGCGGATATGCTCCGACCACTTGTTCATCGCGGCGGGCGTGAACATCGGGTTGAGCGGGGTGCGCAGGGGACCATGCTCGGGCTGGTCGTAATTGAGCGGTGCCAGCCGCCGACGCTGCCTGCCGTCGTCGGCCGTCGGCGGTATGCCCATGCGGCTGGACGTGAACAGATCGCCGCGCTTGGCTGCCTCGACAATCGCGTCGTAACCCTGGATCACCCAGTAGCCGCCCAGCGCCGTCGACCAGAACACGTCGGGTGCAAGGTCGCGCAATTCGCCCATGGCTTCGAACACGCCGCCTGCCGAAACGAAGCGGCGGTCGTTGTACAGGTCGAAGTCGATCACCAGCGACGGGTCGATACCCGGCGGTGTCGGAGCGGTCTCTGCAATGGTCGCCATTATGTCCTCTCCCGTGGAACCAGGCGTCGATCAGCTGTCGAAGACGATTACGCTCCTCGCGACATCGCCAGCCATCATCTTGTCATAGCCGTCGTTGATGTCGGCCAGCGCAATGTTCTGCGAGATCATCTCGTCGAGCTTGAGCTTTCCGTCGAGGTAGAGCTGCGCATATTGCGGGATCGCGAGCTGGAACGGCACCGAACCCATCAGCGAGCCCCGGATCTGCAACTGCTGCGCCATCATCATCACACCGGGCACCTTGAACTGCGAATTCATCGGCGCCATGCCGACGACCATCAGCGTGCCGAGGCGGCGCAGCATCATCAGCGCCTGTTCCTGCGTCTGGGTCAGGCCGATCACCTCGAAAGCATAGTCGACGCCGCCGTCGGTCATTTCCTTGACTTCGGCGACCGCGTCCGGCCCGCCCTTGACGCAATCGGTGGCGCCGAAGGTGCGTGCCAGATCGAACTTGCGCTCGTTAAGGTCGACCGCGATGATCCGCGATGCGCCGCACAGCTTCGCGCCCTGAATGACGTTGAGGCCGACGCCGCCGCAACCGACCACTGCCACGGTGCTGCCCGGCTTGACTTCCGCGCCGTTCAGCGCTGCGCCAACGCCGGTGAGCACCGCGCAACCGAGCAGGCCCGCCTTTTCGAGCGGCATGCCTTCCGGAATCTTGGTGACACCTGTGCGGTGGATCAGCATTTCCTCGGCGAAAGCGCCAAGCCCGGCATACTGGGTAAAGACTTCCGAGCCCTTGATGATGCGTGCAGGCTGGTCGGCCGGACGCGAAGAAGGCTTGTCGGCGCAGACATTATTGTGCCCGTCGAGACATTCGCGGCAGTGGCCGCAATACATCGAGACGCAGGAGACGACCTGGTCGCCCTTCTTGAATTCGGTGACATCCGAGCCGACCGCTTCGACAATGCCGGCAGCCTCGTGACCCAGCACGGCCGGCATCGGTACCGGAAAATCTCCCGAGATCGAGTGATAGTCCGAATGGCACAGGCCGCTACTGATCGTGCGAATACGCACTTCGTCAGGTCCCGGCGCGGCGAGATCGACATCCTCGATGGTGAGCGGCGCTTTTATTTCGCGAAGGACTGCGGCTTTCATGGTGTCTCCCGGTATTGATTTGTCTGAAGGTCTAACGCGGCCTGTTCGGGCCGTCTATGATTGTGAAGCGGCGATCCTCTCGCCGATCCAGCGGACGGTGGCTTCGACGGCCTCTTTCGCCGGATCGGCAAAGCTGGTCATCGAGTAGTAGCCGTGGAACATGCCGGGATCGACGCGCAGTTCGACCGGCACACCCGCGCTCTTGAGGAGCTCGGCGTAGGCAAGATTGTCATCGCATAAAACGTCGCAATCTCCGGTGGTTATGAATGCAGGAGCCAAACCTGAAGCGTGCTTGAGGTTGAGCGGAACCGCAAGCGGCGAGGCATTGTCCGCCTCGCCCGACAGGTAATGCGCCCAGAACCACACCATGTCCGCTTCGGTGAGCATCCAGCCCATGTCGCCGACTTCGCGGTAGGACTCGCTCTCGAAATCGAAGCCGAGCGCGCCGTAGATAACGATCTGTCCGGCGAGGGCCGGTCCATTCTCGTCGCGCGCCTTGATCGCAACGCCTGCGCACAGGTTGCCACCGGCGCTGTCCCCGGCGATGAACAGCGGTCGGGACATGTTGGCCGCCGCCCATTCGAGCCCGGCGTAGCAATCGTCGAGCGGTATGGGGAACGGGTATTCCGGCGCGAGCCGATAATCTACGCTGAGTACTTCGACCCCGGCCCATCCGGCCCAGCGGCGGCAGATGCCGTCGCCGGTATCGAGATCGCCGAGCACCCAGCCGCCGCCGTGGAAGTAGACAATGGTCCCCTTCACCTCGCCATGCGGCGTGTAGCGCCTGACGGGAATGTCGCCGTGCGGACCGGCAATGGTGAAATCCTCGACCGAGGCAAGATCGGGCAGATCGGTGGGCGGCGGGGCATTGGCCATCACCTGCGCCATCAGCGCCCGCGCGCCGGCCGGATCGAGCGAGGCATATTCGGGAATGCCTGCTTCCTTGCGCGTGGCGACAACGGTTTCGCAAAAAGGGTGCAGCGTGCGGGTGGCCATCAGGCGACGCTTTCCATCTGGGCTTCGGTCTGCGCAGAGGCCCCTGCGCCCTTGACCACGCGGCCCGGCAGCTTGCCGGTCGGCGCATCGTCCTTCACGATCACCTCGCCATTGACCAGCGTGTAGCGGTAGCCGTGTGCCTGCTGGTCGAGCCGCCGTCCGCCGCCGGGAAGGTCCGACACTACGCGCGGCGGATCCATGCGCATTGCCGCGTGGTCGATGACGTTGATGTCCGCCTTCTTGCCCGGCGCGATCACGCCGCGATCGTCCCAGTCCATGACTTTCGCCGGTTGCCCGGTCATTGCCTGTATCGCCTGCGCCAGCGAGAGCCTGCGGCCCTTTCGGTCACGCGCCCAGTGCTGGAGCACGAAGGTCGGATAGGTCGAATCGACGATCAGGCCATAGTGTGCGCCGCCGTCGCCAAGGCCCATGACGGCATTGGGATCGTCGTAGAATCGCCACAGGTGATCGAGCGTGTCCTCTGGATAGTTGCCGATGGCGACCAGCAGGCAGTTGCGCCCGTCGTCCTTGAGCAGCAGGTCGTAGGCCAGCTCCTCCGGGGAGATGCCCATCGCCTCTGCCCGCTCCTTGATCGACTGACCGGGCTCGGGTTCATACTTCGGCTTGTCGGTCACTTCGAACATCACGTGGTAATTGTTGCGGGTCAGCGCGGTGAGCGGAATGATCGCGTCGTCCGGGGTTTCGGAGAGAATCTGCTCCTTGATTTCGGGCTTGCGCAGTTCTTTGACGCGCTCATCGAGCGGAAGATGCGCAATGCTCTTGTAGGTGGGGCAATCGGCCCACGGATTGCTGGTCAAGTCGAAGCTGGCGAGCATGCCAACCGGTCGCGGTGCGTATTGCGGATGGAGAATCGGACCCTGGCCGCTGGCGTTGTAGCCATCGACCATGTCCATCAGCTCCCTCCAGAACGCGTTCGCCTTATCGGAACGGCCCGGTGCAATGCTGAAGGTTACCCGCTGGCCGCTTGCCTGCGCGACATCGCGCATGATCTCGAAATCCACTTTGGGCGGATTTCCATCCATGCCGAATTCGGGCAGCACCTGGACCAGACCGCCACCGGCTTCGCGCACGCCTTGCGCCAGCGCGACCAGTTCTTCGGTCGATGCGGCAAAGCTGGGCACCGGTGCGCCATCGGCGCGCCGGTCGATCAGGGTGCGGCTGGTGGCGACGCCGATGGCGCCGGCTTCGACCGCCTCGCGAGTCAGTTCGCGCATGGCATCGAGATCGGCCGAGGTGGCCGGTTCGCGGTTGGCGCCGCGATCGCCCATCACGTAAACGCGGATCGGCGAATGCGGGGCGAAGACCGCCACGTCGATGTCGCGCTGCCGCGCCTCGAGCGCAGCCATGAATTCGGGAAAGCTCTCCCATTCCCATGTCAGCCCTTCGGCCATCACCACGCCGGGAATGTCTTCGACGCCTTCCATGGTCATGACCAGCAAGTCGCGGTCCGAGGGACGACAGGGTGCGAAGCCGACGCCGCAATTGCCCATCACCACCGTGGTGACTCCGTGACCAGATGACGGATTGAGCCGCTCCGACCAGATCGCCTGCCCGTCGTAATGGGTGTGCAGGTCAATGAAGCCGGGAGTGACCACGAGGCCGCCCGCGTCGATTTCCACCGTGCCGGAGCCATCGACCTTGCCGACCTCCGCGATCACGCCGTCCCTGATCGCAACGTCCGCCTCGAACGGTTCCGCGCCGGTCCCGTCGACGACCAGGCCGCCGCGGATGATCGTGTCGAATTGCTGGGCCATCTCGTCCGTCTCTCTATTCGGGCTTGTTGAACATGCGGGTACTCATGCCCGCCATGATAGCGGGCCATGGATTGGTACCTGTGGCGCGGCCATTGGCGATGGCCGCAGTCAGCGCGGTGAGCGCCTCGCCCTCATGATTGGGCAGGATGTAAAGCTCGCCCTGGTCGGCGGCATCGAACACGCGCCGCGCCAGTTCCTCTGGCGCAATCGCGCCGTCCAGCGCGCTGGTCATCGTCGTCTCGATCCCGCGCACCGTGGCATTGGCATGCCGCGCGTCGCGATCGAGGCCGAGCGCGGTGGGGCTCGATTTTTCGGGATTCATGATGTCGGTGCGCACCATGCCGGGCATGACGATGGTGACACCCACGTTGCCGATCTGCTCGGCGATGAGATCGAGGTAGAGCGCCTCGGTAATCGCCAGCGCCGCGTGCTTGGTCGGCGAATAGGAGGCATAGCCGGGATAGACCGAAATGCCCGCCGCCGATGCCACAGTGATGACGTGGCACGGATCGCCCTGTTCGATCATTTTGGGCACGAACAGGCGGATGCCGTGAGCGACGCTCTTGAAATTGAGGTCGACGATCCAGTCCATCTGCGCTGCGCTGGTTTCCCATGCCAAGCCGCCGACGAAGGCCCCGGCATTGTTGACCAGCAGGTTGACCTTGCCGAACTTCGAGAGCGCCTTGTCGCGCAAGGCGACAATATCTGCCTCGCTGGTGACGTCGGCGCGCACCGCTAGCACGTCCGCGCCTTGCCCGGTGAGCTTTTTCGCCGCTTCGGCCAGGACTTCCTCGCGCAGGTCCGACACCACGACTTTCATGCCACGCCGCAGGGCTTCCTCCGACAGCGCATAGCCGATGCCGCTTGCCGCTCCGGTGACGATGGCGACGCCGCCTTCGGCAATTGCGCTCATGCCGCCTGCTCCACCTTGCTCTTGCTCAGATCGAAGCCCTCGAAGCCGCTTTCCGCAACCTGATTGCAGCGCGCCGTATAGTTATCGAACCCGCCGATATAGGCCATGAACATGCGCGGCTTGCCCTCGACATTGGCGCCCATGTACCAGCTGTTGGCCTTGGGAAAGAGCGTATGGTCGGCGACCATTCGCGAATGCTCGGCCCACTCGTGAGTCGCGTCCTCGCGCGCCTCGATCGTGTCGTAGCCGTTGTCGCGCATGTATTCGATGCACCCGGTGATCCAGTCGGCATGCTGTTCGAGCGTCATAATCATGTTGGCCAGCACCGAAGGGCTCGACGGGCCGTTGACGGTGAACAGGTTCGGGAAGCCGGGCATGGCGAGGCCGAGATAGCTTTCCGGACCGTCCGCCCAGGCGTCCTTGAGCGACCTGCCTCCGCGCCCCTCGATCCCGAGATTGACCAGCGGGCCGGTCATCGCGTCGAAGCCGATGGCGAAAATGATCAGGTCAGCGGGATATTCGCGTTCGCTGGTCTGCAGGCCGGTCTCGGTGATGCGGACAATCAGCTCTTCGTTGATATCGACCAGGCCGACATTGGGCCGGTTGAAGGTGTCGTAATAGTCGGTGTCGAGGCACAGCCGCTTGGTGCCGAGCGGATAGCCCCTGGGGATCAGCTTTTCGGCGGTCTCCGGGTCCTTCACCAATTCTCGAATCTTCGAATGGACGAAACCGGCAACCATGTCGTTGACGTCCTGCTTGATCGTGGTGTCGCGGAACACGGCCTGCACGTTCCAGCGACCCATCAGCCAGGCCTGTTCCATGCGCTCGCGCTGTTCCTCCGGCGTGAATTCGTCGGCCATCTTGTCGGTGGCCATTTCCAGGTTCATGCCGCTGCGCGTCTGCTTGAGTGCTTCGAGATAGCCGGGGTAATCATCTCCAATCTCGGCCCGGCGCCGTTCGGGCAGGGGGCCGTTGTAAGCGGGCACCGTGTAATTAGCGGTACGCTGGAACACGGTGAGGCTCTTGGCGGTCTTGGCAACTTCCGGAATGGTCTGGATCGCCGAGGAACCAGTGCCGACGACGAGCACGTTCTTGCCGGCCCAGTCGACGCCCTCTTTTGGCCACGCGCCGGTCTGCACCCACTCACCCTTGAAGTTCTCCAGGCCTTCGAAATCGGGATCCTTTGGAACCGACAGGCAGCCGACCGTAGTGACGAGATAGTGGCAGGTGATCGAATCGCCGCCATCGGTCGTAACGGTCCACTGGTTCGCCGCCTCGTCATACCGGGCCGAAACGATCTTCGTCTCAAACTTGATGTCGCGCCGCAGGTCGAACTTGTCTGCGACGTAGCGGGCATAGTCGAGAATCTCGGGCTGGGTCGAATAGCGCTCGCTCCACTCCCACTCCTCGAGCACTTCGCGCGAGAAGGTGTAGCAATAGTCGACGCTCTCGACGTCGCAGCGCGCACCGGGATAGCGGTTCCAGTACCAGGTGCCGCCGACATCAGTGCCTTGCTCGAATCCAAACACGCTCATGCCGAGCTGGCGGAACCGGTAATGCGCATACATTCCCCCGAATCCCGCACCGATCACCACGATGTCGGCATGCTGCGGCACGGTGGTCGCCGGATTGGAACGCTGAGTTTCGGTAGACAAACCTGATCTCCCAAGAATCGCTGCAGCAATGCTGCGATATGCATTGGCTCATATTGTATTGGATTGCGCCGTGTGTCCATAATGATGCAAGGTCGTCCCATTAATCGATCCGGAAGAGGAAACGGCCTGCCATGGCGCTGCTCAGATTCATCGATCATGTTGCGATCACGGTTGCCGACGTGGACGCCACCACGCAGTTCTACGACCGCCTGTTCGGTACCGAGGTGCCGTTCGATCATGCTCCCGATGGCAAGACGCTGGTGCGCACCGTCATCATCGGCGGCGCGGTCCGGCTCAACGTCCACCAACTCGGCAACGGCATCGATCTGGTTGCGGACAAGCCCACGCCCGGCTCGGTCGATATCTGCTTCCGCATCAGCGGCACAATCGAAGAGGCGGCCACCTTGCTTGAGCGTAATGGCGTCGAGATAATCGACGGGCCCAGCCCGCGAATCGACAACGAAGGCAATCAGGCGCAATCTGTCTATTTCAAGGACCCGGACGGCAACCTGGTCGAACTCATGGCGAACGATTGAAGGAGCAGCGGGAGAGCGTAGATGGCGAGCAACCCCGTCCTCACCGACAAGGTCGATTCCTACATGCGCGGCGACAATCAGCCGGCCGCGGGCAGCGTTCCGCTATCGACCTCGCGCTATCTCAACAGCCCGCTGTTCGTCCACGCGTTCACGCAGCGGTCCCTGCGCCGATACGGTCACGACGTGCCCACGACCTACGATGTGCCCGACATGCTGCGCGGGATTGCCGATGTCACCGATCGCGAAGAAGTGCAGGAGGCGATCGATCTGGAGAAGAATATCAATCCCGCCTTCCGCGATTGGATAGAGGCGCGAAAAGTCTCGCGCTACGAGGCCGACGACCTGCGCGGGGCCAAGCCGGGAACACTGGGCGCGGCGGTGTTCGAATTCATGACGCGCGGTGGGCTCGACATCAATTTCCTCAACGAGGCACGCGAGGCGGTCGACGACGTCGACTATCTGCGGCTGCGGTCCGGCGGCGGCCACGACATCCAGCATATCGTCAGCGGCTTCGGGCCCGACCCGGCGGGCGAACACGCACTGGGCATGATGATCGTGACCTGCAACGCGCAGGCGTTCAACCCGGCGCTGGCGCGATACGCCAACATGCCGCAGCTGTTCATCACCGCAGCGGGCTATTCGCGAATCGCGCTCAATTATCCGCAAGGTCTGCCGACGATCCTTGAGGCGACCGAACTCGGAATCAGGGCCGGAAGGGCCATCCGGATGCCGCTGATGATGGTCGAATGGGAAAGCTATCTCGATTGGCAGCTGGACGACATTCGCGCCGACCTTGGCTTCGAGCCCGGACCGGGCCAAGCTTGGGAAGTGACCAACGAAACCTGCCTGGGCTGAGCGACAGGCCCGATCTTTTTTACATTCGAAACGAAAGCGAACCGACCATGACTTCCAGCACCGATCCCAATCGCATCCCCGTCATCATCGGCGTCGGACAGGTCAACGACCGGCCCGACGATCCGATGGAGGGGCTCGATTCGACCGGCCTGATGGCTGCTGCGATCCGCAACGCCGTCAAGGACGCGGGCGGCGGCTGGCTGGAAAAGTGCGACTGGCTGGCTAATGTGCAGCAGATGGCGTTCCCCGGTGCGGACGTGCTCGGCGATCTGCCACAGCAGCTCGGGATTTCGCCGGCGACCCGGATCGAGAAACCGCCCTATGGCGATGCGCCGATCCAGCTGATCAGCGATGCCGCCAATGCCGTAGCCGCAGGGGAAGCGAGCGTGTGCATTGCCGTAGGCGGGGAGGCGCTGCGCACGGCTGCAAAACGTCCGCAGGATGGCGGGAGGAAACTGTTCGGCAATGCCGCCGCCGTCGCCGCCGACGTTGTGCGCCGCTACGGCCTGACCGCGCCGCAGGACATCTACCCGCTTTATGAGAACGCCACCCGTGCAGCGTGGGGCCAGTCGCTCGACGAGGCGAATGCCGAATCCGGACGCATTTGGTCGAAAATGAGCGAAGTCGCGGTCGATGCGGAAGGCGCGTGGATCAAGAAGCCGCGCAAGGCCGATGAGATCGTCACGCCGACGGCGGAGAACCGGCCGCTGTCGTTCCCCTACACCAAGCTGCAGGTCGCCAATTCGTCGGTCAATCAGGGCGCGGCGGTGATCGTCACCAGTCTGGCGACGGCCCTCGCGGCGGGAATCGACGAGGCGCGGCTGGTCTATGTCGGTGCGGGCGCGCAGGCCTATGAGGCCGAAGGGCCGCTCGATCGCGATGCCTTCACCGGCACCCCGGCGATGGATGTCAGCCTCGAAAAGGCGCTCGAGGAAAATCACCTCAAGGCTGCCGACATGGACCACATCGAGCTCTATTCGTGCTTCCCGGTCGTGCCCAAGATGGCGCGGCGCACGCTGGGCGTCGGCGATGACCAGCCGCTGACGGTCCACGGCGGGCTGACCTTTGGCGGCGGGCCGCTCGGCAATTACATGATGCATGCCACGGCGGCGATGGTCGGCAAGTTGCGTGAAGGGGGCGGCAAGGGCCTGCTTTACGGCAACGGCGGCTACTGCACCCATCACCATACGCTGGTGCTGTCGAGCGAGCCGATCGAGGGCTTCTCGTTCCCGCAGGACTACAAGTTCAATGCCGAGGCCGATGCCCGGCGCGGACCGATCCCGGTCAACGATCAAACCTATGAAGGCCCGGCGACCATCGAGACCTACACCGTGTTCCACTCGCGCGAGGGCGATCCGACCGGCGGGACGGTCGTCACGCTAACGCCAGACGGGCGGCGCGTGGTTGCCCGCGTACCCGCCGAAGATGCCGCGACGATTGCTTTCCTGACCGACGGCAAGGCCGAGCCGGTGGGAACCTCGGGACGGATCGAGCGCGAGGACGAAACGCTGTTCTGGAGGGCGTGAGCCGCGCTCAGGCCGCCGCCAGCGCCGGTCCTTTGTAGGCCGTGCGCATGTCCTCGCCGGCATCGTAGCGCCGGTTCCACTCCGCGAAATAGGCGGGCAGGCGCTGCCCGTCATGCGGGTAGAACGGAAGCTGCGAGAGCAGGATTTTCCAGCCCATCTTGCGCGCCGTCCACTTTGGGAGGACCTGCGACCAGGTGAGGAAGTAGTTCTCGGTGTCGAAATCGGGCACCGACTTGCGGAACACGTCCTGGAGCATCAGCGAAACCTCGCGCCCGTGCGCCATCATCGGCTTGATGTTGCGCATGCGGTACAGGTGTTCGCCAATGATGTGGTTGTAGACCGTGATCGCCGAGGAACGGTGCTCGATCTCCTCGCAGAAGTGCCAGAGAAACAGCGAACTCACCCGCGCATCTCCGCCGAACAGCACGTCGCGATGATCGATGATCGTGCCGAACAGCGGGGTGAAGGCCGATTCGAGCCCGCCCATGTAGGACAGGTGATACTTCAGGCTTTCGCGTTCGTAGAGCTTGTCGAACATCTCGATGCAGCGGTCGAGCGCTTCCTGCAGCCCGGGATACTTGGCGATCAGCGCCTTGCAATGCTTGTAGTGCGCTTTGGAGTGAACCATTTCCTGCCGGTTGAACATCTTGCATTCTTCCAGCACCGCAGGGTCCGTGATGCGGGCTTCGGCGTCCTTCATCGCCTTGCAGAAATAGCGCTCCAGCCCAACCGCCATGAAACCGATGTTGTTCATGAAGGCCGAAAACTCGCGATTTGCCGGATTGAAGTAGAAGTCGACGTCGTCGAATTGCCAGTCCAGCTGCTTGATCGTGAGGTTGCTCATGGTGCTCCGCCAGCCTTGGTCTCTCTCTGCCCGCGCGATACTATGATCCACACTATATCGCAAGAAATATGGACGCGGGAGTATCATTGGCTATAGCCGTCCGCTTGAAGAAACGCGAGGAGCCTGCATGTCGATCGAGCCGTTCACCATTGCCATACCCGATGCGGCCCTTGATGACGTCAGGGAGCGGCTGTCGCGCACCCGCTGGCCAGGTGAGATCGGCGACAACAGCCAGTGGCAGGCGGGGACCAATCTTGCCTACATGCGCGAGCTCGTCGCCTATTGGCAGGAGCACTACGACTGGCGCGCCCGCGAAGCCGAAATGAACGCGCTGCCCCAGTTCAAGACCGAGATCGACGGGGTGCCGATCCATTTCGTCCACGCCAAGGGCAAGGGCCCCAACCCGGTTCCGCTGATCATCAACCATGGCTGGCCGTGGACCTGGTGGGACATGCGCAAGATCATCGGACCCTTGAGCGATCCGGCAGCTTACGGCGGCGATCCGGCGGATTCGTTCGACGTGATCTGCCCCTCGCTGCCCGGTTACGGTTTCTCCAGCCCGCTGACGACGCCGGGCATTCACTTCACCCAGGCTGGCGATCTTTACGTCAAGCTGATGGACAAGCTCGGCTACGACAAGTTCGGAACCCAGGGCGGAGACATCGGTTCGGCGGTCTCGACCATGCTCGGGC
This sequence comes from uncultured Novosphingobium sp., assembly GCA_964603645.1. Lineage (GTDB taxonomy): Bacteria > Pseudomonadota > Alphaproteobacteria > Sphingomonadales > Sphingomonadaceae > Novosphingobium. The sequence goes on along the minus strand of CAZRVW010000001.1, from coordinate 888 downwards.
ACCGTCATGCTGACAGGGTGATGGGCGTGCACATCCACCTGTTGATCCCGATTGGCGGCCAGCAGCCCGCTCCGGAGGACTTCGAGGAGCACGAACTGGCGGGCGGCGCCAAGATGGCGGACTATTACAACACCGGCTCGGGCTACATGCACATCCAGCGGACCAAGCCGCAGACCATCTCCTATGCCATGCACGATTCGCCGGTCGGTCTTGCCGCATGGCTGGTCGAGAAACGGCGCGACTGGGCCGACACCGGCGGCGACATCGAGTCGGTTTGGACCAAGGACGAGCTGCTCGACAACGTGATGATCTACTGGCTGACCGAGACTTACCTGTCCGCCGCCATGTACTATTTCAATCCGGGCAGGGGCGACGGCATCAAGGGCGATTTCATCAATGACGACAAGCCCATGGTACCGGTGCCCACCGGCGTCCTGCAATTTGCCGGCGATGTCTGGAACCTGCCGCGCAAGTGGGCGGACCGGGTCTACAACGTGCAAAGCTGGAAAGTTGAGGAGAAGGGCGGCCATTTTGCGCCTGCCGAAAAGCCCGATGTGATCGTATCGGACTTGCGGGAGTTCTTCCGACAGTTCAGATGATTGCCGATGTTTGACGGAAAACCCGATCCCGCCTCCGGCCTCGCGCATATCGCCGCCGACACCAGCTATCCGTTGCTCGACCAGACGATTGGCGAATGCCTGCGCGACAAGGTTGCGCGGTTCGGCGAGCGCGATGCGCTGATCTGGCGCGAGGGTGAGGACCTGCGCCGGTTCACTTATGCACAATTGCTCGACAAGACCGAACTGGTCGCCTCGTGGCTACTCGAACGTGCTACGCCAGGCGACAGGATCGCGATCTGGTCGCGCAATTCTGCCGAGTGGGTGCTCG